>CAZJBG010000045.1:0-17007 GCA_964543925.1 uncultured bacterium
TGACGCTGGAAGATCAAGACCTGGAAGCTGACCCACTGGTCCCGTTGCCAATGTCGGCGCCCAAGGAGGTGACCCTGGGGAAGGAGCAGGAGGAGGCCCTGGCCGCCATTACGAAGGGCCGGAAGACCGGTGAATTCACCCCCTTTCTCCTGCAGGGGGTCACGGGCAGCGGCAAAACGGAAGTCTATTTGAAGGCGGCCCGGGATGTCCTGGCGGACGGGAGGTCTGTCCTGGTGCTGGTGCCCGAAATCGCCTTGACACCCCAGGTAGCCCAGCGGTTTAGGGGGGCGTTCGGCCGGGAGGTGGCCCTGTGGCACAGTCACCTGTCCACAGCGGAGAAAGCCTGGACCTGGCAGCAGCTGCTCAACGGCCGCCTGTCGGTCGTGGTGGGCGCCCGCAGCGCCCTCTTCGCCCCCCTGCCGAACCTGGGCCTGATCATCGTTGATGAGGAACAGGAGGGCAGCTACAAGCAGGAAGACCCGGCCCCGCGCTATCACGCCCGGGATGTCGCTCTGGTGCGCGGCAAACACGCCAAAGCCATCGTCCTGCTCACCAGCGCCACCCCGAGCGTGGAATCCTACTACAACGGGTTGACGGGCCGGTTCGCCAGCGTGGAACTCACCGAGCGATTTGGTGGTGCGGTATATCCCCATGTCCGGCTGGTGGACCTGAATGTGGAGCGCCGGCGGACCGGCAACTACCGGCTGGTCCTGTCCGAGGTCCTGGTGGAAGCGATCAGGGCGCGGCTCGAGCGGCGGGAGCAGGTGATTCTGCTGCAGAACCGGCGTGGATTCGCCCCCATCAGCGGCTGCAACGATTGCGGCTACACGGCCACCTGTCCCAACTGCGCCGTGTTGCTCACTTATCATAAGGGGCACCGGACGCTGGTCTGCCATTACTGCAGCTATACGGCCCCGGGACCTGAGGCCTGTCCGGAGTGTGACAGCCCGCATATTTACCTCCACGGGGTGGGGACCGAGCAGGTCGAAGAGCTGGTGAACCAACTCTTCCCTGGGGCCGCGGTGTCGCGTATGGATGCCGATACCACCCGTCGCCGGGGGGCCCATCACAAGATATTGCAGGCTTTCGACGAGGGTCGCTTCGATATTCTCCTGGGGACCCAGATGATCGCCAAGGGATTGGACTTCCACAATGTCACGTTGGTGGGGGTGATCAATGGGGATACGGGACTCTCCCTGCCCGACTTCCGGGCCGGGGAACGCACTTTCCAGCTGGTGTACCAGGTCTGTGGACGAGCCGGACGCCATCGGGACAAACCGGGCGAGGCGATCATCCAGACCAACCATCCTACCGACACGGCCATCAAGGCGGCTGCCCGTCTCGATGCCCACCGCTTCTACAACCAGGTGCTGGCCGAACGTCAGGAGCTGCTCTATCCCCCCTTTTCCCGCCTGATCAGGCTGCTGCTGCAGGGGAAGAACTCCGAAAACGTGTGGCGTATGGGCCGGGAGCTGCGGTCCCGGCTGGTCCCGGCCCCAAAAGGTATGACCCTGCTGGGGCCGGCCTCCGCGCCCTTCGAGCGGCTCCGGGGATTGTGGCGGGTCCACCTGCTCCTGCGATCCAGCCGGCAGCTGGATCCGAGTGGGCAGCGGCTGCGCCAGCATGCTCTGAGTCGCATCCCCCGGGCCTGGCTCGTACGCAGCCAAAAGGGTGTCCGGTTGAAGATCGATGTTGATCCGGTGAACCTGTTGTGAATCGCCGTAGGGGGCGTCGGCGGCGGTTGGCCTGGATCGGTTGTATGCTGCTGGTGGGCAGTTTAGAAGCCGGGGCCGCCGCCCCTCCACCCAAGGAGCCGCTGCTGGCCGTTGGAACGTATCCCAGTGCGGTGGGCGATTTTACCCTCTACGTTCCGGCCCAGTACCCGGAGGCGGCCGCAACCGATCTGCGCCACATGACCGAAGACCTGTCCCTGACGCTTGTGAGCCGCTTTGGCCCGGTAAAGAGCGTCCCCTTTGAACTGGTCATCACCGTTAACCGGGAGCAACTGGACGAATGGACCGGTCGTGAATTGCCCAGCTGGATTCATGCCGTGGCCCTGGAACATCCTTCCCGGATCGTTCTGCTGGGACCGGCCGTCGATGTGGCCACGGCCACCCTCGAACGTTTTCAGGAGGCGCTCCTGCACGAACTCACCCATATCTACCTCCATCGGCTCTACCCCAGCCGGGCTGGGGGACCGCTCCCGGGGTGGTTCCACGAGGGTTTGGCCGTCCATACCAGCGGCAGCCTGAACCGGAGCATGCACCGGGCACTGGTCCGGGCGCGACTTTTCAACCAGTTCACTACCCTGGAGCAGCTCCATCGGATCGTCCATACCTCCGCCGGCCTGAGCGAGCTGGCCTATGCACAATCGGTGGTGGCTGTCCAGTTCATGGATGACCTATATGGACCGGAAATATTCCGGTCCCTGTTCGATGGGTTCCGCACCGGGGCCTCTTTTCGGTCGGCTTTTGCCAGCGCCGCCGGGGAGACTTTGGACGCCTTTGAAACCCGATACCAGGTAGAGTTGTTACGACGCTATAATCTGCTTCTGGTAGCTGCCGATCCCAACGTTCTGTTTATCCTGTTGCCTCTCCTGGTTTTCGTGGCCTATTTTACCAAAAGGTGGCGAGGCCGCCTGATCACGGCTAAATGGAATGCGGAGGAATCTTGGAGAGATGAAGAAGCCCCTGGAGATCATGGAGACTGATATCGGTCATCGACAGGTGGAGAGCCGTTGAGCCACCGGCCCATGACCATCGCTCTGCTGGCGGCGCTTGCATCGCTGGCGCCCCTGTCCGCCCAGACCAGTTTCGACTGGCTGAGTGGCGCCGCCCATCCCCGGGGCATGGCACTGGCCAACGCCATGGTGGCGGCAGCGGGCCCGGACCAGGCCCTGGGCATGAATCCGGCCGGGCTGCGTCTGGCAGGATCAAAGCGGAGGCTCCAGCTGGGCATGCGCCTGTATCCCGCAGGGATCAACCAGATCGTGACCCAACTGGTCTATCCCGGTGACCGGGAGGTTCGTGGGGTTGAGCTGCGGAGTCTGGGTTACGGCACGTTTCAGGGCTACGATGAGCATGGACAGCGGCAGGATGATTATAAAGCCGGTGAGGTTCTCATTCGGGGTGGGATCATGCGGCGTATCGGTACGTCCGTGTCAGTGGGGGGCTCCGCCGGCGCCCTGTTTGGTTCCCTGCAGGAAGTTTGGGCGTTGGCCGTGGTGTGGTCTTTCGGCGTGCAGGCGGAGTTGCCGCGTCTGGGCGCTCGGTTGGGGGCCGTGGTGCAGAACCAGGGGCGCTTCGTGAAATCCTACGCTAGTGCGGCCCCGGCCGATAAACTCCCCAGTGCCTGGCTCCTGGGCCTGTCAAAAACGCTGGTGCACCTGCCGCTGACCCTCTACGTCTCCGGGGGACAGGACCTGGCGACTCACCGGTTGCTGCTGCGTCTGGGTGGCGAGTTCAAACTGCCCCGTTCCCTCGTGCTGCGCATCGGTCTGGACCAGGGCAAATTGGACTATACCAGGGGTCAAGCCAATGCCGATCTGTTCTCCGGATTATCCGTGGGATTGGGGACGCAATCGCCAGCCCCTTCAGCCTCTGCTGCCGGCGCCGGTAAGCGCTTGAGCGGCTTCACCTTTGATGGCGCTGTCAAGCTATTGGGGCCTCTGGGGATAAGCACCTCTTTTGCACTGGGGCGGCGCTTTTAGCCTCACCGGCACGTGACCCCCTCGTCCGGTTCGCCCTTTGCTACTGCTTGTAGGCCACCATCAGCCCGTCGCGGATGGGCAGCAGAACGTTGGTGACTTGGGGGTCGGCGGTGATCAAGGCGTTGGTTTCGTCGATGGCGCTGGTCTGGGGGTCGAGGGGCCCGACGACCCGGCCGCTTAGCAGGGCGTTATCCAGGACCAGGACGCCGCCTGTTCGCATCAGGGGGAGGCAGGCCCGGTAGTAGTGGGGGTAGTTTTCCTTGTCGGCGTCGATGAAGGCCAGGTCGAAGGGCCCTTCCAGACCGGCCACCGTCTCCAGGGCAGGGCCGAGGTGGACCGTAACCCGCTGGCCCCAGGCCGCCTGGGCGGCATACCGCCGGGCGATCTGGACATGGGTCGCATCGATGTCGCAGGTATGCACCTCACCGTCCTCCGGCAGAGCCTCGGCCAGCTTCAGGGCGCTGTAGCCGGTAAAGGTGCCGATCTCCAACACACGTTTGGCCTTGAGTGTACGGACCAGCAGTTGGAGGAAGGCCCCCACCTGATAACCCGAGAGCATTTGGGGCACACTCTCATTGGCCTGGGTATAATCGATGATCTCCTGGTAGAGGGAATCGTCGGGGGTGGTATGACGACGGCAATAGGCTGCAATCTCATCCGGGACCAGGTCAAGCATCGGCCTGATCCGCTAGAATGGCTTGCAGCTTGCCCGATTGATGCAGAGCGAACAGTTCGGAAAACCCGCCGACGGGTTGGTCACCGATGATGATCTGAGGCACGGTATATCCGCCGGTGAGCTTGGCCAGATCATATCGGGACAGTCCCTTTTTATCAATGTTGATTTCTGTCCACTCCTGTCCCAGCGATTCCAGCAGCAGCTTAGCCTGCGTGCAGTAAGGGCACCAGGTCGTGACGTACATATTTATTTGCACCATGTCAGCAATCCTCTTCACTTAACCATCGCATCATTGTAAACGTTTCCAATCCATGAGTCACACCTGCCCGGGGAATTCCTGACCTGCAACTGTGCTGCAACACTGGCATTGCAGCCCGCAAATATACATTCACTGAGCCGGATACCAAGGCCCGATCTTGCAATTTGACGTGGGGACGAATATTTCCAAGTATGAAAGGGGACTCAGGCCTAACGGTGCACCTCGCTCGGTTGGGTGAACCAGCGACAGTTCCCCTGGTGAAAGTGGACCTCGTCCCAGGATTGGACGGCAAACTCGTAGCAGGCCACCGCGCCCGGCGGAAAGCCCCCCGTGGGGTTACCGGTGGCGTCCAGTGCGTGGGCCAACCTGGAGATGCCGGGATTGTGCCCCACCACCAGGGCGATGGAAATTTCCCCGGGCAGCTGTTGGACCTCTTCGAGATAGATTGGGGCGGATGCTCCATAAAGCCGCGGGTTGGGGGACAGTATATCAACCAGTCCCAGAGCCGCGGCCACCTGTTCGGCGGTAGTAGTGGCTCGTTTGGCCTCTGAGACGAGGATCAACTCCGGGATAACCCCGGCGCGGCTTATGGCCAATCCCATCCGGTGGGTATCGTCCAGCCCCTGGGTCGTCAAGGAGCGGTTGAAATCGCTCAGGTGGGCGGCGAGGTATCCTTCCGCCTTGCCGTGGCGCATGATCAGCAGGGTTTTCAATGAACGACCCAGGTTGGCGGCATGCGGTGCGCAGGGAATAGGGCCCAGGGAGTCCCGTCATTGCCATAACTATGGCGCTGGCTGTAGAGCTCCTTATTTGAAAAACCCAGTCGGGCATGCCCGGACCCCTTGCAGTGGCACCCTCGGGAAAATGTATAAGCGTGGATCATCTTCTCGGCGCGTGTGACATTTATCCGGCTGAGCTGATTGGCCTTGGCAAACAACCGGGAAGTTGCGGCAAACTGCTCCAGATATAAATTTAGCAGTACTCTTGACATTTACCGTAATATTTACTACTATTTAGCATGGAGATTAGTTCGGATCACCCCGGAACTAATAATAAACTCCCCCCCACCCCTCTCTCCACGATTCTGGACAGTCAGTTATTAAGCCGGGGTACTCTTCCGATTCGGGAGAGGACTTCGGGAATAAATTTCATGCCTATTCACATTCTACCACCCAAAGAGGTAGATGATCGGAGTTGTCACCGCACACTAAAAGGAGAGGTCCAACATGGCGAATGTCACCGAACTGTTTGACACCGTAGGAAGCTGGCTGAAGGCGCTAGTTGATCTAGGCTTTGCCTTGGCACTGGTCTTCCTGATTATCGATGTATTGTTCGGGCAAACCATAGGCATTGTTGACAACGTGTCCGCGCTCATCAACACGTTTGTCGATAATGGCGTTGTCGGCCTGATTGCCCTGCTTTTTTTCCTGGCAATCTATAGAGGCTGACGCTTTCTAACATGGCGAATTCGCCTCCTCGCCGAGGAGGCGAATTCAATCTTCCTACCGCTTTCATGCTCTCGCGGTGGAGAAGGAAGGGTTAATTTACCCGAAATAACCCTCGTGAGCGATGAACTCTCGACAACCACGGAGGAGTGATTATGGCAGGAGTCAAAGATGTTATCGACAGTGTTGGTGGATGGCTGAAGACACTGATCGATCTGGGACTGTCTGTGATATTGGTCTTTGTTATTATCGATATCCTGTTTCCCGGAACGACGGGGATCCTCGATAATATTGGGGCTGTAGTTGCCAGCTTTGCCGATAACGGCATTGTGGGCCTGATAGCACTACTGCTCTTCATGATGATCTACAAGAAGTAAGCGCCCAACTCATCCCGGCGAGTGCCTCCCGAGCGAGGTACACGGCCATCACGGGTGGCTTGAAGGGCAGTGCTACCCTTGAAAAAAGGTCCGATTCCGGGCCTTTTTTCATTCCCGTGAATCTTCCCTGATTGGGTGTCGTGGAGCTATCGCCGGGTATCGCCTGATTCGATACCGATCAGCCGTGTGCGGGGTAAGGTGAATCGAAATTCCATGTGTAGTGTATCCTGCACCATACTAAGCTGGATCCCAAACGCCTGGAGTGATAGGTCGATTTCGCCCCATAACATTAACGTGTCGGTTGATGCCCGGACCTGGACCGTCAGGGGCTGGGGATGGGTCTGATCATTGATCGTGAGCCTGCCATCCACCTGGTGTGAGCCGGACATGAAATTCCCGTCGGTCTGGCCCAGATACCGAAGCGTATCCGATTTTCCATGGAGGAATACCTTCCGGTGCATCTGCCTATCTCTCAGGCCTGAACCGGTCGTGATGCCGGCGACCGGTATGGTGGCCATGACCTGCCAGCGCCGGGGTGCTGATGTGGGGATTATTTCCAGTGCGAAATCACGGACATCTACCGGAAATTTATGGAGGATACTCACAGCTTCGCCCCTGATCAAGCCGTCGGCGGGCGTGATCATGACCTGGGCGGTGAGATTGGAAAAACCGACCAGCCAGGAGGCGAAAAGGGCGATGCATCGCAGGATGCCAGCCAGCTTTATGCCCCTTGCTTTTGTTTTTGTCGGTCCACCCATCCCTTGCAGCTACCTAAGCCAAATTAAGGGTGAAGCCGACCGATACACACCCCAAAGGTCTTTGACTGTTATACCAGGGCGAAGGACCATGAGCCCTTTCTCGCCGGCTTTTCACAATCTATATTCACGGTGGAAATAAACGGGAGCATCCATGCGAGAACTTTATCCGGCCATCGAGCCCTATGCGGAAAAGGCCCTGCGGGTCTCTGATCTTCACACGATTCATTATGAAGAGTGCGGCACCCCTGGCGGCAAACCGGTACTGTTTGTCCATGGCGGCCCCGGTGGAGGGATCGAAGCGATATACCGGCGGTATTTTGATCCCCGGCAGTATCGGGTGATTTTGGTGGACCAGCGCGGTTCGGGCAAGAGCACCCCCCACGCCGAACTGGAGGAGAACACCATCCAACACCTCATCGCCGACATGGAACGGGTGCGGGAGGACGCCGGGGTGGACCGGTGGATGGTGTTCGGCGGGTCGTGGGGCAGCACCCTGGGGTTGGCCTACGCCCAGGCCCACCCGGATCGGGTCACCGAGATCGTCCTCCGGGGCATCTTCATGTGCCGGGACAGTGAGATTCAGTGGTTTTATCAGAACGGCGCCAGCCATATCTTCCCCGACCGCTGGGAAAAGTTTCTGGCCCCTATCCCGCCGGGGGAGCGGGAGGATTTACTCCAGGCCTACTACCGGCGGCTCACCGGTGACGACGCGGCGGTGCGGTTGGAGGCGGCCAAGGCCTGGAGCGTCTGGGAAGGGTCCACCAACCGGCTGTATTACGATGAGGCCGCTGCAACCAAGTATGGCCTGGACGACTTCAGTCTGGCCTTCGCCCGCATCGAGTGCCACTACTTTGTGAACCACGCCTTTCTGGAGCCGAATCAACTGCTCCGGGACATACCCAACATGCGCCACATACCGGGGGTCATCGTCCAGGGGCGCTACGATATCATCTGCCCCATGACCAGCGCCTGGGACCTGCACAAGGCCTGGCCCGAAGCCGAGCTGCACGTGATCCCCGATGCGGGGCACTCCATCACCGAGCCCGGCATCATCGACCGGCTCATCGAGGCCACGGACCGGTTTGGGGGGTGAGGCTTGGGGGTAGGTGGAAGGGCAGATTGATCGATAATCATATTGTATTACGGCATCCTTATCGTTAACATATATTGTATGACGAAAAAAGGGAGAATAAAATGGTAACCGTAACGGTGTCGCCGAAATATCAGGTGGTCATCCCCAAGGAAATACGCCGCCAGCTTGCCCTTAAGCCCGGGATGCAGCTCCAAATTCTGCGATTCGGGGAGAGGATTGAATTCGTACCCGTCCGTAAAGCCGCCGAGCTGCGGGGATTCCTGAAAGGGATTGATACCTACGTAGCCCGGGAAGCGGACCGCCTATGAACCTGGTAGATTCTTCAGGATGGCTGGAGTACTTCGCCGATGGGAAGAATGCCGATTTCTTCGCAGCTCCCATTGAAGACACTGAGCATCTGGTCGTATCGTCCGTCAACATTTATGAGGTTTTCAAGCGCATTCTTCAACAGCGCGACGAACATTCAGCACTCCAAGCTGTCGCCATCATGGAACAGGGCCGTGTGATTGATCTTAGCTCAGAACTGGCGCTATCTGCGGCTCAAATAAGTACTGAGTATAAAATTCCCATGGCAGACAGCATGATTCTAGCGACAGCAAAAGAGCATAAGGCTTTAGTCTGGTCACAGGATGCCGATTTCGAAGGATTAGAGAGCGTCCAATATAGGCCCAAATGAACCGGCTCATCGAGGCCACGGACCGTTTCGCCGGGTTATGACGACAAGGTGGGAAGACGCCAGGGGCCGGGGCTGGCCCCCTCAAGGCTGGCCACGTAAGCCGTGAGTTCCGGGAAGAAGACCTGGAAATCGCTCTGCAGGGCGGCGTAGTTCGTCTCCAGCTCAGCGCCCCCCTGACCCAGGCTGTTCGACCGGGTGAGGCGTCGGGAGAGGCCCCGCAGGGCGCGGCCGATGTTGGCCACTTCGGTATAGGACCCCAACCAGTCGTCGGTGATCATGTAGGGCAGCATCCGCTGCAGCCGGTGGGGCAGGATCTCCCGGTAACCGGTGAGCGTCTGGTAAACGTGGCGGGTGAACTCGGCCAGGGGGACCGTGGCGTAATCGCCCCAGTTCCTGGCCAGGAAGTGGTCGTGGAACAGGTCGATGAGGATGCCCTTGGTATGGCGGTGGGTGTCACTGAGGCGGCGCTTGCTGCGGGAGACGACGGGATGGGCGTCGGTGAAACTGTCGATCCGGCGGTGGATGAGGATGGCCCGTTGGATACCGGGGGGATACTCGTGATGATCATCCCCCTTGACGAAGTCCCCCAAGAGGCTGCCCACCAGGGCGTCCGAACCATCATGAGACAGGTAGAAGTGGGCCAGGTAGTTCATGACTGTGCTATTGATTCCTGTTCATGTGGTGTCCTCATGTAGGGGCGTATGGCCATACGCCCTTACAGCTTCTATCACAAGAGCGTAACTTACGATATCAAAGGAGACACCATGAAATCCTACCGCAAAGAACTGTGGATGAAGGTCGCTGCCCGGATGGACTTCGTCAATATTACGCCGGAGGTTGAGGCGGCCGTTACCGATAGCGGGGTAAAGGAGGGGTTGTGCCTGGTGAACGCCATGCACATCACGGCCTCGGTGTTCATCAACGACGACGAGCCGGGCCTGCACCGGGACTACAAGAGGTGGCTGGAGGAGCTGGCCCCCCACGAGCCCCTCTCACGGTACGACCACAACCGCACCGGGGAGGACAACGGCGACGCCCACCACAAACGGCAGATCATGGGCCGGGATGTGACGGTAGCCATCACCGGGGGGAAGTTGGATTTCGGCCCCTGGGAGCAGATCTTCTACGGCGAGTTCGATGGCCGCAGGCGCAAGCGGGCGCTGGTGAAGATCATCGGGGAGTAAACCGCAAAGGCGGTCCCTATGGCGCGCGTTCCAGCGGTGCGCTCAACAGCTGGTGAGCTTCGACTTGATGCGTCAAAGCTTGAAGGCCAGACCAACTTGCAACGCGGTACCGCCGATGTTTAGCCCCAGGTACTCGACGCTCGTATTGGACTCCTCATGGGTGGTCCGAACGTTGCTGGGTATGTAACTGTACCTGAACTGCCCTTCCAGCAGCAGATCGTGATAGACGCTGACGTGGCACCCCGCCACAAAGTGCATCCCCGCCGACATGAATTTGGCGGAATAAACCGTCCGGGTGAAAACCTCATTGACTGTCCGGTCCTGTTGAGTCCGCCAGTTGGAAAAATATAGCCCCACTCCCAGACCCAGGTAGGGAATCGCGTGCGCTTCCGGGTGCCTGAACCGGTGAACCCGGCTGAGAGTCACCGGGGTGAAGCTAATCAGGCGATGATCATAGGCCTCCCGGTGGCCATCGGGGGCCAGGGTCAAGTCGGCCGTTGTCACCAGAAATTGGCCACCGGCGGCCAGGATAAAACCACTCCCGTCAGGTGCAAAGCGTCCGGCATACAGTTCCACCGTCCCGCCGTTGCCAAAACCCGACACATCGAGCGATGTGGGTGCGCCGTCACTGTCGTACCTCACCATATGCAGGCCCTGGATTAACCCGTTTTGAGGCGCCATAAGACCGCCTCGAAGGCCTACAATCCATTCCCGATCCTGCGAGTAACCCGTTGATACCAAGACCGCTATTGCGAGGCATAATGCCCAAACAACCGGCGGCTGCTCCTTTGTTGCGTCCATGGCTTTGCTCCTTGGTTATACTGATAGATACCGCCTTGGCCCCTGCCGTGGGCCTTTCGTTGGCTGCGCCCTAGCCCTTACCCGGTAGCAGGTAATGAAGCGCGATCCCGGCCGCCACGGCCACGTTGAGGCTTTCCCCTTGCCCGTGCCCCGGAATGGTGACGGCCACATCCAGCCGCTCCCGCCAGAAGGGGCTCAGGCCTTTGGCCTCACTCCCCAACACCAGCGCCCAGGATGTTGGCGGCGGTTTAACCTCATTGAGTGGACCCCCATCCATGGTAGCGCCGATAAGGGTTACCCCGGCGGTTTCCAACTGCTGGGCCTGTGCGGCCAGGTCCCCCTGCCACAGGTTGGGCAGGTGAAAATGAGCCCCCATGCCGCCGCGCACCACCTTGGGGTTGGTGACATCGGCACTCTCCCGACTAACCCACACCGTGGGGACGCCAAACCAGTCGGCCGTCCGCAGGATGTTCCCCAGGTTGCCGGGGTCGGCGATGCCATCGAGAATCAGCAAGGGTGGTTGGATGGTGAGTGAGTCAGCACCAAAAGGCCACCGTACCACAGCGAAAATGCCCTGGGGATGGGGGGTGTCGCTGAGCTGCTCGGCTTGGGTGGCGGTGATCATTTCCGGCAATAGACCGTGACGGGCCGCCGCCTGCCCCAGCCGGGCCCACGCCTCGGACTGCTGAAAGCCATCGGTGCCCAGCAGCCGCTCCACAGTGGCAGTTGATTCCAGGGCTTCCCCTACCAGGCGGCTCCCTTCCACCAACAGGCGGCCTTGCCCATGGCGGTGCTTTTTTTGGGCCAGAGAACGAAGGGATTGGAGGTCGGTGCGGGAGAGGGGCATGGGGGCTCAGGCGTGAGCAGGCCAACGAAGGTACGGTTCGGGGCCGTCTCCAGCACCAACTCGAAGGCGATTCACGGGCGCCTGATGAGTGTGTTTTCATCCGTGTGATGGAAAATACCCTCCCTGCCGCTGATTTTCAGTTGGGTATCTTCGGCATAACTGAAACTGCCATCATCATGGATGGTCACTTTCAGTTCGTATCGCACGGTCTTAAAAGTTTCGTCCAAGAAGGGGTTGGACAGCACGCCGAAGGTCTCGGATCCAACTACTGCGGCCAGCTCAAAAGCCTTGGCCTGTGGGCTTGCTGGGCCGCCGGCGTTCACCACCACCCCGCGCGGGACGATGAAACAGCGCATGACCTGTTGGGCGTTGGGGTCCCACAACCAATAGCCCACCTCTTCGTGAAAGGCATCCTGCGTACCTAACGGCCAGGCGGTCGTTGCATACCTCAGGCCATACAGGACCTGCGGCCCATTTTCCACGGGACCCATGGGCTCAAAGGATATTACCTCTCGAAACTTTGTCTCCACCGAACCTGCTGCCGCAGGGGCACTATCTATGCCCAGTTCC
Source organism: uncultured bacterium (assembly GCA_964543925.1). Lineage (GTDB taxonomy): Bacteria > Fidelibacterota > Marinisomatia > SCGC-AAA003-L08 > TS1B11 > JADFNF01. The sequence goes on from CAZJBG010000045.1 coordinate 12,396, forward strand.
CCTTCCCACGTACCGGCCAGTGCTGCCAGAGGCCCCAGGTTCGCCACCACATCATGAGCCACTGCATCCTGTTTCTTATAGATGTCCATTATTTATGCTCCCTTTAATAATAGGGTATAGGGTCCTGGTTGGAATAGAACAGCGTGATCGGGGCCGACAGCGCCATGCCTGCTAAAGCAACATCAGGATCCCCCTGCTTCAGAGTGCAGGATGGTCGCAATATGCTCCGCCAGCTCACCCAGCCCCACCGCCTCCTGCTCGCCCGTTTCCATGATCTTCACCAGCGCCGTCCCCTGCGCCAGTTCCGCTTCTCCGAGTATAATCGCCACCCGGGCGCCGACGCGGTTGGCCTCGCGCAGCTGGGCCTTCATGCTCCGCCGCAGGGTCTCCAAGATGACGGTGAGCCCGGCCGCCCGCAGTTTCTTAGCGCAGGTCAGGGCCGGCAGGCGGGCCTCATCGGCCAGGACCACCAGGTAGACGTCGACGGACTGGGCCGAGACCTTCTGCGCCAGAGCATCCCCCGCCGCCAGGAGCAGCCGCTCGATACCGGCGGCAAAGCCCACGGCCGGTGTGTCCCGGCCCCCCAGCTGGGCGACCAGACCATCGTAGCGGCCGCCGCCCACCAGGGCGTCCTGGGCGCCCAAGCCACTGGCGGTGATTTCGAAGGTGGTGCGGGTGTAGTAGTCCAGCCCCCGGACCAGTTTAGGGTCATGCTCAAAGGGAATTTTCAGGGCCTTGAGCCCCGCCTGCACCGCCGCGAAGTGGGCCTGGTCCTCCCCGGACAGGTAGTCGCCAATCCGGGGGGCATGCTGGTCCAGCATCGCCTGGGTATCGGGGTCCTTGCTATCAAAAAGGCGCAGAGGATTGGTTTGCAGACGCCGCCGGTCCAGCTCATTAAGCCGGGTCTCGTGGGGCCTCAGGGCATCGCGCAGCTGTTGGAGATAGGCCGGGCGAACGTCCGCGCTACCGATACTGTTCAGGCGCAGGGCCAGACCTTCCGGAGCAAACACCTGGCACAGGTCGTGGGCGATGGCGATCACTTCCACATCCTGCTCGGGGTGGGGGGAACCGATGGCCTCGACCCCGAACTGGTGGAACTGGCGCAGGCGACCTTTCTGGGGTCGCTCCTGGCGGAAGAGGGCGTCCAGATAATAGAGCCGGGACAGGGGGGCTTCCCGGCCAAGGTTGTTTTGCAGGTAGGCCCGGATAACGGGAGCCGTGAGTTCGGGCTTTAAGGTGAGGCTTTTCCCGCTTTGAGAAGAAAAGGAGTACATCTCCTTACCCACAATTTCGGTTTCAGAGCCGATACCTCTGACGAACAGCTCGGTCGGTTCAAAGGCCGGGGTGCGGATTTCCCCATACCCGTAGGCGGACATGGTGGTCTGCACGGCCTGCTCCACGAATTGCCATAAAGGGGTCTCATCGGGAAGGATATCCCGGACCCCTTTGATGCGCGTGACCTGCTCGCCTATGTCAACCTCGCCAACGGGTCTGCGCCGGCCGGCTTAGAGCAGGACATCGTTTTCCTTATTATCCCAATCCTGAAGTGTGTCGAGTAGAGCCTCAGGTGTGTGTGCCTCCAGAAGGGCGCTGCGCAGTTCCCCTTCACTCAGGATCTTGGTGAACCGGCTCAGGAGCTTCAGGTGCTTATCGGGCTGATCGCGGGGAGAGAGGAGCAGGACGAAAATATGACACAGCATATTATCGACTGCCCGGAAGTCGATGCCTCCCGGAGAAATTCCCATGACCACGGCCACGTCCGTTACCTGGTCACTGAGGCCGTGGGGCAGGGCGACCCCTTTCCCCACACCGGTGCTCATGCGCCGTTCGCGCTTGAGAATGCTCTCGAGGCAATTCTGGTCGGGCTCGATGATCTGGTGCTCCTCGAGGGGGCGCAGGAGCTCCCGAATGGCGGAGTTCCCATCGGTGGCTTGCATAGGAAGCACGATGAAATCCGTGGAAAGAAAATTTGCCAGACCGCTCATATTAGCCGGGCAAGTTTGCCCCAATAAATGGCAAATCCAAGTGTTTTTGAACGTCGCTGGTGAGCGACCATCGTTTGCTCCCTAGAATCCCCCGAGGACACTCTGTCGCCCCCCCCGCGATTCAAACTTGATATCCTTAAGGTCAAGGTCCCGCACATTGACGCGCAGGTAAAATCCCTGTCCCGGGCCGGAAGGTGTCCAGTTAAAGGCAAACTCCCAGCAGTGCAGCTCCCGGTAGAGTTGGACATCATGGTGGACCAACCCCTGGGTCAGCATATTAAACCGCGCCGAGTAGCTCACCTTCCAGCCGGGGCCAATGGCCGCTTTAATATCACCCCCCAACCAAAAGGTTTCTCGCTTATCCTTGTCCAGGGAAGGTTGGAGATTGTAGCGCAGGCTCAGGCCGGCCTCCCAGAGATTTCCCTGGTTCAAAGTCGGTTTGCCGACCCGGCTGCGAGATCCAATCTGATCCAGCTCGTCCGGTTCCACTTCGAGGGTGTCCTCCGGTGTTGCAGGCTCAGCCTCTTCTTCCTCCGGCAGCGGCACAAAACGCGTACCCGCCAGCTTTAGCCGGGTGCTCGCGTTCATGCTGACCAGGCGGGGAAAGGACAGCACTTTGTTTATCCGGCGGTTGTTTTCGTTCACATCGTAAATGTCGTGGACCATGGAAATGTCCAGGTTCAGTTTGTCCAGGAAGGGTGACCGGAAACTTGAGCGGATGGGGGCCAGGTTAAGACTGTCGGCCGTGAAGTTGTAACCGGTGCCCATCTTCCACTTCAGGATGGTAGGCTTGTACTCCTGGCCGTCGATCTCCTGTTTGGCCTGGAACAGGTTGGTGACCGAGAAGGAAATGGCCTGCTGCTCGGTACTCGAGGTGCCGCCAATGGGGGACCCGGAAAACCTGTCGAACAGGACCCCTGCGCTATCTTCCTGGAAATAACCGAGATCATACCCCAGGACGGGCTTGGAGAAGTCGGGTGTATAGGAATAGGTCACGCTGGGCGTGATCACGTGGCGCAACGCCGTCAAAGACCCGATCTGCAGGGGAATCATACCGTAGATATTGGTCTGTGCCGAGAGGGAAATCCGCCCCGTGTGCCGGGCGCTGAAGGCCTTGACCTCATTGAACGCGATCCTGCCGCTGGTTGTATCCCTTACAAAGACCCCGGTAGCAGGATCGATCTCCGCCAGCCGGTGGCTCGGTACCCAGCCCTCGGTGATGCTGAGGCTGAGGTTCATGGAAATGTACCGAAAAAGATTCTGCTGGGCATTGAAGCTCACGTTGTGTCGGACCGAGGAGCGGTTCAGTACCTTCGTATCCTTCGGCTTTGGCCAGTAGAGTGAGTCCGCGTTAACCGAATCGGCCTCCCAGAATACGCTCTGGCTGTTGTTGAGATTACTGGTGAGGCTCCAGCGGATGTTGTTGTACCACACCGGCGTCTGGCCTTTGGCAGCTTTGAAGATGGGTGTATTGTTGCGGCTGAACCTGATGTTCGGCAGCGTACGGGTGCGCTCTTCAATCTTCTGACCCAGACTTTTAGGGGCGGTTTTCAGACGCTCAACGGCTTGCAGATCGTACCGCTCATGCAACGCCACTGTGAGGGAACTTGATATGCTTCGCCAGTTTTTCGAGTAACTGGCATTGGAAACAATTTGCTGGTTCAGCCGGGTGCGCAGGTTGGTACCGAAACTTCTATTGAGACCGGGGCTGGAGGTATAGCGGGCATTCACATTAAAATGCTGGGTCGGGTCGATGGTCTGGCGGTGCTGCCAGGAAGCGCTCCACTCCAGCGATGATCGGTCTGTAAAGAGGTTGACGATATCCCGCTCTTCGATGATTTTGAAAAAGGTCAGCGCCAGGGCGCCGCTGAACCGGTAACGCCGGTTATACCGGAGGCGGTTAACGGCTTTGAGACCTCGCTTGGTGTAAAAGTCGAGTGAGGTTGTGGCGTCGGCATAGTCGTTGACGGCCCAGAAATAGCCCAACCCCTGGAGATATTGCCCGTCCTTGCGGCTTTCGCCATACCCCGGCATAATCCATCCGGTGCGACGCCCACCGGCCTGATTGGGGAAGACGGCGAAGGGGAGGGCCAGGAGAGGCACATCCGCCAGATAGAACACCACCGGTTTGGCAATCACCTTGTCGCCCTGGATCATTTTCATCCGGTTGGCGGCAAAGTAGAAATGGGGGGCATCGAGATCGCAGGTGGTGTAAATGCTTCGCCGGACGTAATAGATATTGCCGGGAAAGCGGTGCAGCAGTTCACCGCGATACAGACCGTTATCCAACTTTGTCCGGCCTTTGACCACCCGGCCCCGCTCCGATACCAGATCGAATTCCATGAGCTCGCCAACCATGGGGTCCCGGCCCGTTTGATAGAGGGTGGGCGGTTCGTCGAAGGCGCCCTCGGCCCGGAGCAGGTTATCCTCCCAGGTCACGACCATTTTCCCGGCGGCCAATCCGCTCTCCCGGTAGTCCACTCGGGCGTCGCGCTCCAGGTAGGTAATCTGCTGAGGAATATCATAGTCGATGAAGCCTCCCCGGTACACCACGACCGTATCGACATCGGTGTTGTCCGTTTCGGGCTCGAACCGTCCCCGGGCGCCTCCCCGTACCGTCAGGCGCG
>CAZJBG010000046.1:0-16705 GCA_964543925.1 uncultured bacterium
CAGAAATAACCCCCGAGGTGAGTATATCTTCGGCTCAGTAGGTATCTATAACGAGGGTGAGCCTAAATGGCACTGGGAAGGTGACGAAGACGGAGATTGGGTAGCCTTTTCGGACGATAACAACGATGGTGTGTGGAGTGAAGGGGAACCGCTGAAAGATGATGTCGGACGTGACGGCGCCCGGTTCGGGGATATCGGCTATACCGGACCTGATGAGGGGGAAGGAGATGGCTTCCCGACACAGGGAGAGCCCCATTTTGGAATGACGGATATTGATGAGTCGGATCAGATTGGGCTCACGAATGTGGATCTCTTCCCCATCCACTGGATTGGTCCCCAGAACGATGACAGGATCTGGGAGAGCATGTCAAATAAGGTCTTTGATACCGAACTTCTGGGAACTAATCAGGCTCTAATTTTTGGATCCGGGCCTATAATTCCCTTTCGTGCCGGCGAAACGCGGAATCTCTCTATGGCCATGCTTTTTGGGAATGATAAGCCCGATCTGTTCCGGAACAAAAAAACAGTCCAGCAGATTTACAACGCTAATTACATTTTCTTTAAACCACCCGATAAACCAAGGCTTACGGCTGTTCCAGGAGATGGGAAAGTAACACTGTACTGGGATCGACTTGCGGAGGAATCGGTGGACGCTTTCCTGGATTTCAAGAAGGATTTTGAGGGATATAAGATTTATCGCAGCACTGAAGCTTCCTTCCTGGAAGTAAAAATAATTACAGACGCTTATGGGAATGCAGTTTTCAGGAAACCGCTAGCCACTTTTGATTTGATTGATGATATAACGGGTCCTGATCCAGTTACTATCGAGGGCGCCAGTTTTGATCGAGGGACGGATTCGGGACTGAGTCATGTTTTTGTCGATTCAAAAGTTCAGAATGGGCAGACTTATTTTTACACCGTAACTGCTTATGATCAAGGGGACCCGGGCGTAGGTGACGAGGGCATTCCCGTGTCTGAAACGACCAGTATTATCAAGGTTGATGCGTTTGGTAATGTAAAATTTACGGATATCAACACCGCGGTGGTTACACCCAATGCACCCGTGGCTGGTTATCAGACCGCACAATTCGTAGAAGATTTACACCCGATTGGAGTACCAGTAGGGAATGGATCAATTGGTGTAGAGATCATCAACACCGGTTTAATCGAAGACAACACCTATCAAATCGCATTTACCCATAGTGGCGTTTTTGTAACCGAGTCCTACTCAGTTATTAATGTCAGCGCCTCACCACCAGCTACGGTTCTCACTGACAGTGTTTTTGGAAGGGATGAATTTGGGTCTCTTATAGAGGGTGATGTATTTGATGGACTGCGAATCTTCGTTGATAATCAAAATGATGTCCTATTGAACGATTCACTAACCGGTTGGGCTGCTGGCAGCCAGAGTGATTTTGATTCCAAAGTGGAACTTGGGTTTAACGTAGATCCTTATCCAGCTGATTATGATATTACCTTTTTTGATGAAGTTATTTGGACTGATTCCAGTTCGACTCCTAAAGCCGTCAATTTCACAGTCATGAATGTTACTGAAGACCGGCCGGCCAATTTTAGGTTTACTGATGGGAATAGTGATGGGTTATGGTCATCGAATGATTTCATCAGGATTAGGGCGCTATTTGAAGGATCAGACAAAAAAACATGGAAAGTGACCTTGGGTGATACTAGTGGCACGGGAGGTCAGGCACCTGGGGACGGAGACACGTTCCAATTAAGGACCATCAAGCCATTTCGCTCTGGGGATATATTTGAATTCAAAACCAAGGCTGCCTCGGTCGATCGTGAGCTTGCGGCCTCCAGTCTAAACCAGATTGCGGTGGTCCCAAACCCATACGTGGCAGTGGCCTCATGGGAGCGAAAGCAGACATTTTCAGCAGGTATAGGGAGCCGGGGTGAACGGCGGATCAATTTTATCCATTTGCCACAAAATGCTACCATCCGAATCTACACTATCAGAGGTGATTTGGTTGATGTGATTGAACATACGAGTTCCATTGAAAATTCAGCCGCTTCCTGGGATTTAAGGACCAGGGATGGTTTAGACGTGGCATTTGGCATCTATGTATATCACGTAGATGCCGGGGAACTGGGAGAAAAAATCGGAAAATTCGCCATAATAAAATAATGCGTAACGTATTAATGAGACTAAACATTTGCTGAGGGCCTTATATACAAAGAGTTATCACCACTCTTCCAGGGACCGAGTGTTGAGTAAGATTTCGTTAATCTGCTTTCTGACCATCGCGGTTATTGTAAATCCAGTAATTGGCCAAGATATTACCAAAGTGGGAACGAGTAGTGCGGCCTTTCTTGGCATAGATATTGGCGCCCGATCCGCAGCTATGGGAGGAGCATTTGTTGCCGTTTCCAATGATCTCACAGCTATCTATTGGAACCCTGCGGGCCTTTCTCGACTGCAAACGTTGCAAGTCGGTTTTATGCATGCCGAATTGATAGCTGATACGAAGTTTGACTGGGGAGCTATGTTGTTTCCTCTAAACCGCCTTGGCGCCATCGGCTTTAGCGTCACTTCGTTAACCCATGACGATATGGAAATACGGACTATCGAAGAGCCAGAGGGTACAGGGGAGTTCTTTGGCGCGGGAGATTTATCGTTGGGTTTGAGTTACGCCATCAATCTGACCGATCGATTTTCCATTGGGTTTAACGGAAAATATGTCCGCTCTCAAATTTTTAATGAATCGGCTAGTGCCATTGGTTTTGACGTGGGAACGCTCTTTATTACCAGTTTTAACGGACTACGAATTGGAGCCACCATAATCAATTTCGGTCAAAAAATGAAATTGCGGGGAAGAGACCTTTTCATTCTTGTTGACCCGGATCCGAATAAGCTCGGTAATAATGACAGAATTGTTTCTGAATATCAGACTGGTAGCTTTGATTTGCCATTAGCTTTTAGAGTTGGGATTGCGATGGACGTTTTTAAGGTCAAAAGCAACCGGTTAACAATTTCGCTTGAGGCCTTCACTCCCAGCGACAACGCCGAAAGCGTCAATGCAGGAATGGAATACATATTCTCTGATTTTGCATCAATCAGGTTTGGCTACAATTCCCTTTTTAAAGCTGAGACTGAGGAGGGGTTTACTGGCGGCGGAGGAATTAATCTTAATCTTATGGATGGATCCAGAGTTATTTTGGACTATGCTTACTCCGACTTTGGGAGACTGAAAAACGTGACGAGATTCTCTGTTTCTATAGAGTTTTGATTTATTCTAATTACTTGAATAGGTTCTTTCGGGACGACCAAAGTGACCCTGTTGAAAACTTCTAGAGTAAAGGCTTGAAGGAGCTGACAAGTGTTAACTCCTACAAGTAGTTAAGTACTTGTTTGTTTTGGTTTTCTATGCTCTCGTTGCGATGGTTATCCCAAAGGGCTCCGCGATGGATAACACCATACATGTTCAGCCAAGTAACGGGGAAGCCTTTCTCAGAATAATAATTCGAACATTACAGCAATCCTATCTTTCAAATATCCCCAGACGACCCAAAATCCTTCCAGGACGTCAATGTAGATATAGCCTTACCTTACTCTCATATCGCTCATATGGCCTTAATCACGCCCACTTGGCTATCCTAGACACCCAATAACCGTTCGCAACCACACCGATGTCCAGCCCTAAAATGTTCTTGCCTAAACCGCTGAGTTATCTCCAATTAATCGCTTCTTTTCTAATAATCAGTTGCACGGAAAATACAAATCAATTCTCGTCCGATACGGTAGCCCTGGTGAATGGGGTTCCAATTACACAAGAGGAATTGGTGATCAGGTTAGAGTTAACGATACTTCCGGAATTTCACAAATTGAAGGGAAGGAATAATCGGGTATTGGATATCTTGATTGATGAACTGGTTGTGAGTCAATGGGCTGAGAGGGAAGATCTAACAGCTTCGCCAGAATACCAAGAGGCACTTGATTTTACTGAACAGCAGGCGCTTATTCGGGAACTATTCTTTGAGGAATTAAAAAATCGTGCGGAGCCGGATTCGAATAATATTCATCAGGCTCTCCAGAAATCGCTTCAGCAATTATCTATTCAGATCCTATTTACGGAAAATCAGGATATAGGCGACAAGTGGCGTCAATCCTTACACACCGAAAAAACATTTGCTGAGTTGGTGAAGGAATCAAGCGATAATCCTTTTATTTACATTAATAATTCATCGTTTCACTGGGGAGATGGAACGGTACCGATTAGTATTGAAAATATTGCCTACCAGTTGAAGTTGGGTGAATCTTCAGATTTACTAGAATTAAACGACGTTTATCTTATATTTACTATTAACAACAAGATGCAAGATATTATACTAACCGAATATGATTATTCTTTAAAATGGCAAAGGGTAAAACAAGTGCTTCAAGCGCGCACCGAAAGTCGCTTAGCCAATGAATATGTGGACAGATTCTTAACTCATTTAGGCATAACACAGCGAGCTACTGGGTTTCTTGAAGTATCGCGATATATTGAAGATAAGTTAGGTGTCAGTTCGGAGAGTGCTGTCCCACATCCTCCCATCACAAGAAAAGAATCACCTGCTCCTCTAGACTATAATTTGGAGCTACCGGTAGTGGAAACGCCGGATTATACATGGACAGGCAAGAACGTACTGAGTATCATACGGAAATATAATTATCGCGTTAACTCAAAAAGTTCCAAAGTATTACGATCTAATCTTACCCAGTTTTTAAAGGGAGCTGTCCGTGATCAATATTTAGCGGAACGGGCAAAGCAGTTGGGTTTGGAATCGAAAACACGCGTCAAACAAGACGTGCGGATGTGGGGCCGCTATTTTCTATATCTGCAGGGAGTTACTACTTTCGTAGAGCGAGATACATCACTGACCAATTCCGCGATGATTGCAAATAGAATCATGGAGTTGCGAAGGGATGCCCAGATCACGATCAATCATGATTTATTGGAGACTATTGAACTGACCGGGATCCCCATGTTGGCTTTTTGGAATGGTGGAATTACCCGGCAGTTAGCAGTCCCACCTTTAATGGAATTCCGCTAGTTTACGACGGACGGGGCATACTCTGTATCTTGAAAAATATGGATTTTAAATTTAAAAAACGGGCCTTCGTTTACTAGATTTTATCGGACAGTCAGGCTACGAAGGCCGGATAGTCAGTGGAAGCAGAACAAGCAAATAAGTCTGACCCGGTTCAATATGCACGACTACTGGGGCATACACAAACGAAGTGATGGATTCATTGAGCAGGAGCTAGAGTGGTTAAAAAGAAATTCATATTAATATTATGCGTTGGTTTTATCATTAGTCTTGAGACAATGCTTAATGGTGAGCAGACTGGCTTAAAAATAGATAGAGATAAGGAACGGGATTCATCAGTATCATCTGTGTCGTTAACGAATATTGAGCTAGGAAATAGATTCCTCGATCTTTATAGAAGATGGGGAAAAACGAGCAGAAAGAATTTTGAAAAAGCGGTTGAATATTATCATAAGGAATTGCAGATAAATCCCGATAACGTCTATTGCACTAATCGACTTGGGTATGCATATCATTTGGAAAGAAGACTAAAGGAGGCAAGTGAAAAATATGCGAAGGTGCTACGACTGGATCCACCACAACAAGTGACGCCCGAAGAATTTGAACTAGCTATACGGTTAGCCCCCAGGCTTTATATCAACTCGATGGAGTTCTTTAAACTAGAGGATGTGGCAGTGATCTTTCATCCGGAGGAGCACCTCATTGAATATAGTTTATTTTGGGACGATGATATTGATTATCCGGAAGATAATGATCCCACGGATCATGAGAAGATCTGGGTTCAATATGATCCGGAATCTGGTGATGTAGTGCAAGTATATTATTATTTTCATCGTGCTATTTTGAGCACTGAAGCAGCGCTAAAAGATGCCAGGGACCACACCAATCGAGCCTTGATCAATATTCAGTGGGGGGGGCATGGTTCACTGCCGCTTGGATGGCAAAATATTCCCGCCGATCAAATTGTGATAAAGTATGCATCCATAGATGAACCCGACACAATTCTCAGCATGAGAAGTAGATTTCAAGCGCATGTCGAAAGCACGAAGAATCCCGATCACCCCCTAGCTAAAGGATGGCCTAAAAGATTTGAAGGGACTTGGGAGGAATACATAACATTTGACCGGTACATCAATCTGGCGGACTTTATAAAAGAAAAGAAAATGGTGATCAAGAGCCGCTGGTCCAACGCAGTAATCGATCAATACTTTCTCGACTACCAGTTCTTCCCCAAAAGAGAATGGCCAATAGGGGCGCCATAATACTGGATAATATTTTTTGATAGCGAAATTGGCAGGTAAGAATTCATCCTCCATCGTCTGTCTCAGGTCTTCGTTCCATGTTGCTATAGTTCCTAAGTGGCCGTTTATGGTTGTCCCGTAGCGGTCCCATTTAGGATGGTGATATTAATCATTCACCCTAAATGGATATCTCTGTGAAATACCTTTCTGAACCTTCCTCGCATTGCCATATAATGACCTGTTATGATACTCCATGTGACGTATTAACTTCCAGCGTTTCGTGGTTGTTAGGAATCACTTCAATTGAATGAACCTTTCGAGAATCTTTTGCTTGCTGTTCAACGTAGCAAAAGTGTCTCTTAGCAAAAACATCTTAGTGGTCCACATTACTCTGACGCCGAACACCTGCATCGCTCTCCTAGCCTTCCAGGTTTGGGAGCGTCCGGGATGTCTCTGCTTCAGACTTATTTTACCTTCACACGTGGGGTTGGGGCAAACAAGGAAAGTTCGAACGCCGTTCGGTCAACTAATTTGGGCCACCGGTTTTTGCCTGATAAACATGGTTTCCAATATATATGCCACCACGATCAGGACGATGCAACCTATGACATTATACCATAAATATGGAATGTCAGTAAAGAAGTAACACCCCAGAACGACCAATTCTGCGATTATGGCTGCCACGAAAGTAGCATCACCACCGATATTTTTTAAATAAAATGCAACGAGGAATATCCCAAGAATGGTTCCATAAAATAATGATCCAAGTATATTAACCGCCTCAATTAATGATCCTAGGCGGTTCGCATACAATGCGAAGGTGATAGCGTATACGCCCCAGAAAACCGTCGCCAGTTTAGACACAAGCAGATAATGTTTTTCGGATGCATCCTGCTTGAACAGCCGTTTATAAATATCAATCACCGTGGTTGTAGCCAACGCATTTAACTCGGCGGAGGTGGAGGACATGGATGCCGATAGAATAGCGGCAAGAATAAGTCCGATAAGCCCCACCGGTAAAAAATTGATCACAAAACTTAGAAATACATAATTGGTGTCATTTATGTCTGCATTGGGTTTCGTTCTTTGAAGCAGTTGGATGGCTTCTGCTTTAACCCCCAATTCCGTCGCACGCACTGCTTGAATTTCTTGAAGAGCATGGTCGAGATCTAATTCGTTATCCGCATCTATGGCCGTTAACATATCCCGTATATGTTCTTGCTTCTGCTCATACAGGCGGGCATGCCTCGATTCCAGTTCCTCGTAGGCCTCAGCGTAGGAGCTGTTTTGAATGGTCGTGGTTTCAACGGAATTAAAAAAGAGTGGTGGTGTTTCAAATTGATAAAAAACAAAGATCATCGCCCCGATAAGCAGGATAAAAAACTGCATGGGTATTTTGATGATCCCGTTGGTTAGCAGCCCCAATCGACTCTCTGCGACCGAGCGTCCGGACAGATAGCGCTGTACCTGCGATTGATCCGTACCAAAGTACGAAAGTGCCAGAAAGGTTCCCCCAATAATGCCGGACCAAAAATTGTATCGATCCCGCCAATTAAATGAAAAATCGATGGCGTTTAATTTTCCCATCTTACCGGCGACTCGCGTTGCATCCATGAAGGAAATATCGGCCGGCAGCAGATGAAATATCATGATAAATGCCGTTATCATGCCCACCGTGATGATAATCATTTGCAGCATATGGGTCTTATTGACCGCTTCCGTTCCTCCTGAGGTCGTATAGATAATCACGAGACCACCAATGAGAAAAATCGTGAGCTGAATATTCCATCCCAGCAGGACGGAAATAATTAAGGCTGGTGCAAAAATGGTGAATCCGGCAGCCAGGCCCCGCTGTGTTAAAAAGAGCACGCTCCCCAGGGTTCGATTTTTAAGATCAAACCGCTGCTCTAGATACTCGTAAGCTGTGTATACCTTTAATTTATGGAAAATAGGAACAGCGGTAACCGAGAGTATGATCATGGCAATGGGCAGGCCAAAATAAAACTGCACAAAGCGCATACCGTCCGTGTAGGCCAGGCCGGGGGTCGACAAAAATGTGATGGCGCTGGCTTGGGTCGCCATGATTGAAAAGGCCACGGCATACCAGGGTGTATCTCTGTTCGCCAGCAGATAGCCCTCGAGATCTGTTTTGCCCCGCGTCTTCCAGACCCCGTAACTGACAACGAAGGCCAGAAACAGGCTCATGATAGTCCAGTCAATCGTACTCATTTATGTACCTTTTCGTCATATTGCCATGACGCTGTATTGCGCTATCCTCGTCGTAACCTGGTGGAATAAAAGGATATTATGGGAGATCGTAGTATCTAGTGAATAGGCAACTTACGACTTGTGCTGATTCAATATTTCCAAATAAAATGCTTCATATTGGGGAATAAGCTGATCGGCATTAAAAAACTCCTGTGCCCGCACCCTGGCCGCCTGCCTAAAACGTTCATGTTCGCCTGAGTTAGTCAGGAGCGAAATGGCTGATTGTGCCATGGCTTGCGTATCCCCAATGGGAAATAGGTAGCCCGTCTCGCCGTGGGTAATGACTTCCGGCAATCCACCGGCCTCCGAACCGATCACGGGAACGCCGCACATCATGGCCTCCAGGGCCGTAAGACCGAAGCTCTCTTGTGCACTGGGCAATAGAAACAGGTCGGCACAATGAAATAAGGGCTCCACCTGATCCAGCGCCCCCAGGAAGGCTACCGAATCGGAAAGGTTCAATTCCTTAACCAATTGCTGTACATGCGGCTGTTCAGGCCCCTCGCCAATGAGCACGAGTTTCGCAGGGATCTGCTCACGAACCTGGGCGAATATCTGCACGACATCGCCAACTCGTTTCACTTCACGAAAATTGGAGGCATGCATCAAGACGCTTTCCCCGTTGGGCGCAAAGGTCTCCTTTTGACAGGGGCTGAGGCCTGGGTCTGCACGGGTCGTATCTACAAAATTATAAATGACCCGTATGTCGCGTTGGATTCCGAATTCCTCGATAGTTTGCCGCCGCAAATATTCGGATACGGCTGTGACGCCGTCAGACTGCTCGATGACGAACTTGATGACTTTGTGAAATGAGTGCTCCACCCCGACCAGTGTAATGTCGGTGCCATGCAGAGTGGTGATCATTTTAATCTGGCGGGGCGCCAATATTTGCTTGGCCAGGTAGGCACTGGCCGCGTGGGGAATGGCATAATGGGCATGAATGATTTCAAGCTGATACTCTTCAACAAGTTCGACCAGTTTCGTAGCCAGCTCCAGGGCGTACGGCGGATATTTAAAGAGCGGATACGATGCCACTTCGACTTCATGAATAAAGATATTCTGGTGAAAGGAGCGTAACCGAAAAGGCGTAGCATAACTCACGACATGAATTTCATGTCCCTTGTTAGCCAGACCTATGGCCAGTTCAGACGCGATAACGCCGCTCCCACCATGGGTCGGATAACAGACGATTCCGATTTTCACAGTAGTATTCGATTCATGATAATACGTCTAAATATTCCGGTCCAAAATACGCTACCGGGTCGTTGACGATCATCGACTCCCGGACCAAATAGGGTTCAGCGAATTTCACCCCTATCAAATCACCATAATGTCTGTCACGGTTCATGATTCTATCCAGGAATTCAGGCCTGCTGATAGGCGTCTCATCACTTCCATAATCACTTTTATCCTGGTGATGGAATTGAGATTTATACGCCATGATGGCCTTTACTTTACGCTCGTGGGTCGCCGAAATGTCGACAATAAATGACGGCTTAAATTCAAACACTTCCTGGTAGTATAGTACCTTGTGCGGTCGATACGGTTCCTGACCCGTCGCCACCTTTTTCAATCCAGCCAGATAGGCCGCCTCGCGCACCAAATGGGAGGTCTGTTCATGATCAGGGTGCCGGGTGACCCAATAAGGCGCGAACACTATTCGAGGCTGATACTCCCGGATCTCTTGAATGATTTTTAGTTTGTTTTCCCAGGTAACTTCAACGCGTGCATCAGGAATGTCTAACATTTTTTGGATCGTCAAACCCATTATTTTCCCGGACTCTGCAAACTCGTTCGCCCGTAATTCCGCATCACCCCGCGTGCCCATCTCTCCCTTGGTCAGAGTAATGACCCCGGTTTTGTAATTCTGCAGGCCCAATTTGATGAGGGTCCCTGAACAGGCAAGTTCCACATCATCGGCATGGGCGCCAAAAGCTAAGGCATCGAGTCTCATCAATCTATCCAGTGGCGGGTTGTTTATAATCTGACAATTTGATGATCGTGACTGTCGATATCGATTGCATTATACAGCTGATCCATCAATGCAAAACCATATTTGATTAAAAAGGGCGTAATATTGAACACTCTTTCCTGCAAATGGTTGTTTGGATACAGGTTGTGAATGGCTTTGCTCAGTTGCTGGGTGATGATAGCGTCCCGCTGTTTGGCCGCTTTGAGTATTTTCTTATGGAGAAATTCAATCTGTTGATTGATTTTCCCCAGGCTCATATCTACGGTTTTCTCAAGGCCCGGATCAAAAGCAATGACTTCCTCCTTGATGGATTGAAAATCTCGCTCGAGATGAGCGGCGGCCAGTCCAATGGATTCATCAATAGCCCCGGGGATATTTTTTTGAACCGCCTCATTAATGAGCTTATCATCCGATCGCCAAACGTCCTGCACCGCCAACTGATAATTCGTGAGTACAATGTCGATCTTCCTTTCAAGGAGGGTAACGGTTTTCCTTGGATAGAGTATCGGCATGTGTAGTCCGAAACTGTCATAAATACCTTTCATCTGTGCAAAGTAGGAAATTTCTCCGGGGCCTCCCACGTAGGCCACGGTGGGTAGCAGGGCATCTTGATATAGGGGGCGGAGTAAAACATTGGGGCTGAACCGTTGGGGGTTGCTTTCAAGTAGATCGAGCAATTCCTGGCGTGTGTATGCATCTTCCGATCCCTTGATTTGGTAACTGCCGTCCTGCACGTGGATACTCTGCCTTTCCTGTTCGCCATAAAACAGGTTTAGTATCCCATCATGCACACTCACCTGGGCATGGTAGCCACTCTCTTGGAGCTCCTGCGAACTTTCAAGGGCCCGCTTGGTCGATGGCGAACCCTCCCGAATCTCGGTGTAAAAAACCTTGGCCCCCAATTCTTTCAGCTCAGGGTGGCTGCCATCAATGATGATAACCCCATAGGGCTTTAGCAATTGTGTTATCCAGCGTGCAAATGCTGTAGCGATGGATTCACCCGCCCCATAGGCCTGACTTAACTGTGAGATAACAGATTGTTTGAAATCTGAACCTTGGGTTGCCGCCTCAAACTCCTCGATACACTTCGCAATGTCCGGCGTCAATAAAATGTCCGCAGCAGGTATCCGGGTGCTTGATAATGGGGGATCATACGAAACCCTGGTGACTTGGTTGGCTTGGTCTAAAAAATTGACATGATTGATCTCCGCAAAATCATGATCATCCGATGCCAGCCAGAATATGGGTACGATAGGCTCCTTGCCCTTTTGACTGAGGTATTGGGCAAGTTTAACTGCCGTGAGCGCCTTATAGATGGTATAGAGTGGCCCCGAGAATAGCCCGACTTGCTGCCCGGTGACCACGGCACATGCCTTTTTATCGACAAGCTTCGTGATATTCTCAAGTGTGCTACCGTCACAGCCATAAGCCTCGTTTTGCTCTTTCAAAATAGCGCCCAATGGCTCTCTGGGATAGTCTCGCGATTTTACCTTTTCAATATGCGATTGCAGGGTCGCCAGATCACGGAAGTCGCCATTATAGAATTTCGCGACCTTGGCAAAGTTATAGTGGTAGTCGTGAATCAAGGGTGAAACCGCCGGCATTTGCTTTATGGGTATCATGATCCTGGTTTATTCATACCTGTTGTTCATTGATCCGGCGAATAGATTATACGGGGGAAGAATTGGAGATACTTTTAGAAGCTGTAGATGCCAGTTACTCGAATGTTTTCGTAA
Organism: uncultured bacterium; assembly: GCA_964543925.1. Lineage (GTDB taxonomy): Bacteria > Fidelibacterota > Marinisomatia > SCGC-AAA003-L08 > TS1B11 > JADFNF01. The sequence continues at coordinate 12,270 of CAZJBG010000046.1, forward strand.
ATATATATAGGAGCACAATAATAACGACCAGGTTCAAAAACACGGCCAGATACATCTTCGACCAGTACGATAGCAGGGGTGCTCTTTGCTCATCGGTAGGGGCATTTTCCGGCGACCTAGTTCCCATTATATTTTCCCGCGGCAATCATGTTGACAAAAAACCGATAGGCGCCGGGCACACCCGCCGGCAGTTGCCGGAACCAGGCATAGCCCGTATAAATAAAAACCCCTTTCCCGTATCGAGTGAATAGCATACCACCCTCTCTACTGGGTTCGTTGGGATCGTGGCTTGACAAGACAGTTTCATACTTGTCATCCCACTGAGTCAGGAAATTTAATCCCCTTTCCTGGACCCAGCCTTCAAAGTCCTGTTGACCGATTTTATTGGGGAAATTCAGGAGTTGATGTGCAGGGTTCAAAAACGATATGTGAGCGGTTTCATCACTTACCCGATCCCGCCGGCTGATGGTAAAAGCATAGGGTCCGATATTATCCGATAATAAGCCTCTCGGTCGGTTATACTGAACGATGAACGTTCCGCCGGCTTCGACATAGTCCATGATTCTATGCTGCGACTTGACCAGTTGCTCCCGGGTATTATAGGCGCGCACGCCAGCAATGATGGCATCGAATTGTGAGAGGTCCATATTTTCCAGCATGCCATCATCGAGTAACACAACATCGTATTTGAGACTTCGTAAGGCCTCAGGAATATTGTCGCCAGAGCCCATGATATAACCGAGCCGGTTGCCAAGCCGATTAATATTGATTTTCACAGCCTTGGCTTGGGTCAACGGGAAATACGACTGCCGGTCAATGTGTGGGTAGGCGATTTCAACGATGTCCCGATTATATACTTGGCCATTGATGTCAGCCTCTGCCACCAACACGCCCTCGCTCAACGCCCGCGGTGGTGTGACCGTAAATGTGACCTGCTGCTCCGCATACTTTCCCTCGAGAGTAAACGGCATACTCGCCGGTTCAATTTTCCAGCTTTTAGCTCCCCTGAGCCTGATATCGCCGGTTGCATGTTCGGCATTGCTCATGATATTGACGCTTATTTCCCTCGGATTATTGTCCGGGAAAATATAGACCTTTTCTTCCAAACTTAGCGTCACAGCCGGCCTGATTTTAATTAGGCTGTACTTGTCGCCCTCAACCCCGTCCGTCCATCGAAATGAAAGGGGTAAGGAGTATTCCAAATAATTTCCATCGATACTTAATGTGATGTTGACTGTAATGGGGGGTGGATTTTCTGCCAATCCAATCAGGTTCTGATCCGAGATAGAAAAAGCGCCCAAAGAGGCCTCCTCCATCAGCCAGTATGGCTGTGAAATCGGGTAGTCCTGTGGGATTCGAAATGTTTTATTTATGGTTACCGGAGCATTGTTTTCCAGTGCAATATTTAAGTTTGCATCTGAATTGACCCCCGCATAGTCTATGCTTTCAATCTTAAATGGATAATCCGCCCGATTGACCAATGTTGTCCGTATCTGAATCTCATCCCCGGGGGCGGCAGATTTTTCCTCTGCAAGGGCCTCCATCCGCAGTCCGGCGCATGCCTGGATGACGCGATACAGTTCCTGCTGTTTAAGATCAACCCAATAACTATCGCTGAGTTTATTGAGTTCGCTATTGACTGCAAGTAATTGAGGGATGGATTTCGACGGTTTTTGAGGGTCAAAGGTGTCAATAATATTACTGAGCATGCTTCCTATGGTTGCCCCGCCGGGAATTCTGTCCCATGATGCGTCGATTCCCTCAAATATATCGGTTTCTGCGGCCGCGCCATCGATAACATGGTAGAAATCGTTGCGGGGTCCCGGGCGAGGCGTAACCGCACCAAACCCTTGGGTCTTATGCATGGACCGGCTATTGGCCGCAATTTCGGTATAAGATTTGTTCAATAAGGAATTATACCCCCCGACATCAATCATGACAGCATTGTCAAGTTCTTGTGGGGTGCCGGGGTTAAATCGAGACCTGTTCCGCAGGAGTCTTGTCGCCTGCCAGGGCCGAACGTAGGCCAGCTGTTCAGGAAATTTTTTGGGATCGCCAGCGGCCCTGAAGGCCTCCGGTGTAAGCAAGGCCTCTGCGGCATGATTGCCATGTCCGCCCAGACTACGCGATATGATGACATCAGGGCGAAAGGTGCGAATAACCCAGACCATATCCCCGAGAATTTGCTCCTTGCCCCAAAAATCAAGGGTCTCCTCCGGGTTTTTTGAATAGCCAAAATCAATGGCGCGCGAGAAGTACTGTTCGACCTTATCGAATTTCCGGCCCTCCAGGAGTTCTTGCGTGCGAATGATGCCAATCTCCGCACCTTTCTCAGCGCCTAGCAGGTTTTGGCCGCCATCCCCCCGGGTAAGCGTAAGGATTCCGGTTCTATACTTTCTTCCTTGAGAGAAATAAGCCAGCGCATTGGTGTTTTCATCATCCGGATGAGCGGCGATATAAAGGACGCTCCCCAGAACATTGAGCTTTTGTAGCGCGATCTGTAACTCACCGGAAGTGGGGATTGCAACGGGCTGCGCCTGCACCGGCGCATGGAAAAGGTATGATGATAGTAAAACGATGGGAAGGTATCTAGAAATGGTCTTATTAAAATCCAAATTATTTCCCGGCTTTAAGTGCAATTTCAGTACAACTCGAACGACATATAAAAGTTCCCAACCGCTGGATATAAAGCATTAGACAGCATCAACTTGGTCAATGCAAAATAGGACCCGCTACCCAACGATACTGGGCCACACATTTCTGCCTGCCTGCCAATGGCGCCACAGCCGGCGGATTTAGGAACCGGGTCCTTACCACATACCTGGCGTTACGTCAATTGGCCAGTTGGATTTTGAACGGAATTTTCAGCGCTTCCCAATGCAGGTATGCCGTCGCTGAGGTGCCTGTCAGATCCTCGAATCCGTAGGCCAGCCACTCCTTCTGAGGGGCCTGTTCCGTCTTAACCGTCACCTCCAGGGTGACGGTTTCGGCTTTGAAATTGGTCCCCCAGACATCGTTCGTCCCGTTGAAGATCACAACGCATTCCTGTTTGGTGGGTTTCATCCAGAGGCCGTACTTTCCGGCGGGGAGGGTTTCCCCTTCAATGACGAGGTCGGTGTTGAACTCGATGGTCGTATTTTCGTTGGCACCCGCTCGCCATACCTTGTCGTAGGGCACGAGCTTACCCCAGATCGTCCGGCCTTTCACGCCCGGCCGGGAGTAGGTGATGGTGATATCCGTATTCGTTCCCAGTACCTGGGTTACGGTTGCACCCAGGCTAGCTCTGGGGCCCCCTCTCTGAGCCAACATTACCGACGGCAGACAGAGCAGGGTGACAGACGCAATTATTATGCTGTGACGAAGGGATGCACGTTTCATCGTTTCCTCCATGGTTGGTTATGAGAACTTCATAATTTGCAATGTCGTCCTCCATACTCTGCTGGACTAATGAGAAGTTAATTTAAGATAGTTCTCAACCCTTCATAAGGAGTTTTACCGACAAAGGCAATGACTTGCCCCTATTGTTTTGCCTGATAGGTCATAACTGGCTAACTGTCTGCCACTGCGCAGTTGGTGGGGTGCGGCAACCTTACTATCACGGGTAGCATCGAGTTGTTCGAAGGCAGTCCGTAGAATGGCTCACCATACCGTGAGCACCAGGAGAAATCGCCCATGAATCATGCCCCGCGACTATTTGCTTTAGCATTACTGACGATACTGGTCTACCAGCCGATCCTACAGGCTCAATCAACATCAGAGCCGGCTCCGGACCTTAAGGTCATTGGCGTGCTCATGCACGCTGACTGGTGTCCTGATTGTAAGATGCTCGCCCCAAAAATGGAGCAGGTCCAACGCAGTTTTGCAGATCAGGGTATCTTGTTCACGGTATTTGACATGACGGATGATTATGCCCTGAGCCAGAGCCAGAAATTTGCCAAGTTGCTCGGTTTAAGCGACCTGTTCAAGGCCTACGCCGGGCGCACGGGGTACGTGGTGTTGCTGAACGCTCAAACGCACGAAGCGCTGGGAACCCTGAGGTTTGATCATTCGGAGGAGGAACTCCGGCAACTCATTGCGACGGCTCTCGCCCGCGTATGATATCAGGATATGCGGACTAAACCTTCCCTGGCATATATGCTGTCTTCCCGTCACGTTTTTACGCTACCGGTGATGTTCCTCTTGCTGGCGTCCCTTGGCGGCCAGCCGAACGGACATACACTTCCCGTAAATGGGCGTAGGACCCCGAGCCAGTCCGGTGTAATCATTCCATGGGAAAACTCCAGCGCCGGGAAAGTCCATTTGGAAGCCAAACTGTCACAAAACGTCGTGCCTGCGGGAACGCCGTTTCGGGCCGCGGTCATGGTCAACGTTACCGAGGGGTGGCACGTGCACGCTCACGAGCCTACCCTGGATTATCTCATTGGCACCTCCCTGAG
>CAZJBG010000047.1:0-16463 GCA_964543925.1 uncultured bacterium
GCACTTATCAGATATTATTGAGGGGAAAGGGCTGCTGTAACAGGCAGCCCTTTTGTTTTGTGGTCTATTGCTTCTTCTTTGCCCCTCTTTTCTGTCCCTGTTTTTTCTTTCTCGACGAGCGAGCGCTGGACTCATAATCCATCCCACAACGCTTGGATCCGCGGAGCCACTCAGTCTCGCCGTAGGAGGAGCCAACGGCTACAACGAGGCCCCCCATCCACCAGCTGGCGGATGACCCCTCTCTCGCAAGGTTTCAGATCAGCTACTAGAAAGAGGGGTAGAAGAGACCCGGAAGGCCGGGGCCTATATGGATATATCTTGAAGACAATGAAAGAATCGGGGTACTTCGCTTACGGTCTGTCTAATCTTTTGCTTTGGCAACTCTAGAGCTCAAAATCAGTGCCATCACGAGTACCACAGCTCCAAGCAATAATCCGATAATCGCAATAGTTCCTTCACTCATCATTTTACTCCGTAAAAAGACTATAAAGGAATAGCTCACAGGAATAATTCCAACAAGTACTCCTGCTAGGCGATAGATTTTCTTTGTGAAAGAAATCTCAATTCTAGAAGGAATAGCCTCAATTTTATCTAAAAGGCCTTTGTGGCCTGTTGTGACCACCTTTAGCTCGCCTTCTAATCTGGTCAACTCGGTAGCAAAATGGTCGAATGGAAAACCAGCCTCACGTAACTGCTCCTTCGGGTCGATTTTTCCGTAACGTGAAGATACTATTTTGTCCTTTGGGATTCGAGCTGGTATCGTTCTTTTAGACGGTACAATCTGCTCCGCATCCATATATTTATCACTTACTCGTTCACCATAGGCAAGATCTGGTATTTCATCTTCCTCAAGAAGAAAAATTGTAAGTTTAAATATGGGCTCTCCATACTGAAGAATCAGGTCCCTGGCAGAACCATTTCTGAGACCCCAGTTTAAAATTCCTTTATAACCCGCATCAATTTTTGTCGAAACTTGGGAAATACCTTCACGCATCATAGTGGTAGTCGGCGTTATTAGTCCCATCAACATCTTCCTGGGAAAGATCGCTTGGGTAGTAGCGGCTCTGAAGTCAATGGCTTCAAGGCTCGATATAGTAACCGTCTCGCCGGGGTGGATTTTTAGAAACGACCCCTCATTTAGCGTTTTATCCTCATCAGTAGAATGAAACTGAACGTGTCCACCCATCCTCAATTCGATGCCATTTGGATTCAATTGTTTTTCGGTAGCACCAAGGATAACGGTGTCTACCAGTTTTTTAATATCCCTATCCGAAAGTATTTTCGCCATGTTCACTCCCTAATAATTAACACGGGCTTCCCCTAAGTTCATGTTTCTAGTGTATACATCGTGCTCTCGCTGAGACTGAGAACCACCTTATCCACAGAATTAACAAGTTATAAACACAATAGAATTAATAAATTGACCGATGGAAACTTAGGAATAATAGGTATGGTTAGAAATAGATCATCATAAGAATTGTCCGCAATTATACCGGTTTGACTGCACTCACGGTGCTTCCAATAAATTTGCAGTAGTTATGGTCGCTTCCAGCTGACCTCACCTCTAAAAACAGGCCCAAGTCTTAAGTTAGGATTTGGGGATTTAAAGGCTGGGTCGCTTGATCATTGGTCAGCACTGGTCGCCATTGGTCAAATTCCTGCCCAGTTTTCCCACCCCAAAGAGTCATCGACCTTCGGTGAAGCAGCGGGCTACAATTTAATTGCACACTTGCCACCTGCTCTTGTCACCCTTTCTTGCCACCTTTTTTCTTTTGTCGATGGGAAGGCAACGGCCTTCTAAGTCGTTGGCATACAATATCCACTAACTGAAAAGCCCCACCGATTTCTCAACCGGCGAGGCTTTCATGTGCAGACTAGGTCACACTGTGGTCACACCAATGACATAAGCTCCTGTTATTCCTAATCGAACGCCGGGCTCATAACCCGAAGGTCGTAGGTTCGAATCCTACCCCCGCTACGGTAAATCGAAGGGTCCCACAAGGGACCTTTTTGATTTATACGCCCGCCGGGGGATGACCTGGGCCGGCCGGCAGCCCCATGGGTGGCGTCCTCCCCGGCACGCTTTTCGCGCAGGGAGCGCAGATAACGTATCAGGCGAAAGGGTGGAGGGGCGCTGGTGGCAGGCCTACGGCGAGCCTGGCAGTAGCCGTAGCAGTGGCAGGGGCTGATTAGCGATTGCAAAATTCAAAATGAAAAGTGCAAAATGAAAAATAGCCCCCAGGGGTCGCTGCGGGGCTGATCGCCACTCCGCCAGTGGGCGGACTCAGGGTGACCAGAGGGCGGGCGGGAGTGGGCCAGAAGGTCCCATGCCCGGACCGTTGGCGGCTGCTGACTGCTGATGGCTGAATGCTTACCTCTCATCTTCGTACAACCTTCTGCGTCTGAACCGAGTCTAACCGGCGCGGGAGAGCAGAACCACAGAACCCAATCGAAAGGTGATGAGAGCATGAAACAGCTATTCAATCAGTCCCTCGCCGGGCTGGCGGTCCTGCTGATGGCGGGGCCGGTGCTGGCCGGGGAGCCCATCAACAAGACCTTCAAGGGCGTCAAGGAGCTGGACATAGACCTGGTGAGCGGCGACTGCATCATTGAGGTGGGCAAAGGCACCGAGGTCGCCCTGAAGGTGGAGGACAGCTACCCCGAGGGCTACTTTACGCCGGAGATCGCCCAGCGTGGCAGCCGCCTGGTGCTGAAGGAAGATTTCTCCGGTCGCGGTTTCAGGGGACACTCGAGCTGGATTCTCACGGTCCCCAGGGAGATGGATATCATCTTCGAGGGCGCTTCCAGCGACTTCTCCCTAGAAGGTGTGAAGGGCACTGTAGAGGTGGACAATGCCTCCGGTAGTATTACCATCGAAAATGCGGAGGGTAACTTCGACTTGGATAACGCCTCCGGCCGCATCGAAGTGACCGCTTCAACCGGCCGCTTTCGCATCGACAACGCCTCCGGCCGGGTCATCATGGAGGACGTAAGCGGCGACTTCGACGTGGATAACGCCTCCGGCGACGTGAAGCTTGCCAACGCCACCGGACGGTTCAAGTTGGACAACGCCTCAGGCGACGTTTTCGCCAAAGGTATCGTGTTCGAGGAGTTCAGCACCCTGAGTACCGCTTCCGGCAACATCGAGGTGCTGCTAGGCAAAACACTGGAACAGGACCTGGAGCTTTCCTCAGCCTCCGGGGATGTGGAGATCAACTACGGCGGCAGACCCATCACGGGGCGGTTCCTGTTCTCCGCCAGGAAAGGCTGGGGCAAAATCGTTTCGCCCTTTCCCTTTGACTCGGAAAAGGAATTTGAACGCTGGGACCACATTTACACCGAAAAGATCTTCACCAGGGGGAAGGACAGCCCGCGGGTCTCGCTGAAGACTTCCACGGGCAGGGTGGCGCTGCACAAGAAGTAGCCCGGCAGGCGCCTGCCCCTGGGCGGGCTCAGGGGGGCTGCTTGCACATAGGAAGGGCGTAGGCCCTACGGCCCCTACAGTGGGAGCTTCATGCGGTCCCTAGGGGACGAGAGCGCCAGACCCCGGTTGGGCCTATTCCTGTGCAGGGCGGGGGTTGGCCAGGAGGTCCCATGCCCGGACCGATTTGGCGAGTCCGGCCTTCAGGGCCCGGCGCCTCAGGTCCCCGGCCTCGGCCCGGGTGAGCTGCCCCCCGAGCACGATGGTGTAGTGCGCCAGGATATCGCCGTAGGGGGCGTAGATGGCGGCCTCGAACCCCGCCTGCCCGGCCAGCATCTGCACCGCCTGCCGGTAGGCCCCCTCCCAGGTGGAATCCTCCCCGGCAATGACGAACCAGGTCCGGGGGGTGGTTCTGCCCAGCAGCCCCTGGATCACTTTGGTGGAGAAATCTTCTTCCGGCAGGGCGTAGGTGAGGACGGTATCGGCCACCGGGCCTGAGTCCTCGGGGTTGATGGCGAGGGTGAGGCTTTCCTGCCCGAAGGAGGGCATGGGGGCCAGGGCCGCCAGCTGAACCGTCAGGGCCCCGTTGGTGGGGGCAGTGTCAAGGGCGGCCTGAGGTGACCCCGCGGTGTTGATCATGGTGGCCAGGAGGGCCGGAGCCCCCAGTCCCCCCATGAATATACGCATGCGCTCGATTTCGGTGCCGTAGATCACGTGGACCACCAGGGCCCCCATAAAGAACATGAGCACCCCCCGGATGACCACGCCGGTGAGGTAGGCCGGGGCCATCCCCTGGACCTCCATGTTGGGCAGGTCTACATTCACCAGTTTCACCAGCACCGGCAGCATGGCCGCAGAGCCGCCGATAAACCATCGTTCCACCGCTTTCATATCCGAACCCCTTTCAGGTAAGATTGGCCAGGTATTCCTGCGTCGCTTTTTGGCCGCTGGCTACCAGGGCCGCGATTTTCTGGTCGCTCAGCTTGAAATCCGTAGTCTGCACCCCGAGAGTGTCGATAAAGATGGTCCGCTTCCGGTCGTGTTCGGAGAGGTGGATTCGGTTGGCCGTCGCCATGAGAAAACCGATGAGGGCGCCGGTGTAGCTCTTGATGTTCTTAATATTCAGGACCGGCAGGTCGGCGCCGGTCTTATAGTGTTCGATCTCGGTGCGGGAGTCGAGGCGAAGCCCCAGGGTATGGGGATTGACGTCCCCGTCGCCTCCATCGGCTCCGTCCAGGTAGGCCGGCTGGTCAAAGATATCCACCGGGAAATTCCAAGTGACCCCCCCATCCACCATCACGTCCCCCTCAGAGGTGCGCACCGCCCGGTAGTAGAAGGGGATGCTCATGGAGATGCGCACCGCCTGGCGGATTTCAATGTCCCGGGTGTCGTCCCGTTCGTGGGAGTAGATTTCCGCCCGTTGGCGTGAGAGATTGGTCCCCACCACATAGAGGTCCGGGAGCCCCTGGTCCCGGGCCCACCGGTGGTGTTCGCCGAAGGTGATGCCGGGGTTGCCGGTTTTCTCGGCGATGCGCTGGCCGATCCACTCGCGGAAGGCATCCCCCTTGTTGAAGCCGAACAGCCTGATGAGGCGCAGGGCGTCACGGATCACCCCTCTGGTATCGTCGGCAAATCTGTCGAAGCGGGTGCGGGCCACAATATCGCTCACCTCCTGGGCGGTGTAGCCCATGGCCAGCAGAGTGGCGGTAATGGCGCCGGCCGATGTGCCTCCCACCCGGGTCACCTCCCCGAGGTGGCCCCCGGCCTCCAGTTCCAGCAGGGCCCCGCCATAGGCGATACCCTTGATGCCGCCTCCTTCAAATACGAGATTTCTGATGACCATGCGATCTCCCGTTCCGGTTTGGTGTTCAGGATGGGTATGTATTCATAAAGTATGCATGACCGGCGGTTATGGCAAGATTATATTTACATATCCCTCTCCCATGTATCTAAGTCGTATAACCCACTCTAAGCATCCATCAAGAGTGTTGCCGCCTTCAACATCGAAGGGAAGATTTCCGACTGCCATCGACGGCGAACAGGCCCGTGAAGAAAGTACTTGACGATCACTTTCAATGGGGTTAATCTCCCCATGTAGTAAACACAACTAATAGAACTATATACAGGTTGTAATACCGACAACGTCGGCAAGGGGACGCAAGGCGTTCCAACCTGCATCGACCACCAGAGAGCTAGGGCATTGGACGTACATAATCCAATTGATCTCATCAACCGGAGGTATAAATCTCTTCGAAATTCGGAGAAACGGGTGGCCGAGTTTGTCCAGACAAGCCTGGAAGAAGTCATAATGCTTTCGCTCCAGGGCCTTGCCGGAAAATGTTCGGTCAGTGACGCCACGGTGCTAAGATTTTGCCGCTCCCTGGGTTATCTGGGGTATCAGGATTTCAAGGCATCGCTCGTACCGGAGCTGCTGCGCCTGGGATACCGGACGCATCAGCAGGTGGATCAGGCAAAAAGCCCCAAGGGGAAACTGGAGCGTTTCAGCTGGGATTTCCAGCAGCAGCTGGATGCGACGCTGAGGAACTGCGACTATGAGGTGATTAAGGGGGTAGGGAAGCGTATCGCCGGCGCAAACAGGACCCTGATCATGGGGTTGGGCGGATCAGCCGGGGTGGCCCACATTCTCTGCGATTCGTTAGGCAGCCTGGGCATTTACAGTACCTTCATGCAGGATCGCTCAATCATCCAAAGTCTGGTTCCCCTGGTAACCGAACGGGACGTCGTCATCGGCATCTCCCATTCGGGAGAGACAGAGGAGGTGGTGTATGCCATCAGTGTGGCCCGGGATTACGGCGCGCATACCCTGGCTCTTACGAACTTTTCCCCGTCACCCCTGGCTGAAGTTGTGGATGTCGCTCTGATCACCAGCGTGCCGCAGAATCTCCTTGGCGGCTATTCCTGCCAGGCCCGTATGTCTCAACTCGCTATCCTGGAGTTGGTACTCTATGAGCTCTCTGAAGAATTGGGGAAGCAGCGTCACCATGAGGTTGCCACAGCATGAGGCTGTCAGCATTCGGCGGCGTTTGTGGTGTGTTCATTGGACCTGCCGGGCGGGAATCGGCCCGCCGCCTCGCAGACAGATTTCATACCGATGCGATTTGGCGCTGATCCGGAAAGCAAGATTTTGATGCAGGATGATCAAGGAAAAGAAGGGGAGATCAATGGTTCTACAGGACAAACACAGGAGAAACAACCATGAGAAGGGTTAAAGGGTTAATCGCGCTCGGAGCTATGCTGATGTTCGGATTCGGCACGGTTTCACAAGTGCGAGCGAACGTCTTCGCCTCCCTGGTGGAGGTCGACTTCACCGGGACGTTTCCGGCGACGATAACGTATTATCTGAATCAGGACGCGAGCTCAGTGGAGATCACCATCGAGACCTACCCGGGAGCCGCGACGGTTAAAACGATCACGATCGCAGGAGGGGCCGCAGGGACTATCCTGGGGTCCAACGCTGTTGAGTGGGATGGAAGCCTGGACGCCGGCGGCAGCGCGACCAGTGGCGTCTACGTGGTAAATATCAAGGCGTCAGATTCGGCCGGCTCCGCCGGCTGGGAGCTGATCAGTTACGATACCGGGCCTGACAGCTGGTACTGGTCTTCCGCCGGTGTGGCCGCAAATAAGCGCCAGTACAGCCCGTTCTTCGGGATGGTTTACGTCACCGAGCGGAGCGGCGGTACTTCCGGCAACGCTGGGGCAACCGAGACACTCCGGGGTTTGTATATGCACTACCCCAACGGGCGTTATTTCGGCCTGACTCAAGCGGCAGCCTATGCCGCCGGGAATGCGGGGATTGATTGGGACGCGCTGGGTGCCAGCGAAGGCAAGCCCACGAGCGTGACCGTCGGCCCCGACGACCGGGTTTACGCCTGGAGTCTGGCCAACAATGGTGACGCTACCGTCACGGGCGGTGTGGCGGTTGGCGACGGCGAATGGTCGCTGGCCAGCATCGATACGGTCTTGTCCTTCTACAATCTGACCAACCATAGCACGATTTCCAGGGCCATAGTGGTCGGCGTGGGCGCCGACCGGGTGCTATATACGGTTGAGCAAGTCGGCTCGCGCCATGGGTCTGACAGTGAAGGACCTGGCGATGGCGACGGTTTCGATATTGCGGAGGTGCGGTCTTACGCCGTCGGAACATCAACGGGTGTCTATACCGGCGCCCATACGGTGGTGATCGATTCCCTGACGCTGCCTCGGGCGTTTGCCCTGGCCATGGACACCTCGGGCTTTCTCTATATTGCCCAGTCGCAGCAGGATACCCTGGCTGCCACCGAATCGGCGTTTGGGCTCAGTAAGTGGGACATTTCGGGGGCCAATCCTGTTGAACTGTGGCATATTGGTCTGACCGATGCACCGCCGCATTTTGACGACACCCATCCCGCAACGGCTTCGTCGTTCACCGGGATTGCTCTGGACGAGCTTAACGGTCGCGTCTATGTGGCCCGCAGGCAGACCGACGGCCGGCCACTCCATAACGTCATCGGGTATGCCATGAGCGATGGCGCTTTGTTGACCGGGTTCAGTTTCGCTACTGCGCTCTCAATTGTGGGGACCGCCGAGGGCGATACCACGTTATTGTCCGGTGGCGGTGGCAACAATATCCGTGATATATTCGTGGACGCTGCGGGGAATGTGATTTCGGTGAATTCCTCATCGGAAGCCCTGCGTATGCATAGCCCGCCTGATGGTGTGAACGACTTCGTGACCTTCAGCCCATGGGCTATCGATGTGGATAACGGAGCTGTCATTGCAACACCGTTGGACGAAACGCTGGCTACGACGGAAAGAGGTAACCAGTTGCCGCTGCATTATAAGGTCGCGCAGAACTACCCCAATCCTTTCAACGGGGCTACGGTTATCAATTACGAGCTGCCGATTGCCAGTAATGTGCGCGTGACCGTTTACGATCTGAGTGGCCGGGAAGTCACGACATTGGTGAATACCCGTCAGAATCCCGGCGCCTACAGCGTGACGTGGCTGGGTAAAGACCAGCGCGGTCTGGATGTTGCCAGCGGGGTCTACTTCTACAGGATCACCGCTCGGTCCAGTGATCGCGTAAGTCATCCCTTCAACGTCGTGAAGCGGATGGTCTACCTGAAATAGGGCCAAGATCGGGATAGGAGATGATCCCCGTCAGAAAATGGGCGGGGTGGCTATCGTACAATTTCGGGAGGCAGGGGTCTGCACCCGCCTCCCGAAATCTGTACAAACAGAGCGGTAACAATATCAATCCAAATAGCGAGGGCAGCTCAAATCTGCCCAGTCATGAATGGTCGGGGAAGGATGATGCATAACCGAATATGCCGAGGTTCATTGCGACTCCTGATCTACGCGTGCGCTCTCATGATGATGCCGGTGGCCCCCGTGCAAGCAGGAACGACCGGGAAAGTGAAGGGCCGCATTGTGGATCGGGAGACGGGTGATCCCATGCCGGGGGCCAACGTGCAAGTTGTCGGTACCGCCTTGGGCGGCGCAACGGACTCGGAAGGGCATTACTTCATACTCAATGTACCGCCGGGACAGCATCGCCTGCGGGTGTCCTATATAGGCTATATTGAAGTGGAAGGTGCCGTTTCCGTACTGGCGGACCTGACGACCACCTGGGATATCGAACTTTCTACAACCGTTGTCATGGGTGGCGAAGTCGTGGTAACCGGGGAGCGGGCCCCGATTCAGATGGATCGCACCAATACCGCGGCTTTCATTGGAGCCGAACAAATTGAAGATCTGCCCGTGCAGGACATGGCGGATTTGATTCAGCTCCAGGCGGGCGTGGTGATCGACCAGGCCGGTGGCGTTCATATTCGCGGTGGCCGCACCAACGAGGTCGCCTACTGGGTCGATGGCGTTCCGGTGAGCAATCAGTTTTCAACCGACGGCGGCAGCTTGTTCAACGTGGAAACCGGCAACATCCAGGAGCTCCAGGTTATCAGCGGCACGTTTAATGCCGAGTACGGGCAGGCTCAATCGGGCGTGATCAATGTCATCACGAAGGACCCCGGCCAGACCTATTCGTGGCAAGCCACGACCTATGCCGGCAGTCGGCTTAGCCGTAACCGCGATATTTTTACCGGCATCGATCAGCTACGACTATCCAATATTCGCAACCTTGAGGGGAGCATCGCAGGTCCCCTGCCGATCCTTCCCAGGGCAGGTTTTTATGCCTACGGTCGTTACATATCGGATGAGGGCTATTTATTTGGCCAGCAGCTGGCCAAGCCTGAAGATGCCTGGCCCATTGCCGCCTATGAGACCTGGTATCGCCGAAAGTTCGCCGGTGATCCGGCGGTCCAGAGCGATATCATCCCCATTCCCGATTCGCTCTTTTCCGGGGACGGCTCGTTCAAGGCCATGAAACCCCAGGATCGCCTTTCACTTAACATGAAAATTGTCCTGCGTCCCTTCTCGTCCCTCCGCACGAGCTACAGCGTGTTTATTGAGGATGTAACCGGTAGGAAATATGACGACAGCTACCGATACACTCCCGACGCCCTGGAGCACATATTCAGAAACAACCAAACGCACATTCTCAACCTCAGCCATACACTGAGCCCCAACTCCTTTTACCTGGCCAACCTCAGTTATTCGCGTTTCACGGAGGATTCCTATTTATTTGAGGATCTCGTCAGCCAGAACCTTCAGACCGTCTCGCCGACCCGTGGGCGGTTCAACCTGGGAGGGACCCAATCAGGTATTGAACGGGTGGAATCGGATAAATGGATGGCGAAGTTGGACTGGAGCTGGCAGATCGATAACCACAGCCTTATAAAATTCGGAGCCGAGGGGACCGCTCACCGGGTTAATTTCCGGGAACGGAGCCCCGAGATCACATCGGACCCCAATTTTTCCACCGACTACTTCCCAGCGGACACCTCGCTCACGTTTGCGGAGTTCCTGCTCCAGTCGGTCCCGGCCCAGTGGGTAGCGCCGCAATTGACCCCCGGCGGTGAGACCGGCTTGAGTGATTTGGGCTATGAACACCGGCCGCTGGAGCTGGCGGTTTATTTTCAGGATACTATCGAGCTGGATGAACTGATCCTCAATTTCGGGCTGCGTTATGAATGGTTCAACCCCGACCACGACCTGTTGGTGGACCCCCGGGTCAACCCGGCGCCGGGCAGTGTGACCCTCACCAGCAGCACCGATCTCAAGGCGGCCGAGCCGAAGTTCCAGCTCAGTCCCCGCCTGGGACTGGCTTTCCCCATATCCGATGCAGGGGTCCTCCACGTCGCCTATGGGCACTTTTTCAAACTACCGCCCTTCGCGTATATCTATGATAACTCGGAGTATAAAATTGTAGGGCTTAACTCAACGATTGTCGGCAATCCGGATTTAAAACCCCAAAAGACAATCTCGTATGAAGTCGGGTTGCAGCAGGAATTGGCCCCGGGTATCGGACTGGAAACGACCCTGTTCTATTCAGACTTCCGGAATCTGCTGGGACTCGAAGTGATTCGGATGGTGGGTAATGTGAATGCCTACTTCAGACGGACCAATCGTGACTTTGGCTTTAACAAGGGGATCATGGTGGCCATCCGGAAAACGAGAGGGACGGTAACGGGCACTCTCGATTACACCTACCAGCTCGGTATGGGTAACGAGTCCGATCCCAGCAATATTGCGATTATTTCAACGGGCGGCACGAGTGGTGGCGTCATACGAGAGGCGGAGAAGCAGGTGTTGCCCCTTGACTGGGATCAACGGCACACCCTTAACGGGACGCTGTCATTCAGCACGGGGAACGCGTGGACGTTTAGCGTCATTGGACGCATGGCCAGCGGGCAGCCCTATACGCCGGAGCCGATACGTCTCGATGTGAAGACCAAGTTCAAGAACACGGAGTTTAAGCCGTGGAAGAGCAATCTCGATTTCTACGCCAATAAAGGCTTTCGCATCGGAGGCCTGGGCGCTTCATTTTTCATACGTGTTTTCAACGTCCTGGACCAGGCCAACCAACTGAAGGTCTTCGCCGCAACGGGAAGTGCGGGGCAAGACCATCGCTTTGCGGTGTCGGAACAGCTGGAGCGCAATCGATTAGTGGGCCTGTTCACTTTGCAGGATATAGACAATCATCGAGACTGGTATTCTCAGCCGCGCAGGATACAGGTCGGGCTGAGCGTGCGGTTCGAGTAAAAACGACGGTTATGGACACAACGGGCAATCGTAGAAAATTCCGGCGGGAGAGATCCGTGCTCAGAGCCAGGCATATGAGCCTTGTCCCAGCGGTCATGCTCCTGGTGCTGCTGGCACCTAACCAGACCGGGGCCCTTAAAGGGCAGGAATCGGGGAAAGCAGGCGAGATCAACCGCCTGGAGAAAGCGACCTACGCCTATTTCCTTGATCGCACCGGCATACACACCGGCAACCTGGTTCGCACGGCATTCTCCAATTTCGGCAATCTGGGGAGCCGAACTCTCGTTGAGGCGCGCATGGAGTGGCCGGTGGGCACCGGGGTGCTCTATGGCTTCGAATACATCTTCTACGTGGGCTCCGAAGTCACCGACAATGGGGGAGATACCCTGCATATCCTCAGCGAGCGGTACTCCGGCGGCTCCCGGGATGTGCCCACGCCGGAGACCCGGAATTGGGGTTGGGAACCGATGGCCGGCTACTTCAATGATGGTGAAATAACCCAGGGTCTGGACGAGGATCTGAATGGGAACGGTATCCTGGACGAGGGGGAGGATCTCAACCGCAATGACGCTTTGGACCAGCGGCTGATTAATATAAAAGAATATCCCGCCATGAGCCATCTGCCGGAGACCTGGCCCCACGATTGGCCGGCAGGCAGTCATCCCGGGGCTCCCGGCTCGCGCCGCAACCGCTGGAACGGTGAATTCGGTGCGTTTGTACGAGCGGATCAAGAGAGTTACTATCTCATGGATGATCGCAGCAATGACGAATTTCCCTATTACCCGTTCCCCGGGGATACCCTGCCGTTCCTGGAAGGTGGCCGCAGAGGGGTCGGTCTGGAAGTCGAGGTGCGCAACTACCAGTGGAACCATCCCCTGGCCGAAGACATCCTGATCTCCATCTACCAGGTTAAAAACATCACCGACGAACCGCTGCCGAGGAATATCGTCGGGATGTACGTGGATGCCGATCTCGGGCGGAGCGATGCCGACGATGACGCGTCGGACTTTGACCGTTTCGACGATATCACCTGGCAGTGGGACCTGGATTTCCTGGACCGCCAGGGCCGTCCCATAGGCTACTTCGGCTTTGCCTTCCTGCAAAGTCCGGGCCTCATCGATGGCATCGACAATGACGACGACGGTATGGTGGATGAGAGCCAGGAGGACGGCATCGACAATGACGGAGACTGGGTCCCGTACTCGGATCTTGACGGCAGCGGTGACTGGGACTTCGAGGACGCCAATCTCAACGGCTTGCTTGATCCCGGTGAGGACCTCAATGGGAACGATCTTCTGGACCTGGAGCCGGTGAACGACGATGTCGGCTCGGATGGTCTGGGGCCCAACCAGACGGCCTACCCGGGTCCGGACGCTGACGGCACCGAGGGGAACGGGCAGCCGGACGAAGGTGAACCGAATTTTGAGTTCACCGATAATGATGAGATCGACCAGATAGGATTGACCAGCTTTTATGGATCTACCCCCCATGGCCTGGACTCTGATGAGGACGTTTGGCAGACGATCATCCAACCGGGTCTGTTTACTCCGGCGGTATCAGGTGTGGATGTCGCCTTCACGTATGGCAGTGGCTTTTTCGATCTGCCCCCCGGCGCTTCCGAGCGGTTTGCCATTGCCTGCCTGTTCGGCAACGACTTCGACGATATCATCCGCAACAAGCGCACCATGCAGCGCATCTATGACGCCGATTATGATTTCACCAAACCGCCTCTGACGCCGACCTTAAGAGCCGTTGCCGGTGACCGCAAAGTCTATCTGACGTGGGATGACCAGGCGGAACATTCCCGGGACCCGATCTACGGTGAAGATTTCGGCCTGTATAAGATCTACCGCTCGACGGACCCCTTCTTTAACGACATCAAGACGGTGACCGACGCCTTCGGCAACCCGGTCTTGTGGGAGCCCCTCGCGCAGTTTGACCTGGCAGACAGCCTGACCGGCGCCCACCCCGTTCCGCTACAGGACCTGGGGATCAGCTACGATATGGGCAGGGACACGGGCCTGAGACATTCTTACGTGGACACGACGGTGCAGAACGGCCGAACCTATTACTACGCGGTGGTTTCGGTGGATAGGGGCTATGACGTCGACTTCTATGCCCGTGGCCTTTCCAGCAAGCAGCAACTGGAACCCATCTCGCCCACGGAATGCAGCAAGATCGTGGAAGTTGACCTGGTGGGGAACGTGACGTTCCTGGGCCGGAATGTGGCGATGATGTCGCCTACCGGCCCTGCGGGCGGTGTGGAATCGCCTGCGGTGACCTCAAGCCTTGTGCATGTCTCCGGTCCTGCTACCGGCTCGGTCGTGGTCGAGCTGACTCAGCCGGACTCAGTCAAAAGTCATGACTACCAGATTGTGTTTACCGATACCACTGCGGAACGTTTAACAAACAGCTTTTCGCTCAGCGACGTTACGACCGGAGAAGTGCTCCTGTCCTGGGGCCCGGATTTTGATGCCCCCGAGTTTGAAAAGCAGATCATCCATGGATTCAAAATCCTATTGGAGAATGACCCGCAGCCTCTCATCAACACCGCGGTATGGGCGGGAAAGAGTAATCTACTTGTCGATATCAGCCGAACGGCCGCCGGAATGCCCATCGATTTTGAAATACAGGTTTATGATGGATACGTTGATACAGCGTTCTCGCCGCTGGCAAGATTTCGCACACCGGTAAAGTTTAAGATCTGGAACCTCACGGACGATGAACAAGTGGAATTCCTTTTTGAAGATGACCCAACGAATCCTGACAGCGCGATTAGCAACGGGGACGTCCTGACCCTGATCGCCGAACGGTCAGGCAATAACGTGATTTCGGGGTGGAAACTGGAGTTCGATGTACCCACCGGGGAGCTGCCTGTCTCGCCCCAACCCGGTGAGAAGTTTGTGGTCACAACCCTAAAGCCCTTTGCCGCCAACGACAGGTATGAATTTTCAATGAAAGGGTGGACGTTCGATAAACAGGCTGAAGACGCCTTGGCCAACATCTACGTGGTACCCGATCCGTATGTGGCCGTGAACGTGCTCGAGCCCCTTCAGCCGGCCGCCCTGACCGGGAGGGGAGAACGACGTGTCGAGTTTGTGAACCTGCCTGAACAGTGCACGATCCGGATATTTACTGTCGGCGGGAAACTGGTTCGCACTTTAGAGCACCAGACCTCCTATAGCCAGGGGCGTGAGGCCTGGGACTTACTCACCAGGGACGGACTTGAGGTGGCCTACGGTATTTACTTTTATCAGGTAGACGCGGGCGAGATCGGGCAAAAACTTGGCCGGTTTGCGATCATCAAATGACATCCGGGATGATCCATATAGTGGACCGCGATAGCCAGGCCGGGAAAGGGGCGGTCGGCTTGATTCCCCAGGCAACCCCATTTCGGTTTGACCAAACTCCACTGCGCAGAGAACCTACAGGCCCGGTGGCTGCAACTTTCGGCATGTTGATGCTTGGCGCCCTGGTCATGTTCGGGCCGCTTCAAGGCCAGAGCGTTTCCAATGTGGGTACCAGTGCGGCGCCGTTCCTGGAGATCGGCGTCGGAGCGCGGGCCGAGAGCTTGGGGGAGGCCTATGTTTCCCTGGCTCAGGATGCCACCGCCATGTACTGGAATCCGGCAGGTATCGGCCGGATCACGGCCTTTGAGGCGATGTTCACCCATATCGACTGGTTCCTGGATACGCAGTATACCTACGCGGGCCTCGTGGTGCCTATTCGAAGCAGAGGCGCCGTCGGGTTGAACGTCACGAGTTTTGGAGCCGGCGAACAACCCGTTCGAATCGTGGGCCAGGAGCAGGGTACGGGAGAATTCTACTCCTCACAGGATTTTGCCATGGGGGTGTCGCTGGCCATCAATCTGACCCACCGGTTCACCTTCGGCTTCAATACAAAATATATTCGCCAGCAGATCTGGCATACATCGGCCCAGGGGTTCGCGGTCGACATGGGCGTTCTCTATGCCACTCGGCTGGAAGGGCTGCGCCTGGGCGTGAGTATTTCCAATTTCGGTACGGCCATGCGGCTCTCCGGAAGAGACCTGCTCAATGTGATTGACCCCGACATTTTCAACTCAGGAGTTGAAAAAATCAGGGTCAGTTATGAGACCGACGCTTTTGAATTGCCGCTCCTCTCCCGGTTTGGCCTCTCCTATACCAGGCCCCTCTTTGGCGGGGGGAATCAGCTTACCCTTGCTGTAGATCTGCAACATCCCAGCAATGATACTGAGAGCATCAACCTGGGAGGCGAGGTGTTGCTGCTCAACATGGTCAGCCTGCGCGCAGGCTACAAATCGCTATTCCTGCAAGATCGTTTCAACGGACTCAGCCTGGGTGGCGGCCTGATGGTCCGGGCGTTTGGCGGAGGTAAAATAACCCTGGACTACGCCTATGTAGACTGGGGGTACCTGAATTTTGTGCACCATTTCAGTCTCGGGATTTCGCTCTAGACAGCTGGATCGCTAACGGCTTAACATGCGTCTGCGGATATCAGTGCCCCGGACACGTTCCGACTAAACCTGTAATCATACATTTACAAAGCAGTGCAAACAGATCATACAAAGACGGTATTTGATGCCCTGGTCATCGGCGGGGGCGTTGTTGGATGTGCCATCATTCGCGAGTTGGCGAAGTATGATCTCAAGGCAGCCCTGGTTGAGAAGGATTCCGACGTGTGTGAAGGCACCAGTAAGGCGAACAGCGCCCTCATGCACACAGGGTATGATGCGAAACCGGGGTCGCTGGAGGCGCAATTGGTGGTGGCCGGGAGCACGATTTTCAGGGAAGAGGTCGGGCCGGCCTTGAATCTGCCCTGTGAGGAGATCGGTGCGCTGGTGATCGCCTATACCGAGGATCAAAAGGAAAAGTTGGGGGCC
>CAZJBG010000048.1:0-8861 GCA_964543925.1 uncultured bacterium
TGCCACCCCTCCAGTTCGTGAGGCCCCCTCTCCGCGCCACCGTTAAAAAGCCCCTTCCGCCTTCGGGCAGAGAGGGGCTTGTGCAGGTCTGCTCTAGGGAGCGCTTTACCGCCGGCCTGATTGTCTCCTCTGGCCTGAGCGGTGGCTTACCCGGCCTCGAAATGTGGGTCGTGCGGGCCTCTGACCCGAGTAGGCCGGTCTTCCGTTCACCTGGGGCTGGGGGTGCCGCTCCTCATTGAAGCCAGCGATGACCTCAATGGGTATCTGCTGGCGTAGCACCGCCTCGATATCGCTGAGCTGTTGGCCCTCATCCGTGCACACCAGGGAAATGGCAAAACCGTTTGACCCGGCCCGGCCCGTACGGCCAATGCGATGGACATAGTCCTCCGGCACCTGGGGAATATCGTAGTTCACCACATAGGGCATTTCTTTGATGTCGAGACCCCGAGCGGCGATATCGGTTGCGATGAGCAGCTTCACAGCCCCCTTCTTGAAGTCCGCCAGGGCCCGCGTACGCGCCGCCTGGCTTTTATTCCCGTGAATCGATATGGCACTGATGCCTTCCCGGCCCAGCTGCTTCACCAGCCGGTCGGCACCGTGCTTGGTCCGCGTGAAAACCAGGGCCTGCTCCCAGTTCTGCGTCTTGATGAGATGGGCAAGCAGGGCCCGCTTCCGGGTCCGTGCCACGGGGTGGACCTTATGGGTGACCAGATCGGTGGCCACATTCTCCGGCGACACCTGGACGCGCATAGGGTTGTTAAGCAGCGATTTGGCCAACTGGTGGACATCGCCCGCGTAAGTCGCCGAGAACATCAGGTTCTGGCGCTGCTGGGGCAGGAGCTTTAATATTCTCCGGATGTCCTTGATGAAGCCCATGTCGAGCATCCGGTCAGCCTCATCCAGCACCAGTATTTTCACCCGGCTCAGATCAACGGCTCGTTGCCCTGCAAGGTCAAGTAGACGGCCGGGGGTTGCCACCAGGATATCGACACCCCGACGCAGCTTCGCAATTTGGGGATGAATCCCCACCCCACCAAACACGACCGCCGTGCTTAGTTTGACATGTTTCCCGTAGGTGCGCACACTCTCATGGACCTGCGCGGCCAGTTCACGGGTCGGTGTGACGATCAGCGCCCACGGATCGCGGTTCCTGCTCGAACTTTCGCCCAACATTTGAAGCATGGGTAACGCAAAAGCAGCGGTCTTGCCTGTGCCGGTTTGCGCCCCGGCCATGATATCTTTACCCGCCAGAATCGCCGGTATGGCCTCAGACTGGATGGGGGTCGGCGTGGTATAGCCCCCGTCGGCTACCGCCCGAAGGAGTTCGGCCTTAAGACCGAGATCATTAAATGACATACGTCTCTTATCTCCGTTATATGCCTTTCCCCTGTTGCCAGGGACCGATCCAGGCATAACTATGATTGGGTGCTGAATGCAGAAGTTGAAAACTATGGAGGGAGAACAACGACGACGCAGCGCACACCGACCGGCGGTGCTTGTGTGGGCGCAACTTAGGCCAGCGTTGCCGGGAGTGCTACAACTTTCTCAGGTACGGCCTGGTATATATAAAACCGTCGCCCGTGCCGCCGGTGCTGCCGTGGGCGGGATTCCCACTCACCCCCATCCGCCAGCTGGCGGATTTCCCCCTCTCTCTCGAGAGAGGGGCCTCGGCGTAGACGCCACGGCGAGCTGGCTTCGTGAAACGAAGGGCCTGCCCTGAGTTTACCGAAGGGGGGTGAGTGCCAAAAGCAACAGGCATCATTCCAGCCCCACCTCCCTCAAGATGGCCTGAAAGCGGGGATGATCGTGCAGAGGGAAATAAGATGGAGCTACCTTAATGGTTATGTAGATACTTCGTGCCGCCACGGCCCGCTCTAACCAGTCCAGGGCCTGCTCATAATCCCCGCGCCATATATATGGCGAAGCAATCCGTGTCTCATTCCCGGGCACCTGCTTGTATACCACCTCCAGCGAGTCAAAATAAGCCATGGCCTCCGGCGCCTGATCCATCACCATGCGGAAGCGCATTATCGCTCTCTGATTTCCCAACCTAGTTGCTAGCTCTAATCCTTCCTCATATCTGCCTGAATAGAAATAGATCAGTGGTAACCATGCTTCCATATCAGGATACAGTTCCATACCACGCTTGATAACCTCTTCTGCTTTGTCATGCTGGCCACTATACGCGTAGTACTGCCTAAAGACCTCCACAGCCCGGCGTGATATGGGGTCCAGCGCCTCTACTTTCTGGGCATGGGGGAATGCCTCATCAAAGCGCCCCATCCGTATTAGAAAAAGAGCATACTCATATTGGGCATGTAAATGGTTGGGATTTAAGGCAATGGCCCGTTCAAACGCTGCTTCGGCTCCGGCCCAGTCATACTCGAAAAAGTAAAGGTACAGGGCGTTGTATACATGGGCATCTGCCAGCTCGGGGTCAAGCATCAGGGCTTGCTCGGCGGCATCCCGAGCCTTCATCCGCACCTGATCAAGGGGCCATATACTGAAATTCCCCATCTGGACGTAGGCGTGCGCTAATGCTGCCCAGGCCTGGGCGAAGGTTGGGTCGATGGCCACGGCCTGCTCCAGGTAGTCCACCGATTTTGGAATACTTTCGCGCGTTTGCAATTCCCGGAAATACCAACCTTGCTGGTAGAGCAGGAAAGCCTCGGGGGTTACCTGACGGGCAGTGACCAGGCGAACTTCTTCAGATGGGGTCAGGGTAATGTTTATTTTCTCAGCCACGTCTTTGGTAATGTCCTTGAGCAGCCTAAAGACATTTGTCATGTCCCGCTCGTAGTCTTCTGTCCAGATATTTTCGTCTTCACTAGTTAGTAGCTGGAGGTTGAATAGGGCCTCATTCCCTATAATAAGTGCCGTGCCTTCCACCAGGAAATCCACTTGCAATTTGGCAGCGATCTCAGGTATAAGTTGGGTTGATCCGCGGTATTGGAGGGTGGATTGCTGGGATCTCACGACAAAGCCGGAAAGCTTGCTTAATTCTGAGATGAGGAGATCCTGCATACTCGAAAGGAAATAGTCCTGTTCAGGGTCGCCGCTGTTATTTTTTAGTGGTAGCACAGCAATCCGTGGGATGTGGGCCTCAAGAGAGTCCAGGGCGCTGCTGAGGTTAGCGAGGGGGAGAACAGAAATTGCCTGATCAGGGGCCTCAGGAAGGGCTGTACCACCAGGCTCACGGAGCCAGCCCCAGCCTGCTACCACTATGGCCACTGCAGCTATTATCGCCAGGGCCCTGTTGCCGATGAGGGGCACGGCCTTACGCTTGGCATGTGCTGTGCGTCCCTTGGCTCGGACGATGCCCTGCTCGGTAATATCGAAGGCCCAGGCCAGGGCGATGGCAATGGGGAAGCCCACCAGCAGGATGACGATCAACAGGCTACCCACCCATTCGGGAATGTGGAGAGGCTCAAAGATGCTATCGATGATTTGGAAAATGACAAAGGCGATACCGCCATAGAATGCGGCTACGCGGAATACTCTGCGCTGGCGGAGCTCGGCGATGAAGGCGGCGAATTTGGAGGTTTGTTCTGGCATCTATCCGATTCGGTGATCAGATGGAATATGGGGGTAATTATTTAGAAATACAAGACTATAGTCCACCTATAGAATGGCCGGTAGACGATCTGACGTCAGCCCGCATAGGACTTGGACCCGTCGCATGTTGACCCTCATCACCATCATATAGCTACCCTTTCTCCTGCTTCCCGCCAGCGGTTAACTTAAGAGCAAATTAAAATCATATATCCAAAGGAACCGTACCCATGCTTCGACGACCCTTCGGCCTCGCTCTTCGTTCTTTACTGCCACTGCTACTGCCACTGTTCCTTCTCCTGCCAACGGCCGCCTGGATGCAGGATCAGTGGCCAGCCCCCCTGCCGCCGGTGCTGCCCTGGACCGGGGCCAGCGAGGCCCTGATTGTACCCGAGGATGATCCCTGGATAACGCCTTCGGAGCGGGACGGACTGACGATGACCCCGACCTACGACGAGACCGTCAGCTGGCTGACCCGGCTGGTGGCCGCCGCGCCCCAGCTCCAGCTGGTTTCCCTGGGCGCCAGCGCCGAAGGACGGGACATCTGGATGGTCATCGCCTCAGCTGAGGGGGCCGGTACCCCGGCCGAATTAAGGGCCAACGGCAAGCCGATCCTCCTGGCCCAGGCCGGCATCCACGCCGGGGAGATCGACGGCAAGGACGCGGGACTGATGCTCCTGCGGGATATGACCGTTCGGGGCACCCGGATGGATCTGCTCGACGGCGCCAACCTCCTGTTTGTGCCCATCCTGAACGTCGACGGCCACGAGCGCAGTTCCCCCTACGGCCGCATCAACCAGCGGGGTCCTGTCCAAGCCGGCTGGCGCACCAACAGCCGCAACCTCAATCTCAACCGGGACTATGCCAAGCTGGACACCCGGGAAATACGGGCCATGATCCGGGCCATCAATCAATGGGACCCGGACCTGTACCTCGATCTCCACGTCACCGACGGCATCGACTATCAGTATGACATCACCTTCGGTTACACCGGCCGGCACGGCCACTCCCCCAACATCGCCCGGTGGCTGGACGAGCAGCTGACGCCGGCCCTGTATAGCGATCTGGCGGCCCAGGGACACATCCCCGGCCCCTTTATTGTGGCTGCCGATGATCTCGACCCCGGCAAGGGTCTCGTGGGCTGGACCGGAACCCCTCGCTATTCCGACGGCTACGGCGACGCCCGGCACCTCCCCACCGTGCTGGTTGAAAACCACTCACTAAAACCCTACCGGCAGCGGGTACTGGGCACCTATGTGCTGCTGGAGAGCGTGCTGCGAACCCTGGCTGAGGAAGGCAAGTCCCTGCGCCGGGCCGTCACCACCGATCGGGCACTGACGCCCCGGATTGTGCCCCTCACCTGGAAATTGCCCGGTACCGATCCTGAGCAGCTGGAATTTTTAGGGGTCATGTGGCGGAACGTGCCCTCCGACATCTCCGGCCAGGACCGGGTGACCTGGCTCGGCCGGCCCATCACCCTTACGCTGCCCCATTCACTCACCACCGAGCCGGACGCCACCACCGAGCGCCCCAAAGCCTACTGGATCCCTCCGGCCTGGAGCGACGTCATCGACCGCCTGGCACTCCACGGCATCTTCATGGAGCGCATGTCCGAGCCCCGGACGGTGTCTGTGGAGCTGGGCCGCCTCACCGATGTCAAGCTGGAGGAAGCCCCCTTCGAAGGGCACATTCGCGTCACCGCCACCGCTGCCCCTGAGCGCCGCGAGGAGCTGTACCCCCCGGGATCGGTACGCATTCCCACCGATCAGCCCCTGGGGGATTTGGCCGTTCTCCTGCTGGAGCCGGGGTCGCCCGACTCATTTTTCCAGTGGGGATTTTTCCTTGAAATCCTCCAGCCCACGGAGTACGTGGAGGGCTACGTCATGGAGCCGCTGGCCCAACGCATGCTGGACCGGGACCCGGCCCTGAAGCGGGCCTTCGAGGCCCAGGTGAAAGCCGACCCGGCCTTCGCCGCCGATCCCCAGGCCCGGCTCCAGTGGTTCTACGAGCGGACCCCCTACTTCGACGACCGGTGGCGCCTGTATCCGGTGGGGCGGGAGTAGGAGTACCTGCCAGGTCAATCCAGACCGGCTGACCCGGCCAAACGGATTTCGATGCGGCCAAACCGAGGGCAGTCTCCGAATCTTCACTGAATATACAATATATATGTTGTAACTTCTGTTATGAGACGAGCACCCGTTATCCGAATAGCTGCTATAGCAGCACTCCGATCGAGGTATAAATGGAAGGCAAGGAACTTGTAAAGATCCTGAAGAAGAACGGGTGGCAAGTAGATCGAATCAGTGCAGCCATCATATCATGGTTAAGGGAAACAAAACCATATCGGTGCCGGTACATGGAAAGAAGGAGCTCGGGAAAGGTATGACCCACGCAATTTTGAAGCAGGCTAGAATCAGGAAATGATCGAATACCATCTTAAGGTACATAAAGACGGCGAATCTTTCTGGGGAGAATTTCCCGATCTGGAGGGGTGTTTCACCGATGGAACTTCAAAGAAGGAACTGGCCGCTCATGCCGCCAAAGCCCTCACCGGCTGGATCAGCAGCGTCGTCGAGCGCGGCTTCAAGATTCCCAAGCCCACCTACCGCGCCCCCGCGTCGATTCCTATCCCCCTGCCCCTTGCTATGGGCTTGGCCCTGCAGCTCCGCTGGATACGTGAATCGAAGCATTTGTCCCAGCAAGAGGTGGCACGCAGGCTAAGTATCTCTTATCAGGCCTATCAACGCTTTGAAAATCCAGCCAAGGCTAATCCAAACCTAAAGACCCTTGAGAAGCTCTCAAACATCTATCAAGTCCCTCCGGAAAAACTGCTTAGCGGCCCGTTTGCGTATTAAAGCAGGCTGGTAATCTTACAATAGGTCCAATGACACCGGCGGACCCAGCTCACCCAGGCCCGGCTCCAGTGGTTCTACGAGCGGACCCCCTACTTCGACGACCGGTGGCGGCTCTATCCGGTGGGGCGGGAAAGGTGAGGGACCTATCCTCTCCAGGGCATCCCACGGCTTCAATGAGTGACAACGACCGTTCATGTTATTATATTTCGTTTGAATTTCAACGAATTAGGTGAAATTTTGTGTTTGACCACCATGGTCCAATCCAGTAACGAGACACTGTATGCCTGACCCACAGAGACGCCGGCTCGCCGCCATCATGTTCACCGACATCGTCGGCTATACGGCCCTGATGTCCAAGGACGAAGAAAAGGCCCTCCAACTTCTCCAGAGGAATCGAGGCCTCCTCAAGCCCATTATCCAGCAGTTTCGCGGCGAGTGGCTCAAAGAAATGGGCGATGGCACCCTCTCGGCTTTCGACAGCGCCGTGGACGCGGTGAACTGCGCCCTGCAGATCCAGCACATCTTCAATAACGACCCCGAACTGACCCTGCGCATCGGCATTCACATCGGCGACGTGGTCTTTGAAGGCGGTGATGTGTTCGGTGATGGCGTAAACGTTGCCGCCCGGGTGGAACCGCTGGCCGAGCCGGGGGGCGTTGCCGTAACCGGGCGGGTCTACGACGACATTCGAAACAAAGCCAGCATACAGACCACCTCCCTCGGAGAAAAAAAACTCAAGGGGGTCGATCATCCCATCGAGGTCTATTCCGTCAGCGAAAAACGGGCGGTCGGTCACGAGGTTGAAACCGCCCCACCGAAATTAAAGACGCTCCAGCGTTGGCTGCCCGCTATGGCCGGTCTTGGGGTGATCGTTATTATCGGCCTGTTTCTTGCTCAAAAAAACAGCTCTGTTGCCGGCGGCGGAACGGCCCTGCGGGAGAAATCGGTGGCGGTGCTCCCCTTTGCCAACTTCAGCGACAGCAAGGAAGATGAATACTTCAGCGACGGCATCACCGAGGATATTCTCACCCATTTGTCCCAGATAAAGGACCTGAAGGTCATTGCTCGTACCTCGGTTATGCAATACAAGAACACGGAGAAGCGGATTCGCGAGATCGGCCGGGAATTGGGCGTCGCCACGATTCTGGAAGGCAGCGTACGGCGGGCGGGGGACCGGATAAGGATCGTGGGCCAGTTGGTCGATGTGGCCACGGAAGAACATCTGTGGGCCGCGACCTACGATCGGACGTTGGCGGATGTCTTTGCCATTCAAACCGACGTGGCCCAGCAGATTGCCCAAGCCCTGAAGGCCGAGCTATTACCCGAGGAACAACAGCGCCTTGAGCAGCGTCCCACCGATAACCTGGAGGCGTACGAATTTTACCTTCGGGGAAATGATTACTTCCGCCGGGGTTCCTACCTGGGGGCCGGCAACAAATCCGATCGAGAGCAGGCCGTCAACATGTACCTGCGGGCCATCGAGCTGGATCCCGATTTTGCTTTGGCCTATGCCCAGCTGTCGAACACCTACGCGGCGCTCTATTTCTATCATGATTATCTTACCCAGCAGGCAGAGCAGGCCCGACAGGCGGTGGAGCAAGCCCTCCGACTGAATCCCAACCTGCCTGAGGCTCATCTGGCTCTTGGCAATTACTATAACATGGTTGAGAGCGACTATGGTCAGGCCCTGGAAGCCTTCTCCATGGCCCGGAAGGGACTCCTGAGCAACAGCGAACTCCTTTCGGGAATCGCCCGGGTTCATATGCGGCAGGGCCAATGGGATCAGGCACTGAGAAACTATCAGCAGGCCGCAGAGCTGGACCCCAGGTCTCCGGCCATCACCGGGCAGCTGGCCAACATCCTTATTTTCATGCGCCAGTATCCAGAGGCGGAGCAGGTGCTCAATCACGCCATCACTCTAACACCCGATAACCCGGCGGTCTATGCCAATAAGATCGAGCTCTACCTGCTCTGGAAAGGAGCTAGCCGTCAGGCCCGGCAGGTCATCAAGGAAGCGTCCACCTACATGAATCCCGTCACGGTCATGTGGCGGGGCAGCGAAAGCATTCATCGACTGGGTTACTGGCGGTTCGGGCTGCTCGATCAGGAGGTCGATGATGTCCTGTCGATGTTTTCAAATATCTACCCCGATGGCAGAGAGCAGGGATATTATTTTTCCATGGCGCAATTCCACAACCTGGCCCACCGGCCCGAACTGAGTCGCGCTTACTACGATTCGGTTCGGACCCTGTCGGAAGCCAGCCTGTCCTCGAACCCGGATAATCTTCGACTCCTGACGGACCAGGGACTGGCCTGCGCATTCCTGGGTTTAAAGGATAAGGCTCTCCGGGCGGGCAAACGGGGAATGGAACTGCTGCCTATCTCAGCCTGTCACTGGTGAGGCCCCAACATGGTCATGGTCATGGCCTATATTGACGTTCTGATCGGCGAATA
>CAZJBG010000048.1:8871-16278 GCA_964543925.1 uncultured bacterium
CTGCTCTCGATCCCTTCCCACACCTCCATGGCGTGGTTCCAGGCGGACCCCATCTGGGCGCCGGTGTGGGAGCACCCCCGGTTTAAACAGCTGCTGGAGCAATACAAGCCACCGACCTGAGCCTGGAACCATCCTGCGCTCGTATCCGTATACGTCATATGGGCCGGTAATGGTTGAATTATCGGTCGTCCGCACCTACATTTCGAGAGGAGGTCGCGCGTGTTTGAGCGTATTCGCAATAGCCTGACTTTTCTCCTACTCAGTGGATTAGGGCTGACGGCCTGCGCTCATCTCCAGAATGACGCCTACTTTGCCGGCTTTCACGCCAACGACCGTTCCGGCAGCACCACACCGTCCATCATCGATCGCGGGCTGCTCATCACGGCCCCCCTGCCGTCAGAAGTTCCCCAGGCCGAGGTCGAGCCTGAGAACCTGGCCGACCCTTATCGCTATGGGCGCCGGGGGCCCTTCCGCGACGACGCCTTCACCCAGTATAATCTGATGGTCCACCTCTACGGCCCTTACCATTACCGTGATTACCGCTCTCGACTGTGGCTGCAGCACCAACGCCGGTGGAACCGCCTCCCCTGGTACGCATACAATCCCCTGTTTGACGATTTTTGGATGGTCGATCCTTACTGGGGCTCCCGGTATTGGGGGGGAAGCAGGTGGTACGACCCCTGGTACGCAGGGGTGTACGATCCCTGGTATTGGGACCCCTATGGCGGGGGCTATGGCTTGGGCTATACCGGCTTTGGCGGTTATTACGACTACTGGCCCTATGGTTATGGGTATACTCGCCGCGGCAGGCAAACGACCGTCGCGGTCAAATCGGCCAACATGCAGCGGCGGCCCCGGTCCCGGAAAGACTCGCCGACCACGATGATCACCGGCAATACCCGCGCCGCGGGATCCTCGTCCACCCAAACCGGGTCCGGCAGGGTAGCGGCTCGTACCGCCACCCCCAAAGCAGCGTCCGTCGGGAGGCAGGGGAGATCGTCTTCGGCGCCTTCCAAGGCCAGTTCCGGCGGTTCCGGGCAAGCCCGCACACGAAAACGCAAGGATTAAGCCCGCCATATGGCCGGTCAACCTGACAACCTTATCCGGCGCGTCCGGTGGGTGGGATGGGCTCTGTTGCTGGTCACCGCCACCCTGAGCGGACAGGATGACAGCGATGCCGTGCGGCCGTTCCTGGGGGTCGGCGGCCCAGGCAGCCGGGCCAACGGTCTGGGACAGGCGTTCACCGGCGTGGCTGACGATGTCACCGCGTTGCACTACAACCCCGCCGGTCTGGCCCACCTCGTTAGGGCCGAGTTCAACCTGGGGTATGATCACCTGAACGCCACATCGGATGTGCGCGGGCTGAACCTTGCCACCACCGCCGACGTCGCCGCTACCCGCCTGACCAATGCCGGCCTGGCCCTGCCGGTACACAATACCAAACTGACCGTGGCCTTCGGGTATCACCAGGTACGGGCCTTCGATCGCCAGCGGCAATTGAACCTGAGCAACGGAAATATTTCCAAACGGGAACGGTTCACAACCGAGGGTAACCTGGGGACGTATAGTCTGGGCCTCGGCTACCAGGTTTCACCCCAGTTCGCATTAGGCGCAGCTATTGATATACTGAGTGGGAGGAGTGACTATACCGAATGGACCACCTACCTGACCGGTTCCGTGACCGATTCCATCCAATTTTTCCGGATTGAACCCGATTATCGCGGCGTGGGCCTGAGCCTGGGCCTGCTCTTTGCCCCCCTACCCGCCTGGCATGTGGGACTGCTGCTGCGCACGCCCCAACGCATCGAGGTGGAAGAGACCTATACCGATGAGACCTTCAACGGAAGATCCACCATTGACTATCAAACCAGGAGTTCCTACAGCCTAAGGCTCGGTTCCTCCTTGAGCCTCGGCCCGGCCCTCCTCAGCGGCGACCTGTTCTGGTCTGATTACTCGCAGGTACGCTTCAAGTCGGATCTATTCGACAGCACCGCCCTCATCGAGGACATCGACCTGCCCATCAACGATGCTCTCCGCAGCAACTACACCAGCACCTTGGGCTTCGCCTTGGGGACCGAGATTCTGCTGCCCCAGGTCAATGTCAAGCTCCGGGGGGGCTTCCGTCACGAGCCGTCCTATTTGAAGGCGGCTGGTTCATCCGATGCCAGATCGACGGTCGCCTTCGGGATCAGTATCATGCCGGTACCTCAACTCAAGCTGGACGCGACCTATGCGGTCACCTCCTGGGAGCAGGACCTCAAGTGGGACATGGGCACCGTGTTTCCGGTAGATGCCACCGACAGGAACACCGCTGGCAGCCTGATGGTAAACCTCATCTTCCGGCTGTGATCCCGCCATCGCCTGCCAGCCGGGCCGCGCTGCAGGTGGCGCTAGCCTCCAGGTATTCCCTAGCGGTCGTCCGTCACCCAACAGGCGCTTAAATTGGCCAACCGAATCTGTATCAAAACCTATCTGTACCGTCACGAGGCCGACCTGGCCCGGGCGTTGCTGGATTCCTGCGGGATTGAGGCCACGCTCACGGCCGATGATGTCGGTGGGATGCAGCCCCACCTGCTCTTCGGCAATGGCGGGGTGCAGCTGTGGGTCAGCGATGACCGGGCGGAAGAGGCCGGGCAACTGTTGGCCGCCCCATTTGAAGGCGAGGACTAACGCCTCAGGGGCGCAGGGTTGACCCCGGTCCTGAGGTCTTGCCCGATCCTTCCTGGCGCCCTGAGGGCCGGTAGGCCATTATTTTCGCTTGAACCTTTTCAAACTCCCCCTGCATATCAAAGAAGGTCTTTCGCTGCTTACAGAGCTCAAGATCGATCTGGTAAACCACCGTGCCATCATCCCGGGTCTCTTCACCCATAAGCCCCTGGCCGATAAGCCCCTGCAGGCCGGCAGGGCCGGTGTCCAAGGCATATTTAAACTTCTTCTGCAGTTGACGGTCCAGAGAAGCGGCGCTCAGGGTGACCGGCCCCTCTTCCCCCTCAAGGAGTCCACAAATATTCGACAAGAGTTCATGCTCCTGCTTTTTAGCATCAGGGTCGGGGTCCGGTTCCTTCTTACGCCGGTCAATCATGAACCTGTTTTCACAATATTCCGCGAATTGGAGAAAAGTATCAAGTGACGGCACCAGGAACCGCCGCCCTTCACCCAGGGCTATCTCGTAGCCCGCTATTTTGGAATTCGCCAAGATTTCCATCACCATCGTAACCGGCTTCTCCCCCGAACCGAGGATGTAGGTCATTTTTCTGGTCGCCTCATCCCAGGGAATAAAGACGTTACCGCTGTAGGTGGTCTCCCCCTTTTGCAAAAACATGGCCAGCAACTCCACAATCTGGCGACCGGGGGCATCGTGGCTGCTGAAACCGGATTTAAGGACCATCATTCGCAGCCGGTCGACCATGACGCCATACAGAGACTGCATCCACTGGGGCACCTCCGTGGCCAGCTTATGCCGAAACATCGTCTGGCTCAGCGATAAACAGGTTACTTCAGTAACCGCCCGAGCCGTGGCTGATCGGAGACTGCCATCCACCAGGGCCATCTCCCCAAATACCGCCCCGGTCTTCAAGTTAGCCAGGGGAACTTCCTCATCATCCACCTGCTTCGTGATCTCGACCTCGCCATTTTGAATGATGAATAACTTGTTGCCGCCACCTCCTTCCCGGAAAATGATCTCCCCCGGCTTGAAAGTGATTAACGCTTTTTCACGACGATGCGGCATGGAAGGATACCTTAATTATGAAGGGTTGCCCTTTTCCGGCGCCATCTCTAACCCGTGCTGGTGCCCATGTGGCCACTGTTGAAGACAAATTACAATCAATCAGGGCCTGACCATGCAATGAATGTTACGGCATGTCCGCTGGCCGGGGGATTGATTGCTGATGCCGGGACCGCCCGGTCAGGTAAGGGCGAGGCCCACCCACAGGGCGAACAGGATCGCCAGGGCCGTTTCGATCAGGCCGATGTGGGTCAGTTTCAGGCGGCGGTAGCGGTCCATCCACAGCAGGATGGCCACCAGCTTGGCCAGGGGGATCAGGAAGGTCCAGGCCAGGGCCGCCGGCAGCAGATTCACCTGCACCAACAGGAAGACCAGGGCCAGGGCCACGATGTGGTAGGCGGTAGCCTTGGCCACGGCGGGGTCCCCGAACAGGCGCAGGCGGACGGTGAAGATGGCGCTGGAAAACACCAGGGTGCACAGGAGCCAGAGGCCCAATAAATCCTGAGCCATGACGCCGGTGGTGGCGGTGTAGGCAAAGGGGAGCGCCAGACAGAGGCCGGTGAAAATGGACAGCTCGTTGGGAATGGATTTCTGATCCCGGCGGTAAACCCAGAACAGGTTGATGAGCAGCACGGCCGCCCCAACGGCGTAGATCCTGCCCAAGGTCGGTACGCGCAGCCAGAGGGTGAGGGCGCTCAAGATCGTCACGATCCCGTAAAGGGCGGTCCATATCAGCAGGCGGGGATCGAGCTGCCTGCGGCGCAGGAGCCGCGCCAGGGGCATCTGGAGCTCGAACCCGGCCACGGCGGCGGCCAGGGCCAGGGTGGTGTTGACATTCCAGCGCCCGGCAAACCAGACCCCCAGGAAAAAGCAGACGGCCAGGCTGATGCTGGCCCCGTGTTCACCCGACAGGACCGGTTTGAGCCAGGTCTTTATGGATATGGCTGACCGGTCACTATCCATCAGGGGACGCGTTTTCCTATCTTCCAAACAGGGCGGGGATGGTCAGGGTGATGGCCGGGACGTAGGTGATGATCAATACCCCAATGGCCAGTATGACCAGATAGGGCAAGACGGAGAGGTATACCTTGGGCACGGGCAGGTTGAAGCGGTAGCTGGAGAGAAACAGGTTCATTCCCACGGGCGGGGTGAGGTAGCCCAGCTCCAGGTTGACCAGGAAGATAATGCCGAGGTGCACCGGATCGACCCCAAAGGCCAGCCCCATGGGCGCGATGAGGGGCACCACCACGATGATGGCGGAGAAGATATCCATAAAGGCGCCGACGACCAGCAGGCCGCCGTTGAGGGCCAGGAGAAAAACGAACTTGGAATGGATATGGGCCTGAACCCAGTGGAGGGCCCGGGAGGGGACCTGGGCGTCTACCAGATAGCTGGTCAGGCCCATGGCCACGCCCATGATGAGGAGGACCCCGCCCACCAGGGCCGCTCCGCTGACAACGGTTCTGATGATGTCTTTGCCACGGCTTAAATCCCGGTAGACAAACACCTCAATCACGAAGGTATAAACGGCGGTGATGGCCGCCGCTTCCACCAGGGTGGCAATGCCGCCGAAGATACCCCCCAGGATAATCACGGGGATGAAAATTTCCCACTTGGCCTCCCAGAACGCCCTGCGGGCCTCCGGCCACTGAAACGGGGTCCTCTCGGTTTTTGCGACCAGACCCTGCCGAACGCTCCAGGCCGCCACGATGGCGATGAGTACAATCCCCGGGAGGATGCCCGCCAGGAACAGCTGATCGATGGGGGTTTGCGACCGTACCCCATAGAGGATGACGGGCAGGCTCGGGGGAAAGAGCAGACCCAGAGAACCGGAAGCGGTGAGCAGTCCCGTCGAAAATTTGCTGGAGTAATTTTCCTTGAGCAGCATGGGATACAGGAGTCCGCCCACGGCCAGAATGGTGACGCCGGAGCCTCCGGTGAAGGAGGTGAAAAAGGCGCAGACCAACACGGCTACCACGGGGGTCCCGCCGGGGATCCACCCGAACCAGGCCCGGAAGACCCGCACCAGGCGTATGGACGCGCCGCTCTCGGCCAGGAAATAGCCGGCCAGGGTGAACAGGGGGATGGTGGGCAGCATGGGGTGCACCACGATGCTGTAAGTGGTGGCCGGAATGACGGCCAGGACACCCCAGTCGTTCCAGAAGAGCAGCACGGCGGCGCCCCCCAGGATCACGTAGATCGGCGCGCCCAGTATGACGGCCAGCAGCAGACCGATAAATCCCGCATAAACGGCCCAGCTGTCCTGTAATCCGAGTCCCATCCCCAGATAGGCCAGGATGGCGACGCCCACCAGGACCACCAGCCGATAGGACCATTGGGGACTGCTGCGCCGCAGCAGGCGCCAGGCAATGACGGCAAATCCCACCGGCATGACCAGTTGGGCCATCCATATCTGGATCGGCCCTACGATGGTGCGGGGGAAGGCCCGTTCGGTGTCCATAAGCCGGTAACTGGCCATCATGAGGGTGAGCGTGATGCCCACCGAGGCGACGTCGGCTATCAGGTGGGACCACTTCCCCCAGCGTTCCCGTAGCCAGGCCGTGTCCCCGGCGAGGGTGAGGAGGCGGCCTTCGCGTGAGGCGAGCATGGCCCCGGTAAACCCGATCCAGAGGGTCAGATGCTGCACAGTGACAATCGAGCCGGTGATACTGGTAGCGAACAGCTCCCGGGCGGCGACTTCCATGACCGGGAGGACCGCCATGAGGCCCAGAATGACGACCACGCCCAGATCTTCCAGCCGATGAAGTTTCTCCCGGAGCCAAGGGAGCACCGTGGCCATGAGGACTGTCCCGATGAGAGGTTTCCGCTTTAAGGGGCTGGGGTCAGGGGAGCTTGAAATCGGGCCGCTCCATAACCTGCTTGAGGTCCATGACCCGATCAAACATGGCCGAATCGACCAGGGTACCTCTCAGGGAATGTATGTGCTGCGCTATCATCTGCTGCCATTGGGCCTCGTCTTCTTCAGAGAGGTTCATCACCTCCAGGCCGTGCTCCAGCATGACGGCGACGGCCTCGGGATCGGAATGGCGGATCTCGTTTTTGATCCGTAACGCCCGCTTTTCAACGGCCGCGAGCAGGTCAGGCCGCAGCTCGGCAGGGATCAGGTCCCAGCTGCTTTGTTTGACGATGAGTGCGCCGGTCATGGCTGCCCAGGGCAGGTTGGTCATATACCGGGCCACACCAAACCACTGGAAGGAGGCTGCCGTGAGGGGCGAACTGCTCACCGCATCGATGAGGCCCGTTTGCAGCCCCGGCAGGACATCCACGGCGGACAGCGACACGGGTTGAAACCCGGCGGCCTTCCACAGGCGTGGTGTATGCGGGTCTCCCGCCCAGGTAAAAATGCGCAGCTTTTGCAGGTCGTCCGGTGACCGGACCGGCTCCCTGGAAAACCAGTAGACCCAGCCAACGTCGGCCCAGGCCAGGACCTTGAACCCCTTGGCTTCGAACCGCCTTCTGAGCTCCGGCTCGATCTGGGACCGGAGCCAGTCCAACTGTGCGTAGTTCTTCGCCAGGAGGGGGAGCGACAGGCCGTATATCCCCTTATCGATGTAGCTCAACCCTTCGGCGGTTAGGGCCGCGGCCTGCACCTGACCCAGGCGCATTTTCCGTACCATGTCGCTCTCATCTCCGATGACGCCGCCGGCATAGATTTTCAG
>CAZJBG010000049.1:0-15526 GCA_964543925.1 uncultured bacterium
TGGGCGTGGCCGTAGGATCCAGAATGACCTGGAGGGTCTGCCACCGGTCCTTGGCCGAGATGCCGGTGGTGGTGTTTTTCACCGCATCCACACTGACGGTGAAAGCCGTTTCGTGCAGGGCCGTGTTGTTGTGCACCATGGGCGTAAGCCCCAGCTGCTCGGCTCGCTCGGTTGTGACCGGTACACAGATCAGCCCCCGCCCTTCCCGCATCATGAAATTGATATCTTCGGGCCGGGCCTGCTCCGCCAGCATGACGAAGTCGCCCTCGTTCTCACGGTGCTTGTCATCGGTAACAATGACCATCTTGCCGGAATTGAGATCCTTGAGGACGCTGTTCATTAACTTCGTCATGGCTAGCTCTCTCCAAAGCCCCAACTGAGCAGCCGCCCCGGGTCCAGGTCCCAGCGCTCGTCATCGGAGTCCATCTCCAGGAAGCGCTCCACATACCGGGCGAATATATCCGTTTCGACATTCACCGGGTCCCCCACCTTCTTTCGGCCGAGGGTGGTCAGTTCCAGGGTGAAGGGGATCAGGGCCACCGTGACCCCCGCCGGGGAGATGTCGGCGATGGTGAGGGAGACACCATCCAGAGCGAGGGCCCCTTTGGGCACGCAGTAACGCAGCCAATAACTGTCCACGGTGACGGTCATGCGCACATCCCCGTCGTGCTCGATGATGCTGTTGATATAACCGACCGTCTCCACGTGCCCCTGGACCACATGTCCATGAAAGCGGGCATCAGCCCGCATGGCCCGCTCGAGATTGACCTCGCTCCCGGTGGTCAGCTCACCGAGATTGCTCTTCTTCAAGGTTTCGGGAATCACCTGGGCCGTAAAACTGTCGGCCGATCTGGCCACGACCGTCAGGCAGACACCGTTGACCGTAATACTGTGCCCGGCCGCCAGGTCCGGCATCACTTCGACTCCTGAAATCACAAAAGTATCAAACCCCTCACCGGATGTTCGTTCGATCACCCGACCCAACTCTTCAATAATACCAGTAAACATTAACCTTCGCTCCTCATACAGTAATTCTCAGTCCAAATTTACGGCTCCGGGGATACCCTCTGGGCTACCACCACGCGATCTCCACCCAGCTCGTCCTCCAGGGTAACGGGCCAGCCATCGGGTATCGCCAATACGTTCACCAGGTCGCGTCGCTGCCGTACGGCCGGCTCAGCCACCCCGGGATGGGTGAACAGCACCACCTCGTCCATCAGCCCGGCCTCTATGAAACTGTGGTGCAGCGCCGGCCCCCCCTCCACCATGATCCGGGTGATGCCCCGGGCGCCCAAGGCCTCCAGCACCTGCCCCAGGTCGAGACCGCCCGGCGACCGGTCGACACTGATCTGTTCACCCCAGGGGGCCCGTTGGGTCTCACCGGCGGCGGTAAAGACCAGGGTCTCGGCGGCGCCATCGTGAAAGATTCTCAGGTCATCGGGCAAGGTCCGGCGGGTATCCAACACGATCCGCCGCGGGTTCACCCCGGGCAGGTCTCGAACCGTGAGCCGGGGATTGTCCCTTTCAGCCGTTCGGCGACCCACCATGACCCCATCCACCTCGGCGCGGATGCGGTGGACCATCCGGCGCGACTCCGGCGAAGAGAACCAACCCGGTCCTGAAAGGGTCGCCGCAACAAAATTGTCACCCGTTCGGGCGGCCTTGAGACTCACGTACGGCCGGCCGGTCACCACCCAGTGAAAAAAGCCCCGGTTAAGCTGGGCCCCTTCCTGGGCCATAACATCTTTGGTCACGTCGATACCGGCCGCCTGGAGCCGGGCAATTCCCTGGCCGTCGACCACGGGATTGGGGTCCCTGTTGGCCATGACGACCCGGGCGACACCGGCCCGGATCAGTGCGTCGACACAAGGGGGGGTCTGTCCGGCGTGAGTGCACGGTTCGAGACTGACGTAAGCGGTAGCCCCTCTGGCCTGTTCGCCCGCTTCCTTGAGGGCCGTCACCTCAGCATGTGGACCGCCGAACCGTTGGTGATAGCCCCGGCCCACCACCCGGCCCTCGCGAACCAGCACCGCGCCGACCAGGGGGTTGGGACTGACCCGCCCCCGGCCACCTTGGGCCAGGTCCAAGGCCTGGGCCATGAACGGCTCATCCTTCCATCGGCCCGGCTTATAGGCCGACCGGCCAGCTCCGCGATCTTGCTCTATGGGCGCCACTGTCATGCCGTTAGGACGTCGTGAAAGGTACGGGAATAAAGCACAGAATGAAAATGACCAAACAGGCGATGCCGATGCGCAATTCGTGGGGCGTCAGGGGCAGATTCACATCGTGGATCGGTGGGTGCTTGACGGTGCGCATGAGCACGATAATAAGCAGACCCCAGACGAGCCAGTTGGGTGACAGGAAGATCCCCATGGGGATCAAGGCCAGAAAGATGGCCCGTCCCAGCCATGCTTGCCGGTCCCCGAGGAGAGCATAGGCGATATGGCCACCGTCCAGCTGGGCCAGGGGCAGCAGGTTGAGCATGGTAACCAGCAACCCGATCCATCCGGCGAACGCCACCGGGTGGAGCAGGATATCTTCGGTGGGACCGAGGGCCGGAAATATGAGGGCCGAAGCAAATTTCAGGAGCAGGCTGTCCCCCAGGATAAAACCGGCCCCCTCCACCGTCACCACCGTGGATA
Source organism: uncultured bacterium (assembly GCA_964543925.1). Taxonomy (GTDB): domain Bacteria; phylum Fidelibacterota; class Marinisomatia; order SCGC-AAA003-L08; family TS1B11; genus JADFNF01. The sequence continues at coordinate 2,643 of CAZJBG010000049.1, forward strand.
GTTGCAGGCCGATAAACAGAGCCGGTACGGCCACCAGGAACCCGGCAATCGGTCCGGCGGCCCCGATTTCCAGCAGGGCCAGACGATTGGGGATCCGCCCCCGGATCTTGATGAAGGCGCCAAAGGTGCCAATGATGGTGAGGGGCGGGGGCACCGGTATGAAATAGGGCAGCGAGACGTCCACGTGGTGCCGCCGGGCATAAATATAGTGGCCCGACTCATGGGTTCCCAGAATGGCCAGCAGGGTCAGGCTGAAGGGCCATCCTAAAACGATGGTCCACGGCTGCTCGAAAACGTTGTGCCCCTGCATAAACGCACCGGCCGCCAGGGTCGTCAGCACCGTGGCCAGGAACAGGTAGATATGAATGGGCGGCACCCGGCGGGTCCTGGGTCGCGCACCGGCATTAAGCACCACATAGGAGCGGCCGTCCTTGCGGGAAAAATCGAAATCCAGGTCGACCCCTTCCAGCTTCAATCGATCCAGGGCCGCCCGGTCGGCATCTTCGGCCACCCCCTCTGCCAGGCGGTACAGCACCACCTCACCGCCGGGAACCCTGCCCCGGGCCTCAATGACTGCCACCCGGGATAAAGCCTGAATGCCTCGCTCAATGGTTGGTGATAGACCCATCATTCCTGCCTATGAAACCCGACCGGTAAAGTTCCGGCGCTCAGGGGAGGATCGCTTCAACGGGATCGGTCCAGTCCCTTCATGGCATTGGCCCTGAGCCTGTGCATGTGTTTGTGCTGGCGACCTTCGCGCAGATTATATGCAAGCAACCAGGTGGGCTGGCGCTTGGATTTGGGGTAGGGGCGGAGGTTGATCATATGTTAACTAGCCGAGGCAATTATAATTGATAGGGTCAACATTACTACTACTATACCCAATTGAATAGTAGCTACTAGTGCTAATGTCTCGTGCGCTTTCGCGATTCGCGCCATGGATCCTTCTATGATGGATGTTGTTTGGTTTTGTGGTTTTAATTGTTGATTATTTACTATTAAAGATGAATCTTTAATAGTTGTTTGTTTAGGGGGTTGTATTAATTCTTCAAATACCACGGTGCCATCCGAGAGAACGACTCTCTTGATAATATGCTTTGCAATTTTCTGAGGAACATCAGTTTGACTGTAATCGGGAGAAAAGATGATATGAGTATTCGTGATTTCAATTAGTTTGCCAGTTGTGATTATTCCACCATAGTCCTCAACGGTATCCTGGGCGGAAACGGTGGCAATGATAATGAACAAGGCTAGAAAATATTTCATGATATCTTTCCCCTGGATGGCTATCTCTTCAACCAATCCAGTTCGTATTCAAGTTTATCGTAATCACTATGAGAATCAAGGTCAAAAAAGATGGCCTCATCAACAGCACTTTCTCCTGGATCTATACTAGCTCCGTTCGCAAAATAGGCAAAACCTGAGTCAACAATTAGATTGCCCTTTTTAGCTAGCACATCACACGAAACATTATAACCAGTTGCATTGCCAATATTTTTAACTGTTATTGTTACAAATGGACTGCCGTAATCCTTCATCCCTTTGACTGTAGATGTTACTGCAAAACTAGGTTCCTTTGGCTCATCAGGTTCAAAAATCCCACAACCTGCCAACAGAATTAGAGCTATAAATGTAAAACGTTTCATTTAGCCCCCTTACATCTATGTTAAGCTAGCCTAGTTCCCGCACTCAGGGGAGGATCGCTTCTACGGGATCGGTCCAGTCCCAGGGGCGTTTGGCCGGGGCCGGCACGTCCCAGGGCGGCGGCGGCAGGGGGGCGGCGGGCCGGGAGATCCCTTCCAGGGTCACGGGGACCTGCTCAGTGATCTGCGTGGTGAGGTGGTTGATCCAGTTTCGCGTGGCCCGGTCGTAGCCGGTCACCACGCTGTCGGGAATGCCCATGGCCCGCAGCGACGTGATGGCCAGGGCGTTCACCACTGGCAGATAGAGGTTGGCCGGGTCCTGGTAGAACTGGTCGGTGCCCCGCACCAGTTCATCGATGGAGAACCGGTTGAGGTAGTCCCGAAACACGGCTTCGGCCGGAAAGGAATCGATCGCCGCTGCCTGCAGATAATAATACAGCTTACCGTCCAGCAGTCCCCGGACGTAGGCCCGTTTCATCGGCAGACGATATTCGGGGTATTCCTCGGTCAGGCGATCCACCCTTTGCCAGTCGTAGCCGTCCCAGAACAGCTTGGCCGATTGGGCCGTCAGCACGATTGCCAGGGCCGTGGCCGTAAAAAGCATTTTCATCATCTGCGGAAACGTGTCGGAGTCGAACCGACCATCCCGAGGTAACAGGATCGACAGTTTTGAAGACTGTGGCGCCCACCGGGGTCGCATACGCTTCCTTGGCTATTCCACCGGGAGCACATAGGATTCTATCCCGTAGTCCTCGAGCAGCAGCTCGCGCACTCTCTGGGCCTCTTCCTGGGAGGCGAGCCCCTCGATGGTGACCCTGAACAGGACCGGCTCCCGTGACTCCAGGGGAGCAACGGTAACCCTATAATTTAACGTCTCCAGCAACTCTTTCCGTCGTTCAGCATTCACTCGAACACTAAAGGCCCCCGCCTGCAGCCTGACCTGGGAAGCTGCCACCGGCGGAGCCGGGGTCAAGGCCGGGTCTGCTTGAGTCGCGCCGGATGGTGGAACCGCTAGCTTCTCGCGGGTCACGGCGGCGCTGGGGGTCATGTCCCGGGGGGCCAGCTCCGCCCTGCCGGTCTCGAGGTCGAAGGTCATCTCGGGGTATTTGCGGGCGAACACCTGGGCATAAAAGCGGGCCGTATCCTGATCACCGGCCTGCAGGGTCGCGTTAAGGAACAGACGGATACTCTGGTAGACCAGGTCCGAGCGCGGGTAGTGCACCGGAATCTGTTTGAGCTGCTGGGCGGCCTGGACATACAGTCCCCGGGCGTACAGGTGTTCCCCTATTTTCAGCAGCGCATCATCGGCATAGGGACTGGTGGGATAGAGCTGCACCACCTTCCTGAACGTCTCCACCGCCCCATCACCGTCCAGGTTGATCAGCCCCTCCAAAAACAGCACGGTTCCGTCATTGGGATACTGCTGTTTGAGCTGCGGCATGGCCTGGGCGACCTCTTCGTTTCGCCCCTCGTAGGCCAGGGCGATATAGTAGGACAGGTCTTGCCCCCAAACCGGAATGGATGTCAAGAGGATGAGGGTGAACAGATGGCCGGGCTTAGGCCAGATTCTCCAACGGGTCATTGTTGGGCTCCAACCAGTTCATCAGGGAGGTTTGGGCCTCCCCGGGACTGACTTGCGCTTGGGCGTTAATGCGTATGGAATCAATGAGGCGATCCAGTTCCGGCATCAGATTTTGACTGGCATCCCGACGATAACCGAGCTTGAGTTGGATGGCCCGGATGAAGGGGCCGTTCGCGGCAGCCTCGGGTATCGTGCCTAAAAGTTGCTTGGCCTTATCCAACTCCCCCTTGCGCACATAAAAATTGGCCAGACTGGCCAGACCGTCGAGGTTTCCAGGTTCCTTATCCAGGACCTGCCGGAGAAACGGCTCCACATCATCGAACCGCTGCAAGGAGAACAGGGACTCTTCCACCCGGTGGAGCACCCGGTAGGTGTCCTGGGGCGAGAGTTCCACGAAGGAGGACCAATGAGCCAGTGCCTGGGTCGTCAATTTGCTGATCTTATCCGCCAGTTCCCTTTGGCTCGCAGAGGCCGCCTCGGTGGTGGCGCCTTCGTCCGTGGCTGACTGCTTACGCAGGGCCGCGGCCTCATCGGCGCAGGATTCGGCGAGATAATAGTGGGCCGGTGTGAACCGCTCGTCGATTTTGAGGGCCTGCTTGTAGTGCGCCCGGACCGTCTCGGGCGGTTCCTCGTGGCGATGGTCATACCCCTGGCGAAAGCGGCACAGAGCCTGGAGGCGGGTGTCCTCGTTATTGGTCACCTTTTGCCACTGGGCCAGGTATTTGCCCCCGGCGGTCCAATCCCCCAGGTCCCGGTTGAACATCACCAGATGACGCAGGGCCCAGGTATTTCGCTTCTCCAGTTTGAGGATCGCCAGGGCCCACTCCACCGCCCGGTCATGGCGCCCCAGGGCGCTGTAATCCAATGCCAGGTTCTTGTAGAGTTCCAGGCGTTCATAGGAGGTGAGATGGGGTCGCACCTTAAGGCTGTCGTGCAGTTTGAGGGCCCGTTCAGTGGCGCCGCCCCGCCGCATCACCTGACCCATCTTCAGATAGGCCGAGATGTGGTCGGCATCCTTATCGATGACATCCTTGAAACACTGGTAGGCCCGTTTGAGATTGCCCAGGAGCAGATAGTCGAGTCCCTCCGTATACAGGCTGCGGACATCGCGCCGCCTCCGAGGGTAGAATAGGATCCACACCACCCCTATGGCGATAACCGCCACGACAACCAGACCGATAGAGAGGGAGGTCATGGCCGTTTACTTATCCAGGTGAATCAGCTGTTTACTGGCCGTGGAGGGTGAATCTTCCATTTCCGATGTGCTTTTGACGTCCTCTTTAAATATGTCCTCTTCCAATCCGGAATGCCGAAGATTATTCAGCTCCGTGTGGAGGCTCTTAAGTTGTCGTTTTTGCTGCACGATGTCACGATGCTGCGTCATGATTTGCACGAGTCCGACGACGAACCCCATCAGGATTCCGATAGCCAGGGTACTCACCAGGGCCATGGCCAGATTGATGTCCAGGAGCTCGTATCCGGGATAGAGCCAGATGGAAACGTCTTGCTTGGAATTGTTGGCCAGCCAAACGGCCAGCAACAGAACGACAAGCAGACCCAGCAAAATCTTAAGCAACCGCATGATAGACCTCCGATGAGGGAACCAGGTGCCCCTTCAGGGCCACCCCGTACGAACTGTCGATATGGACATTCACAAAATCTTTGATCCGGGCATGTTCCTTGTCAAAAACCACCCACTTGTTGCTGTCGGTGCGCCCGGCCCACTGGTAGGATGACTTTTTGCTTTCCTTTTCCACCAGCACCTCCACAATCCGGCCCACGTAGGCCCGGTTCCGCTCCAGGCTGATGGGCTTCTGCAGTTCCAGGAGCCGTTCCAGCCGGGCCTGTTTTTCTTGTTCAGGCACCTGGTCATGATACTCCGCCGCCTTGGTCCCCGGACGGACGGAATATTTAAAGGTGAAAGCCGAATCAAACGCCACCTGGGCCATCACGTCGAGGGTCGCCGCAAACTCCCCTTCGGTTTCGCCGGGGAAGCCGACGATGATATCGGTGGAGAGGGAACAGTCGGGCAGAATCTCCCGAATGAGGGCCACCAGCGAGAGATACTCCCCCTGGGTGTAGGTGCGATTCATCCGCTGCAATATACGATCGGCGCCGGACTGCAGCGGCAGATGTATCGACTTGCAGATATTGGGGTGCGCCGCCATGGTTTCCAGCAACCGCCGGTCGATATCCGATGGATGGGGCGAGGTGTAGCGGATGCGCCGGATCCCCGGCACCGCCGCAATGGCGGCCAGCAGGTCGGGGAAGCGGGCCTCGCCATGCCGGTATGAATTCACATTCTGTCCCAGCAGGGTCAGTTCCACGAAACCCTGATCAATCGCATCCTCGGCCTCGGCCACCAGGCTCTCTACCGACCGGCTCCGTTCCCGTCCCCGGGTGAACGGCACCACGCAGAAGGTGCAAAATTTGTCGCAGCCCCGCATGATGGTCAGCCAGGCGTTGACCCCGCTCTGCCGGGAGGGAAACAGGTCGTCGTACACCTCAAGCCGTGAGAGCCGGGTATCCACGGGGTGGTCCAGCCCGGTCTGCCGTTGGCGGATGATCTCGGGGAGCCGCCGGTAGCTGTCAGGGCCCAGGACCAGGTCCACGTACGGCTTGGACTCCAGAAGGCTGTCGGCCAGATTTTTGGCCATACAACCCAGGACGCCGATCAGGACCGAGGGGTCCTTCTGCTTCAGCTCCGCCAGACGACCGAGCCGGCTGTGGACGGTCTCCTCGGCCTTTTCCCGGATGGCACAGGTATTGAGCAGGATAATGTTGGCGTCCTCCAGCTGCGGCGTCCGCCGGTAGCCGGACTTGTCAAGCAGACCGGCCACCCATTCGGAGTCGGCCAGATTCATTTGACAACCATAAGTCTCAAGGTAATAATACATAAGCAAGCTGCTGGATTGCCCTGGAATTTAGGGTCGCGGCGCGGGCTACGCGAGGACAACTTCCCCGCACATAGCGCTGCACTACGCTTCCCAATAGGGCTTAATAGTAGTTGTTGGGATTCTGCGGCTGGTTGTAATGCCGCACCTCATAGTGCAAATGAGGTGCCGTCGAACGGCCCGTATCACCGGCACGACCAACCAGGGCACCTCGTTTGATCGTGTCGCCTTGCTGGATGGAGATTTCTCGCAGGTGCCCGTAAAGGGTATGAAAACCTTTGCTATGCTTGATCTTCACGTACAGCCCAAGGTTGTCATCGAACCGGGTGGCGACAACCTTACCATCGGCCGTCGCGTATACCGGGGTCCCGATTTTCACGGAAATGTCCTGGCCGCGGTGAAAGTTGTATTGGTTGGTATAGGGATGTCGGCGCACCCCGAAACCGCTGGAGTATTGCCCCCGGGTCACCGGCCTGACCGAGGGGATACTGTTCAACCGCGCCAGGTCGCTCTTAATGACGTTACGGATATCTTCATAGCTGAGCTGCTCCAGCTTCAAACTGCGCTGAAGGGCATCCAGCCGATCGGTTATCTGCGCCAGGGAAACATCTTTGGACGGCAGGAGGTAATCGATGCCGGTCCTGACCTCCGCCATACTGCCCCCGATACCCACCTGGCGAACTTCATCGGGAATCTCCGGCAAGTCGGCATGGGACCTGAGAACCTTATCCAACTTGGTCAGGGTACCGATTTCCCGCTCCAGCTTATCGATACGGTTTTCGAACGTGTTCACCAACTGGAGGAGAGCAACATTGTCCCGCCGCAGCTTGGCGACCCGGTGTGCGTAGGCCGTTTCCAGCAGCAGGTGCGAACCAAAATAAAACAGAATGGGGGTGACAAGGGCCAGAATAACGAGACCGTAGAAGGCGGTTTTTCCCCGTATGGCTATCTGGTGTAGCCCGGAACGGCCTTCACGCAGAATGATAAACTTCAGGTTACTTGAAACCAATGAAAGCAACCGCTGCCGCCAATTAGATAGTCGTTTTCGCATACGTGGCGGTATTTTACTTTTGAAAGGTAGTTTTATGCAATAGAAACCTGCGCCAATAACGCCTTATGGGCCAGCTGCTGTGATAAATGTCTCAAAATCGATCCAACATCCACTGCCCCAGGGTCCAATCTGGTTGACGATCATCCTTGCTCCCCGCCGGTCTTTTTCTTCGGGGCCGTCCTTTTTCGCGTCGCTGATGTCGCTTTCCTCTTCGTAGTGCCTTTTTTCGCGCCGGGTTTGGCCCCCGTGGTCTTGGCGGCGACCTTCTTGGCGGCCGGTTTTTTGGTCGCCGTTGTTTTAGCGGCAGGTGGTTTTGGCCTGGGCGGTTCTTCATGAACCGGTTCATCCAGGTGCGAGGCTCGCTCAATTTGACCGGTCTTCCGGTCTATGTCCCTGGCGATACCGGCGATGCGGTGGCGCAGGTCTTCCACCCCCGTCAGCTCTTGCAGCGGTTCCGCTTCGGCCCTTTGGAGGGCATCATGTGCGATGCGACCTAAATCGGCCAACAGCCGGTTCTGCTCCCGCTCCAACTGGTAAACATCCAACTTCAATTTCCCGACCTTGCTCAGCTCCTCAGCCTTGGTGGCGGCGGCCTTGGAAATTTCACCGGCCCGTTCAGCTGCGGTGTTGGTCCACTTCCTGAAATTCTCTAGAAATTGATCGATCATCCTACTCATATCACTAAACTCTCCTGCGTTGGCATAGGGTCAATGTATCGGCAACCGGTAGAATTGGCAACGACAATCTAGAGCCAGCGCCGCTGAATGTAAGTGGCCAGGTAAAACACGCCGGCACCGATAGCCAGGGTGTTGAGTTCAAAGACCATGTCCCGGCTTTTATATCCCAGGTACAGACCGGCCACCACTGAGAACAGGGCCACCAACTGCACCGCCCGGACCAGCACCCTCAACAGGCTGTTCACCCGGTCCGCCGCCGGCTCGACCACCAGGCCAACAGGCGCTTGCTGATGGCTGGCCGCGAGACGCGGTGGAGCACCTCCCAGGCCCTCCCCTGCCCGACGATCCGGGCAGCCAAACGGGATCGGGCCGGTTCTCGCAGCCGTTCAAAGAGCCGCCGGTTCACCCAACAGCTGGCCAGAGGCCCCATCAATTGGGCCCGGCAGAGACGCTGATAGTCCTCGCCGTCGATGAGCGCCCTGGCCGCCAGGACCCCGGACCGCAAGGCAAAATTCATCCCGAACCCGAAGAGGGCGTCCTGGAATCCCGCCGCCTCGCCCACCAGGAGAGCCCCGGAATCCGCCAGGGTGGGCGCCGGGTCGTAGCTCCCGAAAAATCCGAACGAGACGGTATCGGCCATATGAAAACCGAGCACATCCTGAAAGCGCTCGACCGCCCGGCGTAATACCTTATCGGTTCCCGATGACATATTTTTATAGGCCGCAGCCACGGTGCCCCTTCCGTTCCAGGTAATGCAGTAGGCATAGCCCTGGGGGGCATAGTTCTGCCCAAGGAGGAGGTAGACGCCGTCGGCTGCGGAGGTGCGAAAGGTCATGCCCTGGACATAGGCACGGGCCCGGCGCGGTCCCCCGGCGAAAATGTGGACCTGGTGAGGTCGGCGCACCCGCTGGAAGCGGAAGGTCACTCCCTCAGCCTCGGCCGCGACCTGAAACTCCCGGTCGATGCAACCGGGTGCCGCTCCCCGGCGCACCAGGTGGAAAAAGGGCTGCCGGGCCGTGGTGCTGTGGATCTGCCCAACCTCGTCGATATATTGGAAGGTATCCACCGGCCGGCTTTCAAATGATGTGGGCAGGTTGTGGGCCTGCAGATAGTCCATGGGGCGCTGGGGAAAGATCCAGGTCTCCAATCCTTCCGCGTCCCCATGACGCCGGCTGCCGCACGCCGCCCCCTGCTCATAAACCACCACCTCGCGACCGGCATGGGCCAGGGTGAGGGCCGCGGCCAGGCCCGACAGCCCGCCGCCGCCAATGATCACCGGCTCAGGACTCATCCAGGACTTGCTGCAACAGACCTCGCACCACCTTGGGGTCCCCCTGGCCTTTGGTGGCCGCCATGACCCGGCCCATAAAATAGCCGAACAGTTTGGTCTCACCCCCCCGGTACCGCCCCAACTCCTGGGGACTTCCCTCGATCACCTGGCGCACGGTATCGGCCAGGGCCCCGGCGTCGGAGACCTGGGCCAGCTGGTCCCGCTCCACGATTTCAGTGGCCGAAAGGCCCTCCTTCAGCATCTTGTCAAACACGCTCTTGCCGGTGTTCCGGTTGATGGTCCCCTCGGTCGTGGTCCGGATCAGTTCCGCCAGGGCCACCGGCTTCAAGGGGAAGTCCTCAATCTCCTGGTGCTCCTCGTTCAGTACCCGGAGCACTTCCCCCAGGATCCATTGGGCGGCATCGGGGGGCGCGACACCGGCCTGGACCACGGCCTCATAGTAGGCGGCCATCTGCCGGGTGCGCGCCAGGATCTCCACGTCCTGGGATCGCAGGCCATACTGCTCGGTGAAACGGCTCTCGAGGGCCGCCGGCAGCTCCGGCAGGCTCGCCTTGATGGCCGTTACGCGCTGGGGGTCCACCACCAGGGGCACCAGGTCCGGCTCCGGGAAATAGCGGTAGTCGTGGGCCTCTTCCTTGGTGCGCATGAGCTGTGTTTCACCGGCGGCTTCGTCCCAATTCAGGGTGCACTGCTCCACCTCGCCACCGGCTTCCAGCACCTGAATCTGCCGCTTGATCTCGTAGGTCAGGCCCCGCTCCACGCTGCGGAACGAGTTGAGGTTCTTCATCTCCGTGCGGGTGCCCAAGGTCTCATCGCCCCGGGGCCGGATGGAAATATTGGCGTCACACCGCAGATTCCCCTTCTCCATATCGGCCTGGCTCACGGCGGTGTATTCCAGGGTCTGCTTGAGGCGCTCCAGGTACCGGCGGGCCTCCTCCGGCGTGCGGATGTCGGGCTCACTGACAATCTCAATCAACGGGGTGCCGCACCGGTTGAAGTCCACATAACTCTCGCTCTCCACCCCGTGGATGGTCTTCCCCGCGTCCTCTTCCATGTGGATACGGGTGATGCCCACCGTCGACTGGGACCCGTCCTCCAGGTAGAATGAGAGCCGCCCGTGTTCGCAGATGGGCTCGTCGAATTGGGAAATCTGGTAGCCCTTGGGCAGGTCGGGGTAGAAATAATTTTTCCGGGCAAAGGTCGACAGGGGCCGTACCTCGCAACCCACGGCCTGGCCCATGCGAATGGCGAACTCCACGGCCTGCTCATTGAGCACCGGCAAGGCGCCGGGGTAGGCCAGGCAGACCGGGCAGGTATGGGTGTTCGGCGGTGCACCGTAAACCCGCCGGCAGCGGCAAAACATCTTCGACTCCGTCGCCAGTTGGGCGTGGACCTCCAGCCCGATGACCGGCTCCCACTTTTCCAGCATGGCCGGATCGATACCCGGGATCATAGCCGCACCTTCCGCACCGAGAGGATGCCATCCAGCCCGGCCAGGTCATCCAGCTGGCGGCTGTCGGGCTCGTTGTCCACCTTCACCACCAGGTAGGCCTCATCGGCGCCACCCTCCCGGCTCAGCAGGACCTCGCCAATGTTCACCCCGTAGCCCCCCAGGGCGCTGCTGATGCGTCCCAGAACCCCCGGTTCATCCTGGTTGCGGATGAACAGCATCACCCCTTCCGGGCGCAACTCCAGGTGATGGCCTTCGATTTCCACGATCCGGGAATGGCGGTTGGCGAAGACCGACCCGGCCATGGTCTTCTCGCCTTTATCGGTGGTGACCGCCACCTTGACCAGGTTGGCATAGCCCACCTCTTTCGATTCGAAGCCCTGGGTAATATCAATGCCCCTTTCCTTGGCCACGGCCCCCGTGTTGACGAAGTTGAGGCGCGAGTCCAGCATGTTCTCCAGCAGTCCCCGAACGGCCGCCAGGGCCACCGGGTGGGAATCCTCCACACTGCCGAAGCAGCGCACCTCCACCGACTTGACGCTCCCATCGATGAGCTGGCTCAACAGACGCCCCATATCGGCGGCCAGCTGCAGGTGGTTTTCCAATTTTTTAAGCAAGGCCATGTCGGCCACCGGCATGTTCAACGCGCCCTGGAGCTTGCCGTCGATGAGGAAGTCGGCCACCTGCTGACAGACGGCCAACGATACCCCCTCCTGGGCCTCTTTGGTGGAGGCCCCCAGGTGCGGGGTGAGCAATATGTTCCGGGCCTTGGGCAGGGGACTGTCCGGAGACATGGGCTCGGTGGTGAACGCGTCCAGGGCCGCCCCGGCGATGGTCCCGCTGTCCAGCGCCTCCATCAGGTCCTGCTCGTCGATAATGCCGCCCCGGGCGCAGTTGATGAGGCGGGCGGTCGGTTTCATGGTCTTCAACCGCCCGGCGTCAATGAGCCCCCGGGTCTGATCGGTGAGGGGCACATGGATGGTGACGAAATCAGACCGGGCCAGCAGGTCTTCAAGGGACAGCATCGTGATCTCATCGGAAGCGGCCAGATCCTGGGGCACATAGGGGTCGTACCCCAGCACCCCCATCCCCAGAGCCCGGGCATAGGACATGACCCGGCGGCCAATACGCCCCAGGCCGATAATCCCCAGGGACTTGCCCTGCAGCTCCACCCCCTGGAGGCTCTTGCGGTCCCACTTCCCGGCGGCCAGACTCCCGTGTCCCAGGTGAACATTGCGGGCCAGGGCCAACATGAGGGCCAGGGTATGTTCGGCGGCGGAAATGGTGTTGCCATCGGGGGTGTTCATCACCACCACCCCCCGCAAGGTCGCCACCTCCAGGTCAATGTTGTCGATGCCGACCCCGGCCCGGCCCACCACCTGCAGGTTGTCGGCCCGGTTGAGCAGTTCGGCCTCCACCTTGGTGCCGCTGCGCACGATCCAGCCGTGGACCGTGCCCACCACATCGAGGATGCCCTCAATGGGTTCCCCGACCTTATCCACCACTTCCAGTCCCCGGTCGGTGAGGATATCCAAACCACCTTGCGCAATGGGATCGGTCACCAGCACCCGCTTCATGCCGCCACCCCCATGGCGGCCAGGATGCCGTCAAAAGCGGCCAGGTACCGATCCAGGTCGCCGGGCATCACGGCCCCCATGTGGGCAATGCGAAAGACCTCGCCGCGGAGTTTCCCGTAGCCCCGGTCCATGCGGTAGCCCTCCTTTTCAAGGGCATCATAAACGGCTTGCAGGTCCCAGCCCTGGACATTGCGCACGGCGGTAATGGTGGGCGACGCGTAGCCCTCTTCCGGGTACAGTGCCTGGCCGTGATCCACAGCCCAGTCGCGAGCGGTCTGCGCCATGGCCTGGTGACGCGCATAGCGCCCCGCCAACGTCTCCCCGTCAATGTCGGCCAATATTTTCTGCAGCCCGTACATGTGGGCCAGGGACGGCGTGGAAGGGGTCTGCTGTTTCCGGTAAAATTTGTCCATGACCTCCAGATCGAGATAGTAGCCTTTATGGGGTATCTCCTTGGAGCGCTCGATGACCCGGTCGCTTACGGCGCAGACCGTGAAACCGGCCGGCAGGGCCCAGGCCTTCTGCACCGAGGCAAAACAGGTGTCCAGGCGCCAGTCGTCCACCCTGATCTCCACCCCTGCCATGGAGCTCACCGCATCCACGTGGAGGAGGACATCGGGGTATTTGTCGGCCATCAGTCCGGCGATCTCTTCCAGAGGTGACAGGACGCCGGTGGAGGTTTCGTTGTGTACCAGGGTCACCACATCGTACTTGCCGGT
>CAZJBG010000050.1:0-1220 GCA_964543925.1 uncultured bacterium
CCATAGTCTGGCGTGTACAGGGCGAAGGGCTGGTGAACCTGCCCCTCGCTATTATCGGGGCAGACCGCCCCCGAACCGACGGGACGCCGGTGGCGGTCCTGGTGCCTTTTTCCAGGGGGCGCCTGCTGGCCCTGGAACTGGCCACGGGACGGGAGCTATGGCGGTATGATCTGGAGCACCCCATCAGGACCATCAGCGTCACTCCCCAAGGGGTGGTCGTCGTTCAACCTGAGTACCGGCTGGTTTATCTGCGCCTGTATCCATCACCCGGTCCTGGCACATGATGTCCGCGCGCCATAGCGTGCTTTTGCTGATGTTAGCGCTGGCGCCCCTGGCGGCGCAGCAAACTGACACGGTTCACACCGCCGCCACCTCGTTCTCCCTGCTCCCGCTATGGACCTTCCCGGAAGGGCTGACCGTTCCCGCCACGCCACCGGACACCCTGTTCCTCACCATGGAGGTACCAATGATGCCTCGCAGCAGGTGGGTACGCGGTCAGCGCTGGCTGGGACTGGGTATGACGCTGTTTTTCAGCGCCGTCTCCTATCATTACCAGCAGGAGGCCGATGCCGCTTACCAGGCCTACAGATCCACCGGGGATATCGGGGAGCTGGACGCCCTTTTTCGCGAGACGCAACGACTTGATCGCCTGGCGGCGTGGGGCTATCTGGGGGCTGAGGCCGGTGTCGCCCTGGTCACCTATTCGTTCATTTTCGGACCGTGAGAACCGCCATCTTTTGCCTGTCGGGGTTGCTGGCCATGGCCTGCTCCGGCCGTGAGCACAACAACCCCCTGGACCCCCTTAACCCCGGCACCCACGGCAGGCCCACCGGTTTCCAGGCGGTGGCCGATGGTCATCGGGCTACGCTCACCTGGGACCCCATTGAGGGGATCAACGACCTGACCAGCTACCTGATCTACCGTGGTGTGGGCGGCGAACCACCAGCGCCTTATGACACGGTTTCGCTCATGGCGACCACTTTTCTGGACAGCTTATTGACCTATGATATGCCGTACAGCTACGCCCTCCAGGCCGTCACGACCACCAGCGCAAGCGCCATCACCCATCCCGATACGATCATTCCCGGACCGTTCAATTTTTTGATCGCCGACTACGATGACGGCGCTGTCTGGCGAATCAGCTACGACGGGGGCCATGTCCTGGGCCGAAGGAGCTTGTATTCACCCTGGACCCTCGCCTACGAGCCCAACGAGGAGAA
>CAZJBG010000050.1:1230-15202 GCA_964543925.1 uncultured bacterium
TTCCAATCTCGATAACCAGGAGCAAATCGATCTGGACGGACGGCCCATTGATCTGACTTTCGATATCGTGGCGGGTAATGTTTACATCCTCCAGACAATGCTTGACGCCACAATGCGTGGCGCCATCCTCCAAAGAAGCGTACGGGGCGGCCCCATGGACACCATAGCGGCGCCCGCCGGGTTGAATCCGGCCAGCAAGCTTAGCTTCAATGCCGTGACCCATACGCTCTGGCTGAGCATCACCACTTCCTCGGCCGGCGGGAAAGTTTATCGCTTAAGGACTTCTTTCCCCGTTTTTGGCTGGAGCGTTCTGGCGGAGCTGCCCCCGACCAACCAAGTCGCGGCGGACCTGCTGACCGGCGGGTGCTGGGTCGCCACAGACTCAGGGGTGGTGCGCGTGAGCAACACAGGGAATTTGGCCACCTATCTGCCCGAGCTGCAGATCCTGGACATCAGCGTCAACCCGGTGAACGGGGATTGCTACTATGTGGGCAGGTCACGGGACCGGTCCCGGACCGAGGCCGGTCGAATCCCCGGCGATCCAGACCTGCAGCCCGAGACCATCGTGACCGATGCCGGCGGCTCATTCGAACAGATCCAGGTCCTTCCCGGCGATGGACAGGTGGGCTTTTTGATCAACGAGGCGTCCTCCGGCCAGCTCCTTCGCGTTGACGCAACCGGCCAGCGGGTGGGCCGGCTGGGAGAGTTCAGCCCCTTCCTGGATTTCGCCCTGGAATGATCACTGCACCTACTTTACCGGCGCCAGATTGAGGAGGTTTCCCGTGGAAGGAGCACCATAAACACGACCCGTAAAATACACATCCTGGCCGACCTGGTCCTCCTGCTGGCGGCCCTGGTGTGGGGCAGCACCTTCGTCCTGGTGAAGCAATCCCTGACCTTCACCACACCTTTTATGTTCATGACCCTGCGGTTCGCCCTGGCCCTGGTTATCATCACCGCCGTGGTGGCGCCACGGCTCAGGGCCCTCACCCGCCGTGAAGTGGCCGGGGGCCTCCTGACCGGAGGGGCCCTGTTTTTCGGGTTCGCCTTCCAGACCTGGGGGCTGGTGAGCACCACGGCCAGCAAGTCGGCCTTCATCACCGGGCTGAACGTGGTGCTGGTGCCTTTCCTCCTGTGGGGCCTGGGTCACCAGCATCTACGGGCCAAGCGGTGGGTGGTCGCCGGGCTGGCGACCCTGGGACTGTTCCTGCTGACCAATCCCCTGGGGGCCGCCGGCGTCAACCGGGGGGATCTGCTCACCCTGGCCTGCGCCGTGGCCTTTGCCGGCCACATCATCTTCCTGAGCCGTTATGCCCCTTCCACCGATACCCTGCGCTATTTCTGGGTGCAGCTCATAACAGTTACGGGGTTGGCCGGCCTGGCGACAGTGGGAACCGGCATCCTCACAGGATATAGCTGGACCTTGATCCCTAGCCGGACTTTATGGTGGGGACTGGGGGTGACCGGTGTGGTGGCCACCGCCCTAGCCTTTTGGGGCATGACCTGGGCCCAGCGCCATCTAGCGCCCACCCGGGCCGCGCTGATACTGGCCAGCGAACCGGTATTCGGCGCCCTGTTTGCCGTGGCCATAGCCGGAGAATCCCTGACCCCCGCCGCCTGGCTGGGGGGTGCGTTGATCGTGGTGGTGATTGGCTGGTCGGAGCTGGGGACGACGACGCCGGCTAGGACCTGAGGAGCTTGGCGAACCGTTGCAGGAGCGTATCGAGGGCCTCGGGATGGGCTCCCTGTTCCTCGAGAACAGCCCTATCCCGGAAGATGGATGCCTTGTGATGATGCCACGGTCCCGATTCAATCTCCAGGTGAAAGACCGCTAAAGGCAGGCCGGTGATGGCGAGAGTCTCCTGCAGCAGCCGGCCCGTTTCAGCCCACAGGCCCGGCACGAGCAGCACCCCGGAGACCTTGTTCCGCTGTCCCTGGAGGAGTTTGCTGGCGTCCGATTCACTCTGAGTTTGCAGGATTTTTAGCTCCACACTTAGCTCCCGAGCCTTGCGGCGCAGTGACCGGTTGAGCTTGTCCAGGGTCAGGCGGGAGCCGGTCGCTCGGGATACCCATCCCAGCAGGTTAAGATTGGGGCCGTAGAGTATTAGAATTTTCATGCGGCAACGTCACGGTTTGAGGATCACAGCTGATCGCCCGCCCGGCCCGCCGGTGCACCTTCAGATTCCCGATAGAGACGGATCAACTCCCGGTGACACTTGAACGCCACGGGGGGTAACTCAGCCAGAGGATAGAACCGGGCGTCCCGGGCGTCATCACCCGGAGCCAGCCGGCCGGTAAAAGCCTCGCTTACGAAAGCGAACACCAGCAGATCGCCCCGGATGCCTCCCGGCGTGGGGCAGAAGGCCAGAAAGGATAGGTCGGGGGCGTCCAGGCCGGTCTCCTCCCTGAGCTCACGCCGGGCGGCCTGGGCGGCGCTTTCACCCAGCTCCATGAACCCTCCCGGCAGGCACCACTCGCCCTCCGCCGGGGAGACGGCCCGCTTGACCAACAACAGCTGCTCATCACGGACGGCCACGACGGTCGCCGCGGGGCGGGGGTTCTCGTAGTGAACGGTGCCGCACTGTGGACAGGCGCGGCGGGACCGGCCCTCCAGCTCCCTGGTCTCATTTCGTGCGCCACAGTTGGAACAATAGTCCAGATAACCCATGAATCAAATTATGCCCGTCGACCATCCTTTCAAACTTGCTTTTTAGTTCGCTGTCGGCCTAAACTGCCGGTCTATGAATTCGAAATCCATCCTGGCTGTGGGCTCGATTGCCCTTGACACACTTGAAACCCCCCTGGACAAACGCACGGACATTCTGGGGGGATCCGCTACCTTTTTTGCCGTGGCGGCGTCCCTCTTCGCCCCGGTCAACCTGATCGGCGTGGTGGGCACGGACTATCCGGAAGAGGGGTGGCAGCTGCTCAGGGATCGTGACGTGGATTTGAGCGACGTCCAGCGAGTGGACGGGAAAACTTTCCGGTGGGGCGCACGGTACTCGAAGGACCTCAACCGCAGGGAGACCCTATTTACCGAGCTGGGTGTCTTCGAGAACTTTCAACCCAATGTAAGCGCTAAAAACCGCAAGGCCGACCTGGCTTATCTGGGCAATATCCAGCCCAGCTTGCAGCTGGCCGTTTGCAGCCAGCTGCCCCCAACGAGCACCATCGTTGCCGATACCATGAACCTCTGGATCGAGGTTAGCCGCGAAGAGCTGCACGAGGTCGTTGAAAAATCGGACATCTTCCTGCTCAATGATGAGGAAGCCGTCCAGTTCACCGGGCAGGCCGATCTGGAGGATGCGGCCGAATCGCTGCTGCGCGCTGGACCTTCGACGGTCATCATCAAACAGGGGAAAGACGGCGCCCTGTTGGCCACGAAAAACAGCCGCCGCCATATCCCCGTTTACCCCGGGGCCAAGGTAGTCGATCCCACGGGAGCGGGGGATAGTTTTGCCGGCGGCCTGCTGGGCCAGCTGGCTCAGCAGGCCGAGACCGGCATGGAGGAGGCCGTCATCATGGCGGCAGCCACCGCCTCCTACACTGTCGAGGGGCTGGGACTTGAAGGACTGCTCAAGGCGACCCCGGAAGGTATCCGGCGCCGGGCCGGGGCCATTCACGCAGCCGATGGATGAAAGGGTTATTCAGCAGGGACAACGGCTGTAAATTCACCCGGTGATAATCAATGATAACGGTACATTCACTTCAATAAGGGTAACATCGTGAGGAAACCATTTACTTTAATCGCTCTCGCGGCGGCGTTGGCCCTGATCGGTCAGGCCTGCGATAGCCAGGAATTCGTTTCGGCCAAAATGTATGTCCAGCAAGATGATCTGGAGCATGCAGAGGAGTTCTTTCTCAAGGCTTTGGATCTTCCAGCTGAGGCGGAAAATGCCTTGGTGCCCTATCTTCTGGCACAGGACGTCTACGCGCCTCAACGTCGATATGCCGAGATGAACCAAATGCTGGAGGAAGCCCTCAGGCGCAACCCGACCCAGAAGCTTAACGGCGTTACCCTAGACAAACATATAGAGAACCTCCGCCGAAACGAGTGGATCAAGGTTTACAAGCAAGGCGCTGATCTGTTTAACCGCGTCATTGAACAGATGGGTGGTGTAGCGCCCGACGACAAGCAGCGAGAAGAACTCCTGCAAGCCTTATCCCGCTTCGAAACCGCCACCCAGATCGCCCCAGACGA
Source organism: uncultured bacterium (assembly GCA_964543925.1). Lineage (GTDB taxonomy): Bacteria > Fidelibacterota > Marinisomatia > SCGC-AAA003-L08 > TS1B11 > JADFNF01. Next base: position 5,432 of record CAZJBG010000050.1, read on the forward strand.
AAGTGCCGCCTTTACGAATATGGTCTATTGCTATCGGCAATTGCGTGATAAGGAAGGGGAGCGGGCGGCTATTGAGCTGGCCCTGAAAATGAATCCCGATGATGGGACGATCCTGCTCCTGGCGGGTCAACAGGCCTGGAACGACGAGCAGCGCGAAGAAGCTGTGGCCCTGTATGAGCGGGCCCATGAAGCCCTCCCCGAAAATATCGCGGTGATGCAGCGGTTGGCCGACGCTTACGTGGCGACGGGAAATCCGCAGGCAGCCATTAAGGCCCTGGAAGATACCCAGCGACAATCACCGAAAGATCCTAACGTGTTCTACAACATTGGATTGGTGTATATCAACATCGGTAACGACGCCTTGAATCGGGGACAGGCTTCCTACCAGCAGGCCATCGCGTTGGAAGTGGTGGATTACGAACAGATGGCGTTCGCAGCAGCAGCCCTGCAAGAGGCCCAAACCTCTTACTCGGAGGCGCTCTATTTCATGGACAACACCCTGGCCCTCGATCCGGATGATCTGGCGGCCACCACGGCCATTAAAAATATCCAGGACACGAAAAAAATTCTCAACACTCTGCAGAGGTCGGCCAAGGAGATGCTCCGCCAGGCGAACTAAACCGATGCGGTTCGATCCAGCCTTTCTCAGATGGCTCGCGATAGGGCTAGTGGTCAGCGCCCTGTCAGTGAGTACCACTTACGCAGTCCACTATGGCAAGGGCCCCAAACCGGCCAGCACCAACGCGCCGGGGGAGAATTCCTGCCAGGCTGAAAAGTGCCACGCCCAAAATGCGCTCAATAGCGGCGGCGGGGAGCTGGCCGTCACCGGCGTTCCCAAGACCTACGAACCGGGCAAGCAGTATACGCTCACCATTAAGCTTCTGCAAAAGGGGCAAAAGCGCTGGGGCTTTCAGATGACGGCCCTTAACGGAGACAGCCTCCCGGCGGGAGAGTTCCTGCTGATGGACCCGAAGCTGACCCAGCTGAAAACCGAGGCCGTGGCCGACGGCTCGGTGCGTCAGTACGTGGAGCATACTCTCGAAGGCTCCCATATGGGACGGAAGGACGGCCCCATCAGCTGGGATGTCGCCTGGCAGGCCCCCAACAAACCCGAGGGCAGAGTCACCTTCTATACGGCGGCCAATGCGGCCAACTTCAACAAAAAGCCCTGGGGAGATTTCATCTATACCACCCTCGACAGCTCCGAGGCGCCCGCCCCGGGCAGGTAATGATCCCCGAGGTCGGCCTGCCTGAGTAACCGGCCCCCCATCCCATGCCGCAGGGAACAAAGGGATCGGCCCTGATCCATCACCAGCCGGGCCGGATAGTGGACCGGTAGAGCCGGATACAATGCCTAAACCCATCATTCAATGGCTGGTTTTTACCGCCCTGGCACTGGCGTGGGGCAGCTCCTTCCTGTTCATCAAAATCGGCGTCTCCTACGTGGGACCGTTCACCCTGGTGACCGGGCGGTTTTTCATCGCAATTGTGGCCATCGCCCTGCTCTCCTGGAGGCAGGGGGCGGCCCTGCCTATGTCCCGCAAACGCTGGCTGCAGATCCTGCTGCTGGGCCTGATCAACCTGGCTATCCCCATCGCCCTTATATCCTGGGGGGAACTGACCATCGACAGCAGCTTGGCCGCCGTCCTCAACAGCACCGTGCCCATCTGGACGGTGGCCCTGGCCCACCCCCTCCTCACTGACGAGCGCCTGACCCGGAAGAAACTGCTGGGAATCGTCCTGGGATTCGCCGGGGTGGTCATTCTGGTCGGTCTGCCAACCGGCGCAGGAAACGTCGGATCGCCCTTCGCCGGTTCCATGGCGGTGGCGGCGGCGTCGCTGGTCTACGCCCTGGCCTCCATCTACGTGCGCCGCACCCTCCGGGATGTGCCCCATACCCAACTTGTTCTGGTCTCCCTCATCTCGGCCCTGCTGTCGATGACGATCCTGATGCTCGCCGTGGAGGGCCTGCCGACCCGATTGCATCCCAGGGCCCTGTTGTCCATGGCCTGGCTGGGACTGGTCGGCACCGCCTTTGCTTACCAGCTTTTCTACCGGCTCATCGCCTGGTGGGGGGCGGGGCGGGCCACGATGGTGACCTACACCTTTCCCGTGGTGGGGGTGCTGCTGGGGATCGTGTTCCTGGGTGAGGCCCTGACCGTGCAGCTGGTGGTGGGCGGCGGGCTGATCCTGGCGGGGGTCGTCCAGGCCAGCCGGAGGTGAGGAGCATCGTTCAGGAGACGCCATGGGCGTTGATGAGCCCTAGAAAAGCCCCGCCCCTTATGATTAAATTTCACCCGCACCTATAACTATCGAGGAGCCTATGCCAACCATCAGCGAAATTCACGGCCGGGAAGTGCTGGACTCCCGGGGCAACCCCACCGTAGAAGTCGAAGCCCAGCTGAGCGACGGCGCCCTGGGGCGTGCCATCGTGCCATCGGGAGCATCAACCGGTGAGCACGAAGCTGTCGAACTGCGCGACGGGGATGCCAAACGATTTCTGGGCAAGGGCGTTTTGAAGGCGGTGAGCCACGTCAATGGCGAGCTGGCCAAAGGGGTGACGGGCCGCGATGCCCTCGACCAGGCCGGGCTGGATGAGGCGTTGATCGCCCTGGACGGCACACCCAACAAGAGCCGCCTGGGGGCCAACGCCATCCTGGGGGTGTCCCTGGCCGTGGCCCATGCCGCCGCCCGGTCCACGGGCCAACCCCTCTACGCCTACCTGGCCGATGGGGCCGATAGCTTCACCTTGCCCATCCCCATGATGAACATTATCAACGGCGGCTCCCACGCCGACAACAACGTGGACATCCAGGAATTCATGATCTTCCCGGTGGGGGCGACATCTTTCTCCGAAGCCCTGCAGATGGGGGTGGAGACCTTCCACCACCTCAAGGCTGTTCTCAAAAGCAAGGGACTCACCACCGCCGTAGGGGATGAAGGGGGCTTTGCCCCTGACCTGCGTTCCAACGAGGAGGCCATCGAGATCATCCTGGAGGCCGTCCAACGTACCGGTTACGCCCCCGGCAAGCAGCTCTACCTGGCCCTGGACGCCGCCGCCAGCGAGTTCTATGACCCGGCCACCCAGCGGTATAACCTGGCATCGGAAAACAAGGTGCTGGATGCCGAGGAGCTGATCGGGGTTTACGAGGGGTGGGTCAAAGCCTACCCCATCATCTCCCTGGAGGATGGCCTGGACGAGAATGACTGGGGCAACTGGCAGGTGCTTCAGCAGCGCCTGGGCGGGCAGGTGCAAATTGTCGGCGACGACCTGACGGTAACCAATCCCCAGCGCCTGCAGCGGGCCATTGACGAGCAGTCCATGAACGCGATTCTCATCAAGCTCAACCAGGTGGGTTCGGTGACCGAAACCCTGCGAACCATCAACATGGCGCGTGCCGCGGGGTACAGTGCGGTGATCTCGCACCGTTCCGGTGAAACCGAAGATGTCTCCATTGCCGACCTGGCGGTGGCCACGGGTGTAGGGCAGATCAAGACCGGGTCCGCCAGCCGAACCGACCGCATCGCCAAGTATAACCAGCTGCTCCGCATCGAGGAGGCCCTGGGCGCCAAGGCCCGGTTCCCGGGCAAAGAGGTCTTCCCCATGTCCCCCGGTGGCGACCGGAACGTGTGACCCCCCGGTCCATCACCCGGCGATACGGGCGCACGCCACCGGCGCGGTCCAGTCGCGTTAAACGCTGGACGGGCATCCTGGTCGTGGTTGTGGTGCTGTTATTCATCCTGATCAACCAGCACGGCCTGGCGCCCCTCTACCGGCTGCGACAAGACAACGAACATCTCACCAAGGAAATCGCCGCACTGCGGGCACGGGCAGACTCCCTGCGCACCGAGCAAGCCAGTCTGGAGAGTGACATGCTGTATATCGAGGGTCTGGCCCGTGGAAAATACCGCATGGTTAAGCGCGGGGAAAAAGTGTTCCGGGTGATGCCTGACCGGAAAACGCGCCCGCCGGACAACCTGGACCCGGCCCCTTAGGTCACATGAGCCGCCCCGATCATGGCGCAGGGGCCGCCCGTTCGGGCACCGAATTCTCCCCGGCCCGCGGCATGCTCCTGCTATGGGTCTCGGTGGCCATGCTCTCAGGCGCATTCGAGGGCGCCAATCTGTTCCGCACCACGACCGCTTCCCTGGACGCTATCTTCCCACCCGCCATGAACAACCCGGCCCGGCTGCCGGACCAGCCCCTTTGGGCTTCTGTGGGCCGGGGACAACCGATGGGCTATGCCTGGGCCGCCTATAGCGCTGTTTCCCTCGGAGGCCGCTACGGCCCCTGGCGCAGCGCCGCCGGCATATGGACCTCGGGGGACGAGATCTACAGCGAGACCAGCTTCACCGCCGCCGTGGCCAGACAGGCGGGTCAGCGGGTGACCGCCGGCTTGAGCCTGTCATACAATAAGGTGTCCATAAAGGGCTTTGACGCCGGACCAGGGGAATATGCCGCCGGCCTGGCCATCACCACCCCACTGTCTGAGAGCATCGATTTCTCGGTCTGGTATGGCGGCCAGCCGCTGAAACGCAGCCAGGCCTACCAGAGCCTGACGCGGCAACTGGTCCAGCTGGGGCTCTCGGCCCAGAGCGGTGGGGGCTTTGCCGGGACCCTGGCGGTGGAAAAGACCCCCGGCTTTCCCCTGAGCCTGCTGGCGGAGGTCAACCTGACAGCCAGGGGCGGCATGGACCTGGAGCTGGGGTACCGCACCGGTCCCGGACTGCCTTACGCGGGCGTCCGGTTGGCCCTCAGGCGGCTCCTGCTGTCCGTGCGGATGAACTACCACCCCATATTCGGATTCTCCACCGCCTTTGGATTCGCTTTTCGATAACCGACGAACCGGGCTGCTCCTGGCCGGGCTGGTGGCCGTGGCACTCAGGGGCCAGTCGGTCCTGCCCTTCAGTGATGATGTCCTCAATCTGCAAACCCTCTCCGAAGACGATCTGGCCGCCATCGAGTCGCTGCTGGAAAGCCCGCTCCCACTCAACAACGCATCGCCGGCGGACCTCTGGTTTCTGGACGACTCCCTGGCAACCGCCGTGTTGGCCGCCCGGCAGGCCGGTCCGTTCCTTGACTGGGGGGACGTGGCCCGGCGGACGGGGCTGACACCGGCCAGCATTGACGCCCTGCAGCAGCTGCTTTATCTGTCCGTTACCGATGGCGTGAGCGCCAAACTGTCCAGCCGCATCACCACCTCAGGCGCCGGTGAGCGGATTCGCACCCGTTTGAACGTGCAAAGCGACCGCTGGAGCGCCCAGTGGGTGGTGCAAAAAGACCCCGGCGAATACCAGCTGGCCGACCTGTCCGATATCAGTCTCACTTTCGAAAACGACGGAACCCAATTGGCCCTGGGGGCTCAGCGGTTCACCTGGGGTCTGGGCCTGGTCCTGGCCGATGAGTTCGCCGCGCCTCGGGGGGATGCCCTCCTGCGGCCGGTTACGCGGCTCCGCCGCCTGCGTCCCGGCTACAGCAACACCAACCGGGGCGTCCTGCGGGGAGCGGGGCTGGCCCATGGCTGGGGCCGGCTGCAACTACTGGTTGGGACCAGCCGCCAGCAGGTCGACATGACCACCAACGCCGATGGAACCCCCCGGGTGGTTGCCTATCGGCTCCATACCGGCCCCGTGACCACCACCACCGAAAATCTCACCTACCTGGCCGGGACTGTCGCCCTGCTGGGCTGGGACCTGGGCGGGTTGACCAGCCAATACCGCCTTCAGGCCACCAGCGACACGCCGGCACTGGAGCGACAGATCACCTCGCTGGTAGCGTCTCGCTCCCTGGTGGGCCCCTCCGGTGAGTGGCGCCTGATCCACGAGGAAGCCGTTGGGCTGAGCCCCGCCCAAAGCGGGACGCAGGGCACGGCCGACCACGGCGGGTGGTCCCCGGGCGGCGCCAGGCAAACGCGGTTGACCTTTGCAGGAAACAAGGGGCCCCTGAGCCAGCCGTTTCGTTTGACGCTCCTTTATCGGTCCTACCCCCCGGACTGGACCCCCCTGCGCGGCCGCCTGGTGGGCGATCAGGTCAGCCGGGGCAATGAATCGGGCTGGTTTTTGGGCTGGCAGTGGGGGCGGCGGCCCTGGAAGCTCGCGGGGTACCTGGATCGCTACGGGCAGCAGCAGGTCGCCGGCGTGGGTGACTGGCCGCGTGAGGGGTTGGAATCCGGCTTGACCCTGCGCGCCAAAAGACGGCGGGTGGAGACCACCCTTTTCTACCGGTACCGTGAGGAGGAGACCGGCGTCCTCAGCCAAAATCAGGACGGACCGGATATTGTCCGGCGGCTGACCACCCGCCGTCACTACCTGAAGGTTTCCGCAGCGCTGAACTGGTCAACGGCCGTCAAGTTGAAGCTGACCGCCGTGTCGATTTCGTCCGATCAAGGGGATGGGCTGTCCCGGCCAGGGGAAGAGACGGGAAGGGGCCAGACAGTCGGGGGCAGTTGGCACTACCGGAGCGGTGGGGGAACGGCCCTGGCCATCGGGTCCTACTGGTTTGACACCGACGACTGGGAACACCGGCTGTACGTGTACGAAGACGGCCTCCCCGGCGAATTCAACTTTCGCCCGCTGGCTCACCGGGGAGTTCGGATTTACGGGCGAGTCTCCCGGCCGGTGGGCACGGGACTGCTCTCCCTGCGCATCGGCCAGGAATGGCAGGCCATCGATGAGCCGATACCTACGCGAGAAAACAGCCTGCAAGTGGGCGTCCAGATGGATGTTGCACTCTAACGGCCCCGCTTCTAAGTTTTATCGGTAAACATGACGATCTTGGCATCGAAGGATAAACAACTGGACACCCGAAAATGACCGGTCACGCCGTATACAGACCGCTGCTGATCGGGCTTTTTCAGCTGCTGTGGACCACGGTCCTTGCGCCGGTCGCGCTCCAGGCCGATGAGATCAGGGTGGTGTTTCCCGACCAGCCACGACGCGGGGCAGTCCTGCGGACCTTTTACCTGGGCAACATCGAGTACATCAATACCCAGGAATTGGCCACCATCTTTTCAGCCGGAGCCTACGTCAACGATGATGTGGACAAACAGGTCATCTACTTCCGGGAAGGAGAGGTTAAGATCACCGCCTTTTCTTCCTTCGTGGTCATCGACGATCAAGCCTACCAGATGCCTGCGCCATCATACTTCGATGGGCAGAACTATTTCGTTCCGGCCCGGTCCTTCTTCACCATATTGGGGATCACGGTCCTGAATGGCTCGCGATACGACGCCCCCCGGCGGGCCTTTATCGGCTCCCCGGCCCTGACGAGGTATAATATCCATGCCGCTACGGTTGGGACCAAGCAGAACGGCACCCTCATCCGGGTGAAGACCAGCAAGCAATTTGACGAGGCCAACATCGAGCGCTATATCACCGACGGCGGATGGCTGGTGGTGGTGGTGCCCGGTGGTCTTGTGGATTCCGTGGCCCTGGCCCGCTCCACGATGGGGGGGATCATCCGGGAAGCGACCGGACGCCAGTTGGCCCAATCCGCCGAACTGCGCTTCAAACTCACCGCCAAGGTCAGTCCCCCCGAGGTATACCAGGTTGCCCAGGGAGCTGAGCTGCATATCGCCATCCGGAACCCGGTCCAGCGTTCCAATGGTGATCGGACCCAGCAGATGCGCGAGGAGTGGTACCTGGATACGATCGTCCTCGATCCGGGTCATGGCGGGAAAGACGGCGGCACGGTGGGGCGGAGCGGCCTCAAGGAAAAGACCGTTACTCTCGATGTGGCCCTGCGCCTGGGGCGGCTCATCAAACGCAGCTCCAACATGCGGATCGTCTACACCCGTGACGAGGACGTGTTTGTGCCCCTGTTCCAACGGACAAAAATGGCCAACGAGACCGGCGGTAAGCTGTTTATTTCCATTCACGTCAACTCTGCCGAAAGCCGTTCCGCCCACGGCTTTGAGACCTGGTTTTTAGCGCCGGCCAACACCCCGGAAGCCATTGAGATTGCGCAACGGGAAAATAGCGCCATTGCCCTGGAGGAGTCGAACCACCAGTACCAGGAGTTCTCTGACGAAGCGCTTATCCTTTCCACCATGGCCCACAGCACCTGGATGAGGGAGAGTGAGGATCTGGGCGCTATCATTCAGGCGCAGCTGCCCAGCCATCTGGAGGCCACCAACCGGGGAATCAAACAGACCGGCTTCATCGTGCTCATCGGCGCATCCATGCCCAAGATCCTGGTGGAGATCGGATTTATCAGTAACCGGATGGGGGAAAAGAAATTGGGCCAGAGCGCCTACCGGCAGCGCATTGCCGAAGGGCTCTTCGGGGCCATTATGACGTTTAAGAAAAAATACGAAGTGGCCCTGCTGGAAGAACAATGAGGGCGGACCATCCTCCCACGGAAGCGGCCAACATGGATGCGGGCGATGCCGTTCACAGTCCTGCCCAGACGCCGGCCACGCCCGGTCCGCCTGCTACGCTCAGCCCGCTACAGGTCCTGTTGGATGAGCTTTACAGCCTCGAGCGCCGGGGGATCAAACTGGGACTGGGGCCCACTCAAGATCTGCTGCTGCGGTGCGGCAGTCCCCAGCGCAGCTTCTCGATAATCCAGATCGCAGGTACCAACGGCAAAGGGTCGACGGCGGCCCTGGCAGCGCACATCCTCCAGCATCATGGACTGAAAGCCGGGCTGTTCACCTCGCCGCACCTGGCCCGCTTTCACGAGCGCATCCGCGTAAACGGCGTCTGTATCGACGACCGGCACATTGCGGCGTGGATGCAGACCCATCGGGCGGCCGTGCGGGAACTCGACACCACTTTTTTTGAGGCCACCACGGCCATGGCCCTGAGCCATTTCAAAGCCGAGGAGGTGGACATCGCCGTTTTGGAGACCGGGTTGGGGGGGCGCCTCGATGCCACGACGGCCGCCGAACCATCCTGGACCGCCCTGACGCCCATTGCCCTCGATCACACGGAAACCCTGGGGGATACCATCGAGGCTATCGCCCGGGAGAAGGCGGGCATTCTGCGGCCGGGGGTGCCCTGCTTTTCCGCACAACAAACAGCCGCGGTACAAGAGGTTATCCAAGCTGAAGGCCGGCGGGTCAGCTCGCCGGTGACCTTTGTCTCCGAACAGCTGCCGATCCCCCGCCCTCTGAGGCTGCCGGGCGACCATCAGCATCGGAATGCCCAGTTGGCCTGGTCGGTAACCCAGGCTGTTCTAGGCCACAAATTTGATACGGGCCAGGCCACCCGGGCTGTCGAAACAACCATCTGGCCGGGCCGGTATCAACAGGTCATGGCCCGTCCGAAGGTCATTTACGACGTGGCTCATAATCCCCATGGGGTCGGCGCGTTCCTCGACACCCTGAGGGGCGAGTCGATCCGGGGCCGGAAATGGCTGGTTCTGGCCTTGCAGCAGGGCAAAAATGCTCACCAGGTATTGGACCTGCTCCTGAAGGAGTTCGATAGGGTCGTTCTCACGCAGACCGAGACGCGCCACTACCTGCCGGCCGTCCAGGTTGCCACCCTGGCGGGCGCCACCGATCCCCAAGTCGAGGTTAAGCGACCGGCCACCCTGGCCATCAAGGACGTGGTGGCCGAAGCGGGAGAGAACGACCTGGTTGCTATCCTCGGTTCCCACTACCTGGGACCGGCCGTTGCCGAGGTGTTTAAAATTTCATTTGACCGACTTTCCTAATTGAGTATATTCGCTTACGAGATCTTCGTCCTTCGAACACGGTTCTCCCTGTCAATTAAAGTCCTTACCCATAGAAAGCGTTCATTGACGTGTTGATATTTTGATCCCAAGGT
>CAZJBG010000051.1:0-4140 GCA_964543925.1 uncultured bacterium
CTTGAATTTGCGGCCGCTGCCGCAGGGACAGGGGTCGTTCCGGCCCACTATAGTCCCCCGGTCCTTGAGGTCCGTTAAAATGAGGGCTTCAATCTCCCGGTAGTCACTGGCCGGCCGCCCCATCCGCAGGCACTTGGCCATCTTTTCCCATACCGGCAAGGTGTGCCCGTAAAAGAGTTTATAGCCCGCACAGAGGACGTTCAGCCCCGGCTCACCGTCAGGCGTGGTGATGAAGCGGTCCTTGGGGCAGGCGCCGTAACAATACTCCAGGAATTCGCACTCCCGGCAGTAGCGCGGCAGGGTATCCCGCTTATCATTGCCAAATTTCTCCTGTTTGCCGTCATCGAGCATGGTGCTGAGCGTCTCCCGAGCCACGTTCCCCAGTTGATCCTCCAGATTGACGAAGTGGTCGCAGCTGAACAGGTCGCCGTTGTGCTCAATGGCCACGGCCCGCCCACAGGTTTCCGCATGGACGCACACCGATGAGGGCTGTCCCATGACCAGCCCCAGCAGCATGTCAAAGTCGCGGATAAAGATCTGCCCCACGTCCCTTTGCTCGAGCCAGCGATCAAAAATGCCGTTGAGAAAATGGCCGTACTGCTCCGCCGCGACGCTTCGATGGGAGAGATGTCCGTCGCCCTCCCGCTCCACTATAGGGATAAACTGGTAGAACCGGGAGCCGACCTCTTTCAGGAAATCGTAGATGATCTCGGGGTGGTCGCCGTTGTCGTTTTGAATCACCGTGAGGGTATTGAACTCTACTGCATGTTTCTTAAGCACCTCCAGGCCTGCCATGACGCGGTGGAATGAGCCCCGTCCCTGTTTGTCCAGCCGGTACCGGTCGTGGAACGCCTCGGGACCGTCAATGCTGAGCCCCACCAGAAAGTTATTGTCGTGGAGAAACTCCCCCCATTCGCCGTTCAGTAGGGCTCCGTTGGTTTGCAGGGAGTTTGTGATGCGCAGACCAGGGCGTTTATATTGCTCCTGGAGTTCAATGGCCAGCTGGAAGAATTGCACTCCCATAAGGGTCGGCTCGCCGCCCTGCCACGCAAAGTTGACCTCCGAGGTTCCGTCCGGCTGGCCCTCAATATATTGGCGAATGAATTGCTCCAGGACCTGATCGGTCATGCGGAAGGATTTGGTGCCGGGGAAGAGATCCTCCTTCTTGAGATAGAAACAATATTCGCAGTCAAGATTGCAGATGGGGCCTATCGGTTTGGCCATCACATGGAAAGGCGTCCTGGCAGGCGAGGTACTGCTCGTTATCTGGGGTGCGTGGCCTAAGTCAAACATCATCCCTGATCGTGATTCCATATCATTTCGTGAGGGTGCCTTTCCAGAGACCCCGGCAGGGTGATGCCAGGTGGGCTGCCACCGCCGGCTTTACCTGCCAGTCGCGCCACGCCAGCGCCCGCTAGGCGCTAAACACAGGCGGCTGCCCCATCAACGATGGGGATTGGCCAGGACCGGCTGCCGGCCCACCGAGAGATAGGTGAAGCCCCGCTCACGGACATAGTCCGGTTCGTACTGGTTGCGCCCATCGAATATGACGGGACTTGACAGCGCCGCTTTAATGCGGGCGAAGTCGGGTCGACGGAAATGGTGCCATTCGGTGACCAGGAGCAGGGCGTCAGCATGCTCGAGGCATTGATACATATCGTCGGAATAATCGATGGCCAGGCTATAGAGCTGCTGAAAGGAAGCTGCGGCGATGGGGTCGTAAGCCTGGACTTTGGCACCGGCCTGGAGCAAGCCTTCGATGATAATGGCAGCTGGAGTTTCACGGACATCGTCTGTCCCGGGCTTGAACGACAACCCCCAGATTGCAAAAGTTTTACCCGCCAGACTGCTGTTCCCGTAGAATTCCTTGATTTTGGTCACCATACGCCTCTTTTGCGCGTTGTTCACCTGATCGACGGATGACAGGATGTTCAGCCGCAGGCCCAACTCTTCGCCGGTTTGAATGAGTGCGCGCACGTCCTTGGGGAAACAGGAGCCGCCATAGCCGGCCCCGGGGAACAGGAAGCGGCGTCCGATCCGATCATCGCTGCCGATACCAATGCGCACGTGGTTCACATCAGCACCCGTGGCCTCGCACACGGCGGCAATTTCATTCATGAAGGAGATGCGGGTGGCCAGCATGGCGTTAGCGGCGTATTTGGTGAGCTCAGCCGATGGAATATCCATGATCAGAATACGGCTCTCGTCGGTGCGGCAGAAAGGATCATACAGGGCCTGTAACCGTTCCTTGGCATGCTGGCTATTGGCGCCGATGACGATGCGGTCCGGATTGAGGAAGTCGGCCACGGCCTTGCCTTCCTTCAAGAATTCCGGGTTGGCCACCACGTCAAATTGGGTCTTGAGTCCACGGGCACGGAGGGCCTCCTCAATGGTCGTACGGATCTTCTCGGCCGTTCCTATGGGGACGGTGGATTTGGTAATGATAATGCGATAATCATCCATGGCACCGCCAATGATTTTGGCCACTTCAAGGACGTGCTGAACGTCGGCACTACCATTCTCGGTCATGGGAGTGCCCACGGCGATGAAGATGAACTCACTGGCGCGCACAGCCTCGGCAGTGTCGGTGGTGAACGATAAGCGGCCCTCAGACAGGTTGCTGTCGACAATCTCCTTCAGCCCCGGTTCGTAGATGGGCAATTTTCCCTGGTTAAGTATGTCAATTTTTTCCTCGTCGTTATCCACGCACCTGACTTGATTGCCCATGTGGGCAAAGCAGGCCCCGGTCACCAGGCCCACGTAGCCGGTTCCGATAATAGTTATTTTCATCTCGTACGCTCCACTATCTTAAGAATTATGATTGAACAGATCAATTCTCATTACCCGGCGTCCAGGCGGAATCGACTGATCACTGGCTCAGGCCCAGGGGCAGAATCAAGCTATGGCCAAATGTCCCAACAACGTTTCAAAATATGCGATCGTCTGCTTCAAACCCTTATCGAGGGGTACACCCGGCTGCCAACTCAATTTTTCCTGGGCCTCGGTGATGTCCGGTTGGCGCTGAATAGGGTCATCTGCGGGCAGTGGATGCGTTTCAATCGGGGAGGAGGCCCCCGTCAGTTTCAGAATCCTCTCCGCCAGTTCATTCACGGTGACTTCCATGGGATTGCCCAGGTTCAACGGGCCGGTAATCTCAGCCGGACTTTCCATGAGGGCGATAAGCCCGGTCACCAGATCGGACACATAACAAAAACTTCTGGTCTGGTTGCCGTCCCCGAAAATCGTCAGCGGCTTATTTTGCAGCGCCTGGATAATAAAATTGCTCACCACCCGGCCATCGTTCACATCCATGTTGGGGCCGTAGGTGTTGAAAATACGGGCCACTTTGATTTCAACCTTGTTCTGTCGATGATAGTCAAAGAACAGGGTCTCCGCACACCGTTTGCCTTCGTCGTAGCACGACCGGATGCCCACGGGATTGACGTGCCCCCAATACGATTCCGGCTGGGGATGGACCTGCGGGTCGCCATAGACTTCGCTGGTGGAGGCCTGCAACACCCTGGCGCGAACCCGTTTGGCCAGGCCCAGTACATGGATGGCGCCCATGACCGAGGTCTTGATGGTCTTCACCGGGTTATATTGGTAATGGATCGGGCTGGCGGGACAGGCCAGGTTATAGATCTGATCGACCTCCAGGAAGATGGGGTTAACGATATCGTGGCGAATCAGTTCAAATTTTGGCTGGGTCAGCAGGTCCACGATGTTCCGCTTATGGCCGGTGAAGAAGTTGTCCAGGCAAAGCACTTCGTGCCCCTGGTTGATCAGCTCCCGGCAAAGATGTGAGCCAAGAAAGCCGGCTCCGCCCGTCACGAGTATTCGGCGAGGCTCACTGAACCCGACGTGTTCGGGTTGCTCTGATTGATAATCAGCCATCTCTGAATCTACCTGTTACATTTTAAACTTGAGTTGGAAAATTTAAGTATGCAAACTTAGGCACGCTTAAGCCGTAAATCATCAGCTTGTCGGTTGCAGCTGGCCCCACGGGCACCACCTGTTGGGGCAGATGCCAAGTTTGTAGAACGAGAGCCCTTTTGAAGGATCCAGGCGGACGCCTGTGGTAGGGACACCATGAGCGCCGTAAAAAGCATGAATCATCTCGTAACAAGGAGCCCCTGATAT
>CAZJBG010000051.1:4150-12772 GCA_964543925.1 uncultured bacterium
ATATGTACCTGGCGACCGTTGATTGGATCATTATACTGGCCTACTTTGCGTTCAGTATGGGCATCGCCCTGTACTTCTCCAGCCGGGCCGGAACCAGCACCAGTGAGTTTTTTCTGAGTGGTCGCAAGCTGCCCTGGTATGTCGCCGGTACCGCCATGGTAGCCACGACCTTTGCAGCCGATACGCCTCTGGCAGTGACGGAGCTGGTGGCCAAGAACGGTATCGCCGGCAACTGGTTGTGGTGGAACATGCTTTTTGGCGGCATGCTGACTGTTTTCTTCTTCGCCCGGCTGTGGCGGCGGGCCGGTATCCTCACCGATGTGGAATTCACCGAGCTGCGCTACTCGGGCAAGGCGGCGGCCTTTCTCCGGGGCTTTCGGGCCCTCTACCTGGGGCTGTTCATGAACCTGATCATCATGGGCTGGGTGAACCTGGCCATGGAACGGATCCTTACCGTCATGTTTCCCGGGCTTACCTTCTTTGGCGTTGCGGGAGTTTCTTTTCTGGGCTTTGAGTTCAGTGCCGCCCTGCTGTGGGTGGGGTTGATCATGTTCATCGTGGCCATCTATTCTTCCATGGCCGGGCTGTGGGGTGTGGCCATTACCGATACCTTTCAATTCATTGTGGCTATGGGCGGGTCCATCGCCCTGGCGGTCATAGCCGTGAATGCCCCGGCCATCGGGGGTGTGGCAGGCCTCAAAGCGCAGCTTCCGGACTGGCTTTTTGAGTTCACACCCACCATCGGGGGGTCGGGCACAACGGTAGGCGGCGCCCTGACCATGAGCTTCGCGGCCTTCATCGCCTACATCGGTATCCAGTGGTGGGCGTCGTGGTACCCGGGGGCTGACCCCGGCGGCGGCGGCTATGTGGCCCAGCGGATGATGTCAGCCAAGGACGAGAAGCACTCCCTCTTTGCCACCCTCTGGTTCATCATCGCCCACTATGCCATTCGTCCCTGGCCGTGGATCATGGTGGCCCTGGTATCCCTGGTCCTTTATCCCGATCTAGACATGGCCCATAAGGGGGACGGCTTCGTCATGGTCATGCGGGACCTGCTGCCCCCCGGCATGCTGGGACTGCTGTTGGCGGCCTTCTTTGCGGCCTACATGTCCACCATTGCCACCCAACTGAACTGGGGTGCTTCCTACCTCGTGAACGATTTCTATCGCCGCTTTATCCGGCCCGAGGGGGAGGAGAGAGACTACGTGCGCATCTCGAGGATCGCTACCCTCCTCTCCATGATCATTTCTCTACTGGTTACCTCGAAACTGGATCGCATCAGCGATGCCTGGGTCTTCATTCTGGAAGCCAGCGCCGGGATTGGGCTGGTGCTCATCCTCCGCTGGTGGTGGTGGCGCATCAACGCCTGGTCGGAGATCGCCGCCATGGTGGCGCCCCTGGTCATCCTGCCCTTTGTCAAGCCGTACGTCGCCTTTCCCTACACGTTGTTTATCATCGTGTCCTGGGCAACCGTGGTGTGGCTGGTGGTTACCTTCCTCACCCCCCCGACGGAGGAAAAGACCCTCCACGCCTTCTACGAGCGGATTCATCCCGGCGGGTACCTGTGGAAACCGATTGCCGACCAGCTGCCCCATGTGCCCAGTGACAGCGGGTACATGAACCTGTTCATCGATTGGCTGGCGGGGATCATCCTGGTCATCTTCACCCTGTTTGGCTTTGGGAACGTCATTCTGGGCGAGACGGGGCTGGGCCTGGTTTTTCTGGCCATCGCCGCCTTGGCCGCCGGGGTCATCTACTGGCACCTGTCCCGGATCGGCTGGGAACAGGTTGGGGAGTAGCCATGTCGCTAGCGGATAAGTCATCCACACTGCAAATCAAACCCTGGCCTGAAGCGGATAGGCTGTTCCATGCTGATCCCCGTTGGTTGGGCGGTGATGACGCCTTTTCCATTGATCTGGGCAATGGTAAAGTGTTGTGGCTTTTCGGGGATAGCTTTGTTACACCCAAATCCGGTGGTAACCGCCGCGATGCAACGATGGTACGCAACAGTGTCGCTTTTCAGTCAGGGTATGACCCTGTCACCGCAAAAATGAAGTTCTACTGGCGTGAAGCTGGGGGCCTGCCTGGTTCCTTTTTTCCTGAAGACGGCGATGTTTGGTACTGGCCTGGTCACGGAGCCAGATTAAATGACGGCCTGCTCATGTTTATGATGAAGGTCCGATCGGGACAGAAGACCCTGGGCCTGGTGGAGTTTGACTTCGATGTATTTGGCTGGGAGGCAGTGCTGGTACGAAATCCTGACGACGACCCTCTCGATTGGACTTTGGAATGGCTGCACCCGCCGCAAAACAGTTTTGGCGCCATTGTCGGAGCTGCCAGCGTTACCTGTCATGATGGATGGCTCTACGCCTTTGGTGCAACCAATCCCAGGTTCCATGAAATTTATGCCCTGCGCTGGCCGGAGGCGTTGGCAGCAATTGGCGATCTAGGCAAGCCGCAGTGGTGGTGTGGTGAAGACCGGGGATGGGTCTATCAGGAGAAATTGAGCAAACAGCCCCAGGCGATCTTCGATAAGGGACAGAATGAGCTCACGATCCATCACGATACCCATTCCGATAGTTTTCTAGCCATTCATACTCGAGGTCTGGTTACCAAAGCCCATATTGTTATGCGCTGGTCTAATGAGTTAACCGGCCCCTGGAGTGAGCCTAAGGAGATATATACTCCGGTAGAATCTGGACGGGACCGGGTGACTATTTACGCAGCTAAATCACAGCCGATCCTGACCGGCGCCCAGTATATTTTGACCTATGTTGTCAACCATCTTGATGTTGATACGGTTCGTGGTGATGAAAGCCTGTATTATCCACACTTCCTCAAGGGACAGCGGGTCTGATATCAACTGCGCAGAATGGGGCGCCGGCACATAATGAGGTCGAATTGAAAATGAAAATAAGAACGCTTCACCTCCCAATATTATTTCTGATCTTATCCTATAGTCCCGTTCTGGCAGATGTGCGGCTACCATCCATCTTCAGTGATAATATGGTCATGCAACAGGGCCAGCCGTTCAGGATATGGGGCTGGTGTGATGCTGGTGAGAACATACGGATCAAGGGTAGCTGGCAATTTTGGGGTACCAAAGTTCGAGGGGATGCAGAGGGACGCTGGCAAGCTCAACTCAAGCCCCCCAAAGCAGGCGGCCCCTACAGCCTGACCGTAACAGGCGATACCCGAATTGACATAGAGAATATTCTGGTTGGTGAAGTATGGCTTGGTTCCGGCCAATCGAACATGGATATGGGGGTGGGACTGATCAACGCCGCCGCTGGCGGGGCTATAGCAGGATAAGTTGTGGGAAACGATGATCAGGGCAGTACGGTTGAACCACTCCACGAAGCCGTTGGCCCCAGGTGTGGCCCCTTTGTTCTGAACCGAAGCAGGCATCACGAAACGAAACGATCCACTCGCCTCCGAATTTCCATGCGGGAGCAGCTTGATCGGTCATCTCTCAATCGTATGTTGGCAAACCCTCATTCATTACCGTGCTTCTCGTCCTGTGCCAGACCACTCGTCGCCTTCGATGGCGGATCATTTTCACTGCGCTCGGCATCGTCGTACTCCGGTTCCGGCATAAACGGATACCGCTGGCTGATCTGTAGGTGCGGGCAGGCCTGCTCAAATATGTTGATCGCCCGTTTTCGCCCCTCCTCTTTAGACACCTGATCGAACACCAAATTCAGTGTGGCTCGGAGGAGGTTGGAATCGGCCTTCCAGAATGTTGCCTCCAGCTTCAATCGCTCGGTGTCGAGCATGTCCACAACGAGCATCTCACCCTGGCCGAATACCAGCCAATTGACATTCACGCCCACTTTAACGAGCTCGGCTAAAAGACGGGTACACGTGTCCACTTCCCCTCGTTCATAACTGTTGATTTGCCCTCGACTTAATCCAAACCTGGCGGCAAACGCGGTCTGGGTTTCCTTGAAATATTGCCTGACGGATCGAAGCCGCTCACCGAGGCCTGATGAAATTTTTTCTTTCAATATTCAGTTGAAAAAACAGACATGCTGTCATACATTACTAGTGAGCTTGTCGCCCCTGGCTGACGTAGAATGGCCTGAACTTCATACCCGTGACAGCCCAGCATGGCTGCGGCACGGGCACGGAGGCCACTCCCTTCACCCATACGCCATTGGACAGGGGCTATAAATATAACTATAATGGAAAAGTAGGTTAGAATGTCCAGCGACGCAATGACAAAGCGCACAGAGAACCCGATGCGATTAGGTTCACTTTTGTCCGCTGTTTTCATCTTCCTGAACCTTCTCCCCCGGCTCGCCTCCAATAAAGTGTCCATCCTGTGCTTGCCGATCATCAGTCCTTCTAAAGATATCCGTATATGCGCGCAAGCCTCATCCCGGTTCCATAACTCCATGCCTGCCTGGCGTATCTTTATGGAAACCCCCTGCTCTATGGCCAAGGTGCCACGGTTCCCATGGCCCTGACGACTGCATTGGCTTTCCTGATGCTAGGGGCCGCCACGGTTGGCGTTTCGGGAGAAGACGCTATTCCGGCGAGCCTATTGGCCAGCGCCAAGCGCTCGGGCAAGCCCATGAACGTGCGAAAAAGGTTTCTTTTCTTGACTCTTATCATGGTCGGGGCTTGCGCGATGGTCATGGCGGTCATGACAACCATGCTCTACCGTCACGATATCAACGAGCACAGGGAGCATCTACAGACAACCGCGCAAAGCCAGGCGCGTTTGATTGAGGCTGTCGCGCGCTATGACGCCAGGATGGCCAAGATAATGTGGGAGGGCGATCTGGGGCACGATGCCTCTGCCGCGACACTGAGCCAGATCATCGACGCCCATGAGCGCTACGAGGGTTTTGGCGAGACGGGGGAATTCACGCTGGCGCGGCGCGATGGGGACACTATCGTCTTCACTTTGCGGCATCGACACGGCGGCGTCGAACATCCCGCGCCGATGGCTTTCGACTCGGAACTGGCCGAACCCATGCGCAGGGCGCTCAACGGACTGTCAGGAACCGTCATTGGCCTCGATTACCGGGGCGAGACAGTCCTGGCCGCCTATGAGCCGGTCGCCGTACTGAACCTGGGGATCGTGGCGAAGATCGACCTGGCAGAGATTCGCGTGCCCTTCATCAGGTCTGGTCTCCTAGCCGTCGCAGTTGCTCTTCTAGTTGTCCTGGCCGGCACAGCGCTGTTCTTCCGGGTCGGCAACCCGATTATTGCGCGGTTGGAGGCATACTCGCGAGACTTGGAAAAGGAAGTCGAGGAGCACAAGCAAGTCAAGGAGGCGATGCACCGCCACAATCAAGAACTAACAACCCTGCTTGAGGTGAGTAAGACCCTGGTTAGTACTTTGAATATGGAGACTGTGTTACAGGCAACAACCGAAAGTATCGCTAGATATATGGGACTTGAAATTTCTGCCGTATACCTTCTTGAAGGAGATAAGTTGTATCTAGGGGCGACTACGCCACCATTACCACCAGAGATGCCCGATTCATTTCACGTCGCTCTTTTATCAGATCACCCCCATATAGAAGAGACAATTTCTAAAAAACAAACTAAATTTATCCTCGATACAAAATCCGCTTCACTTTCTGCTCCCGAGAAAGCAATCATCGAGGCCAGAAATGTGCGCTCGCTTTTATATATACCCCTGATTGCCGAAGAGAAGGTGATCGGAGTTCTACTTGTTGGGAGTATGGGAATCCCCCGTGATATTGCCGATTCGGAGATTGAATTCTGCTCTACTCTAGCTAATATCGCCAGTCTTGCGATCGCAAATACACAGTTATATAAGGCCAGTCAAAGCAATGCAGCAGATTTAGAGCGTGAAGTGACTGAACGCAAGCAAGCCGAGAAGACGCGCGCCCGACTCAACACCCAACTCAAGGCGAAAAACAAAGAGCTCGAACAGATCATATCCGTCGCATCCCACGATTTGCGCTCCCCTCTCGTCAACATCGACGGTTACGGGAAGGAGTTGGAGCATGCGATCGATGACCTCCGCAGCGCTTTCGACAGCGACAAAACACCAGCCGAAGCGCTCGAGGCGGTTGCCCCGCTGCTGGCGCAGGACATGCCCAACGCCCTGCGCTTCATCAGGACCAGCACGTCTAAAATGGACGCACTGCTTGCCGGACTGCTGAAACTGTCGCGCTCGGGCCGCGCAGCCCTGACGCTCGATTCGCTCGACATGAATGAGTTGATTGGCAAGGTTGTTAACGCAAGTGAGTTTCAAATCAAGGAAGCCGGCCCCGAACTTGACATCGCCGACTTGCCGCCCTGCAAAGGTGACGCCGTTCAGGTGAACCAGGTATTCTCGAACCTCCTCGGCAATGCGCTGCAATACCTCGATTCGGAGCGCCCCGGCGCCATCCGGATCAGCGGCCGAGTCGAGGGAGAACGGTCTGTATACTGTGTGGAAGATAACGGGATTGGCATTGCTCCGGCGCATCGACAAAACATCTTCGAGATATTCCATCGGCTTGACCCGGCAAAGAGCAAGGGGGAAGGATTGGGTTTGACCATAGTTCAGCAAATCCTTGCTAGACTGTCGGGAGCTGTCTGGGTAGAATCGAAACCTGGCGAGGGCAGTCGTTTCTACGTGGCGCTGCCGGCCGTGCAGAAAAACCAATGACTAAGGGGAAGATTTATATGCGCAAGGAAGTCGTGATCCTCGTGGCCGAGGACGATGAAGGACATGCTGGTCTGATCAGGAAGAACCTGGCCCGCGGAAGCATCGTAAATGATGTGCTGCTCTTCAAAGACGGACAGGAAATCCTGGATTTCCTGTTTCAAAAAGGCGATGGGCCCCAACGGCAACCGGGAGCGAGCTATGTTCTTCTGCTCGATATCCGTATGCCAAAACTCGACGGCATTGAAGTGCTGGCGCAAGTGAAAGCCGATCCGGAACTGCGCAAGATGCCCGTGATAATGATCACCACGACCGACGACCCAAAGGAGGTGGAACGCTGCCACGTCCTGGGGTGCAACAACTACATCACCAAGCCTGTCGACTACGAAAGCTTCGTGAATGCCGTTCGGCAACTGGGCCTTTTCCTGGCTATTGTGGAAGTGCCGAAAATCAACGGAGAAGGAGTCGTGTAATGCTCGAGAACAGCGAGAGCCCCAAGACCGAGGAGCCGAGGCCCCGGCGCGTACTGGTCGTCGAGGACGATGAGGGGCTAAACAATCTGGCTCAGGAAGCTCTGCGCAAAGCCGGTTATGACACCGCAGGCGTCTTGAATGCCGCCGAGGCCATCGAGCGCGTTATGGCCAATCCTGAGGTGGTGCTGCTGCTCGATATCAAACTCCCCGACATGACCGGCGGCGAGGTCATCAGCGCTTTGATCGAACGCAATTGCCCGGTCCCCTTCATCGCGATGACGGGTCATGGCGACGAGAGAACAGCCGTCGAGATGATGAAACTCGGCGCCGACGACTACCTGGTGAAGGGCTTGGACCTTGTCGAGCGTCTGCCCGGCGCATTCCGACGCTTGTTCCACGAACTGGACACCGAACGGCGGCTCCGCGCCGCGGAGGAAGCGTTGCACGAAAGCGAGGAGCGGTACCGTAACGTGGTGGAGTTGTCTCCCGATCCTATTCTTATCCATATCGATGGGAAGATCGTTTATTGCAACCCGGCCCTCGTTCAGAATCTGGGCACAGCGGGCAGCGAGGAACTGCTTGGCCGCGCCGTTTTGGACCTTCTAGGTCCTGAGGATCAGGATGAAGCCAGGGAAAGGATAGACAAAACCTTCCATGGACAGAGGCTCGCACAACCGATGATCGGAAAGGTACTTCGATCCGATGGAAAGCTAGCCTATATAGAAGCCATCAGCACCACAATCCCCTACCAGGGCAAGCAGGCGGTTCTGACGGTCGGTAGAGACATCACCGAGCGAAAGCAGGCCGAAGAGGCGCTGCGGGCCAGTGAAGAGCGGTTCAGAGGTATCTACGAACAATCACCCATCGGAATTGAATTATATGATTCTGATAGACTCTTGATCAACGCAAACCCGAAATGCCTGGACATGTTCGGTGTGGATAACATTAAGGAAGTGGAAGGATTCAAGCTCTTTGAAGACCCCAATCTTCCCGAAGATGCAAAACAGAGGCTTCGCAACGGAGAACCGGTAAAATATGAATCGCAATTCGATTTTGAAGTCGTTAAAAAACTGGGATTGTATAAGACCTCGAAATCCGGCAAGCGTTTCGTTGACGTGTTTATAACACCGCTGGGATTAGAAGGCGGTGTTACGGGTGGATACTTGGTACATGTCCGCGACATCACGGAGCGTAAGCTGGCGGAGGAGGCCCTGCGTAAGAGTGAAGAGCGGTTCCGGAACCTGGTGGAAACTTCACAGGATATGATTTGGAGCTGCGATGCTAAAGGCCGATTCACTTATCTCAACCCGGCTTGGGAAAAGTTACTGGGATACGAGCTCACGGAAATGCTCGGCCATGCCTTCAGTGAATTCAAGCCACCCGAAATTGCCAAGCGGGACCTGCAAACCTTTAAACATATTCTCAAGGGTAAGACTACTTTCGGTTACGAGACGGTTTATATCTCAAAGTCTGGTCAGCATAAGCATCTAGTTTTCAATGCACGTGTGCTGAAGG
>CAZJBG010000051.1:12782-15183 GCA_964543925.1 uncultured bacterium
GGCGAAATCCTTGGCACCCAGGGGACAGCGCACGATATCACCGAACGCAAGCTCCTGGAGCGTGAGGTTCTGGAAGTCAGCGAAAAGGAACAGCGGCGCATCGGACAGGATCTGCATGATGACCTGGGGCAATATCTCCTCGGTACCGCTTACAAGAGTGAACTGCTGGAGCAGCAGCTGGCGGAGCAATCTCTGGATGAAGCGGCCACTGCTGCGCAGATCACGGAGCTGATCCACGAGGCGATCAATCGGTCACAGGACCTGGCAAAGGAACTGTATCCTGTGGACCTTGAAACCAGCAATCTTGCTGAAGCGTTGCGTCGGCTGGGTCACCGGACAGAACACCTTTTTGATGTTTCATGCCACATTTCTTGCGATCCACCTGTGCCCGGTCTTGATCACGTTGTAGCCACGCACCTGTATCGCATCGCCCAGGAAGCTGTGCATAATGCCATTAAGCACGGCGGGGCAAACCGGATCGTGATCGACCTGACAAAAACTATAAAGAATCAAATTGAACTGAGGGTAAGCGATAACGGTAGCGGCCTTCCAAATAACTGGGAAAGTCAACTCGGCATGGGGCTGCATATGATGAAGTACCGTGCGGGCATGTGTGACGGTTCATTTGACATCAGGGCCAAGCAAGGTGGTGGAACCGTCGTGACCTGCACGTTCACCACGGGATTATCCATCAGTCCTCAATTAGAAATGCTGGGGGATCATCCGCTGTAGCGGGAAGAGGAAAATGAATAAGATAACGCGAATCTTGCTGGTCGATGATCATCCCATCGTCCGAGAGGGCCTGGCCCAGCTGATCAATCGCGAGGATGATCTCACGGTCTGCGGAGAGGCCGGGGATGCCCCCATGGCCATTCGATCGATCGGCAAGCTTAGGCCGGACATGGTGATGGTGGATATTTCCCTGGGAAGTATCAACGGCCTTGAGTTGATCAGGAATATCAAGGCGATCTCATCGAACTTGCCAATCCTGGTGCTCTCGATGCACGACGAAATTCTCTTTGCGGAGCGTGCCTTGAAGGCGGGGGCCAGAGGTTATGTCATGAAGCAGGCCGGTGTCAAAAAGATCCTCGAGGCTATTCGACTGGTAAAAAATGGCGAACTGGCCCTAAGCGGACACATGGCCAAACGGATGCTGCATAGTTTTGTGGATGGCCGGTTGAACGCGGATAACTCACCCACCGGACGGCTGAGCGATCGCGAGCTGGCCGTTTTCCAGCTTATCGGACGGGGTTACCGAACGCAACGGATTGCCAGGGAACTGGGCATAAGTGCAAAGACAGTGGGCGCCTACCGCGAGCACATCAAGGGGAAATTGCAGTTGAAGGATGGAGCCGAACTGGTCCAGTATGCGATCCAATGGAATCAGACCGAAAAGATCATATAGGGACCTGAGAGGGGTCTTGCGAGTGTAGGCGCTCAGCGGTCCCTCATCACGCCACATCCTGAACCGGGCCCAGGACCTGTTCCCGGATCTGAAGGCCCCGCAGTGTACAGTTCCCGGAAGCCAATGTAGAACCTATAGGTGAATGACCTATAGGTAACCGGTACTTCGACAGCAGACAAAAACGGTTTGGATGCCGATTGTCCGCCACCCGTTTTCCCCCTAATCTAACACATGTTCTTCTTCAGCCGACTCGGGTCCACGACAAGATGCAGGATCCGATTCAACGGAGTGTGAATCCATGCGCAAGGTGATCCCGCGTCTCCTGACCAAATGAAGGGTAGTAACTATGTCATCCGCCACTATGAATATCCGTATAGCCGCCGTTTTGCTTACGCTCACCCTCCTGCCCCTTGATGGTCAAAACCGCATAACTCCCGGTAGAGGTCCTCTTCCGCTTCACATCCGGCCCGTGAGGTCGCCTCCACCACTGCCTACGAGGCGTTCAACACCCTGTACGCCACCAGGAGAATGCCATCATTAATTCGAAAAGAGACACATGGCGGATATTGGGAGAATCTATGATTATGAGAAAAGAATTAACACTAGTATACATGTTCCTCTTCTCAGGTTTCGTTGCGAGCCTTACTGCTCAGGATGGTCTTTCCATCTCAGGGTTTGTAGACGGCAGCATGACCATCCCTGTAGATAGTAGCGACCAGTTCGCCTTCAGTTTTGACGGCGTGGAAATCGATTTAGAGAAGACGTTCGCCAAGGGCGTCACTCTCCGGGCCGATATCGATTTTTTCGAAGGCGCGGCGGATATCACCGTTCCATTGACCGATTCCACCAGCGTGGACATACAATCCCCTCTTTATACCGAGGTCGAGCAGGCCTATATGAACTTCAAACTGTTCAATGTAAGAGGGGTGGCTACACCCGTCTTGACTTTCGGGAAATTCAATGCGCCCATCGGGTTTGAGCTCCTGGACGCGCCCG
>CAZJBG010000052.1:0-15088 GCA_964543925.1 uncultured bacterium
AAGACTTCAGGCGCTATCTATATCGTCGGCCCATTGAGATTGGAGTGTGAATGCGCACTAAGATAACAGATTTCCCTTCGACAGGCACAGGTCCCGCTTTTGAGCGCTATGTGGCGGGGCAGGTGGTCAGCGCCAGACTTGCGGTCGTCTGCGTCTCTCTCCTCGCAATCGTTTCCTATTGCAGTAAGAACCCCGTCACCACCCATAAAGAGTCCACGGGGAAGCTAGTTTTCGCCACGGCAGATACTACTGTTGGATTACCGGGCCTTTATACCATGAACCTGGATGGAAGTGAGCTGACTCCTGTGGCCGTAGAGGGGGACACGGTTGTCTTTCCTGGTCGTTGGGGAGACAACTACGTCATTGGTAAAACATCCGCTCCCTCACTCATGGAATACCCGCTCTGGAGCCCCAATGGGGAAAAGATTGTGTGCCAGCTGATGTGGGCTGCCGAGGGCTACGTGATCATGATAATGAATGCCGATGGAAGTGATAAACATGTATTGTGGCAGGTTCGTTCCGCTGCCCAACGACCCCAGTGGAGCCCGGAGGGAGATAAAATACTCTTCATACGGTCGGGCTATCTTGGTGCTGTACTTGCAAACGGGATAGTTGACGCAAGCGGGGAAAATGACCGGGATTTCAAGATCGCCGGTGAGGCACCGCCTATTTTTGATGGTGATACCGCTTGGTTTCATGGCGATTACCAGTGGGGACCCACAGGCAGCCAGATTTATGCTATTGCACGTTTGAACAAAGAGCCGGAATTTGGCCACGTAGGTGGTAGCTGGCCAGAGAATGAGGTCTATAGTTTGAATGTCACCACGGGAACTATTGAGCAGCGCATAACACAGAATAATATAGACGAGAATGGCTTCCGCCTTTCCCCCGGTGGACAGTATACCGCCTTCAAAAGGGGCACGTACGGACAAGCCAACCGTTTTTATGTCCTTTCGTTAGACAACGGCGAAGTAACGGAAATACCCGTTGATAATACGGTAGACTTTTTCTGGAATTGGTCAGATGACAGCAAAAGGATTGTCTTTGCCAAAGACGAGAACCCCGATCCGTTTATAAATGAGGACCTTTATCTCTACGTGGTGGACATCAAGAAGCCGGATGAGCTCATAAAACTCACACCATTTATGGCCAGAGAGCCGGACCTGTTTATTCCGAAAGAATAATCGACGAATAAAGAACCTAAAGGAGAAATAGCGATGCGTAGAATTGGCTACATCTCA
Organism: uncultured bacterium; assembly: GCA_964543925.1. Taxonomy (GTDB): domain Bacteria; phylum Fidelibacterota; class Marinisomatia; order SCGC-AAA003-L08; family TS1B11; genus JADFNF01. The sequence continues at coordinate 1,242 of CAZJBG010000052.1, forward strand.
GGACTGCTGGCGGCACTTGCCAGTTTTGCTTTGGCTGCAACTTGTCCAACTTGAAGGGTGCACTTCTTATGAAAGTACTTGTTCGTAGTATCCATTACGCGTTTATCTTGTTTTTATTTGTCATCGGCTGTGAATTGGGCGATAACCGTGCCATTCTAAATAAAGCGGAACCTGAAGATGTCGCAAACGCAGACTTCTTCCCCTTGGACGTAGGCAATGCCTGGTATTATGAATACTGCGGTCAAACAGATACTCTTGGCGTTCCCCCCTCATTTGTTCCTGGAAAATACGTCTTCAGCAGAATTGATAGAATGGAATCCGAAAACCAATTTCATTTCGATACAGCATTGGTATTCCAAAAGGATATAATTTGGTACAAGAGAATCTTTGGAAGAATCGAAAATAGGGTTTTTCAAAAAGATGGGACCAGGATCTTTGAGATTGTAAATGGCCAGCCACTATTGCTTTATGACTTCTCGCGTACTGTTGAAGATGCTCCGGTTGTCATCCAGGTTAATGATTCAATTTCCTATACTATCAGTTTATTAAGTGATACCACAACCGTCGTTACACCCGCTGGGGTGTTTGAATCCTGTCGAGTTTTTGCCTTTGATCTTATTGATTTCTCCAGACTTGATTTTCTGGCGCCGGATGTTGGGCTCGTGGGAACTAAATCTCGCCCAGCGCATACAGCCATACCCACATTTTTCTATTACTGTTTGACGAGTGCGACGGTGGGTGGGGAGAGTCTTCCGTAGATAGTCTGTAACCTCAAAAAGGGGCATTACCAAACATGTCAAATACTTACTCACGTGCGATGGTGCTTTTTGCAATCGTCCTCTTCCTGGTCGATCCCTCCTTTCTACAGGCACAATTACCTCGACTGGACGATCCCTATCGGATTGTTACCCTAGGTGTCTTACCCACACCGTCCTTTCCCAGGGATTCCATACAAAATCAACTAAACAACTCAATAGAGTGGAAAGATTTTCTCTCGAATGCCAAAGGGAACCACAGGGCGATTTGGAATGAAAAGAAAGGGACACCGTCATCTATTGGTGGAGATACGATTCATGTTGGGGTGAAGGTCAATTACTCAAATATTGAGGAAGTGGCCAAGGAGTTCCTTCTTAAGCATCAATATTTGTTAAATATAAAACCTGGTGAGATCTCCATCACTTCAGCATTTAACTACAATGGTCTTTGGCATGCGCAGTTTCAGCAAGTTTATAAAGGAATCCCAGTATGGAACGGTTACGCATTTGTCACCCTAAACAGTGCAGATCAAATTGTAAATTCTGGATCTGAGTTCTATCCTGATATCTTAGTTTCCACCTCGCCTCGTGTCGAGCTTTCCTCGGCTATTAAGTCAACAAAGACTCATCTAGATTTCAACGCAAGCACCGACTCTCTTATTAATACTCGATTGATAATAATTCCTATCGAAAACCAAAGCGGGTTCTCTTACCAATTGGCATGGCAACTAGACGTATCAACGCAAAATCCATTGGGTAACTGGCTAGTCTTCGTTGACGCTAATACGGGCGATTTTCTCTTAGTGGAAAATACAATTATTTCTGGTCTCGGTGGAACTGTCAGGGGGGTTATTCATCCGAAATATCCTTCCGACAGCCCGGTTACCGTGACGTTTAAAAACATTTATATTGATCTATGGAACTATCTTGGCCAATACGTTGGGCAAAGAACGACTAACACTAATGGTGACTATTATTACAATATTGCATATTCTTATTACCGGCTTAGATCGTCTCTGCGGGGACCCTGGGTTGATACGCAGATAGGAACTGAAGTCGGGACATCGCCAGAAGCGTTGCATGAATTGTGGGTGACGCCCTCTACCCACAATTGGACCTGGAGCGGTTCTAATATTGTCTTCAACGATGAACCGAACGTCTATTATTACGTGAATGAAATGCATGACTGGATTAGTGGCTCACCTTTTTATTTTGGTGGACTAAACTACCAGATGAGAGCGGTAGTGCGCAATAGTGCTGACCCATTGAATGCATACTATAATCCATCGACTGGAAATATTCTTTTTGGTGTGGGAGGAATTCTCACGGTGCCGCCCGGTAACGGTATCTATGTTGGGACCTGGACACTTTCAAATTTTAGCTTGAATACTGACATCATTCGCCACGAGTACGGACATGGAATAATTGACAAGATTTATGAGGCCCACAATGATAATCTTGGCTTTTTTGGTCAACAGGGAGCGACGAATGAAGGGCTTGCTGACTATTTCGCAGCCACCAGAGAAAATGATGCGACTATCGGTGAGGGACTAGTTACCGGCACCGACCCGTGGGAACGTCATTTGGATTCTCCCGACTTAAAAATACCGAACAATTGGGACGGCTCCGGTGTTCCTGATGATATTCATTGGAACGGGCAAATAATTTCCGGTGCTGTGTGGGATTCAAGGATAACTCTCGGGACTTCCATTGTCGACCCACTGGTGTATGATGCTTTTCATCTTCTCCCGAAAACATTCAATCAATTTCTCGATAAGATGATCATCGCCGACGATAATAGGTTTGGGGACGGTAATACGAGCAACGGGACACCGCATTATGATCAGCTAGTTCAAGCGTTTAGTCTGCATGGAATCACCACCTCGATTCCACCACCACCACAGCCCCCTCCCGCCGCGCCGGTCTTGAGCTGGTATATCTACGAGGGGTCACCTGTAAATCTGTCCTGGACCGGTGGCACCGAAGAATACTTTGATCATTTTTATCTATATCGAAGTCTTGGGTCCGACATCACGACAACTTCGCATGGCTACCAGGATCGAAGCGTCATCGTTCGATCATCGGGCTACTATACGGCAACCTATAAGGTCAAGGCTGTTGATATATACGACCAAAGTTCGGCCTGGTCCAATGTGAAATCGACGAAGGTGGACTTGGCCAAAATGCTGGCGGATGGCTCTATGATACAGGTCGTGCCCGAATCATATGGCTTGTCCGGCAACTATCCCAACCCCTTCAACCCCGTCACCACCATCCGCTACGATCTGCCGGAGGCCAGCCGCGTGAACCTCGCGGTCTACGACCTCACCGGCCGGGAGGTGATGAGCTGGCAACAGCAGGAGCAACCCGGCTTCAAGCAGGTGGTGTGGAACGGCACCGACCGTAGCGGGCGGCCCGTGCCCACGGGTGTCTACATCTACCGGCTGGTGGCCATCTCTACTGAGAGCGACCAGCGCTTTACCGAAAGCCGGAAGATGGTGCTGATGAAGTAGGGAAGAGCCACCTCGCAGATGTGCAAAAGGCCCCGGGATCGCCTACGGGGCCTTTTCATTGGTGGGTGAGTTTAATTGATCACCGGGAGCTGGGCCAGCAGGTCCGCCAGTTTTGCGATGGGGGTAAAGGGGCTGTTCTCCACCGGGGCCGGGCCGTAGGTCCCTAAATAGCCCCAGGCGGCCCAGAAACAGCGGGCGCCGGTCGTCGAGACGGCAGCCAGGTGCTCGGGGTGGTCGTCCACGAACAGGATGTCTTCCGGCCTGCGACCGGTCTGCTCGGCGATGGCGGCCACGGCGTGGGCCTTGTTCAGTCCCCGCTCCTTGGTCCACAGGTGCTGCTCCCCAATGCCCAGCCGCCAGTGGCGGTTGAACTGCTCAATAGAGGCTAAGTCTTTGGTGGTCACCAGGTAGACGGGGAAATGGGCGCGCAGCTGGTTCCAGCCATCCTGAAACTCGGGGTAGGGGCGATGGAGCGCCAGCCATTCGGTGAGGTTGGCTGACCGAAGCTTGAGGCGGGCCTGAAAGAAGCGGGGCTCGAAGGTGGTCAGTCGGACCTCATGCTCCTTTCTCAGGGCCTTGAAGGACTGGGGCGCGTCGGTATCTTTGCCGGTGGCCGCCAGGTGATAGACCAGCCAGAAATCTGCGGCGCTGCCCGCCAGGTGGCGCAGGCGCCGAAAGCGATCGGCGAGACCGGGATCGAGGGCGGCGAGGCTGTCGATCCATTGGGGCCGGCCCTGGAGCTCGTGGTAGGCGTTATGGGCGGTGATCAGGCACTCATCCACGCTGTCGCAGATGACGCCGTCAAAATCAAGTGCAATCAGCGGGTTCATGGGTTTAAGCTTAAGACTATATGGAACGAATCGTACAATCTTAATATGACTATTCAAAACGGGTCAATCTCAGGGCAACAATGAAACAAAACGATATTGGACTGATCGGGCTGGCCGTGATGGGGCAAAACCTGGTGCTCAACATGGCCAACCACGGGTTTTCGGTGGCCGTGTATAACCGCACGGCCGAAAAGACCCGGCAATTCCTGGAAACCAAGGCCCCATCACAGGCTATTGCGGGGACCGAGACCATCGAGGCCTTCGTGTCGGCGCTATCCAGGCCCCGGCGCATGATTCTCATGGTCAAATCGGGGCAGCCGGTGGATGACTTCATCGATCAACTGATCCCGCACCTGGAAAAAGGCGATGTGCTGGTCGACGCCGGCAACTCCCACTTTCCCGACACGGAGCGGCGCATCGAGGCCCTAAAGGGCCGGGGGATTCAATTCCTGGGCATGGGGGTTTCCGGCGGCGAGGAGGGGGCCCTTAAAGGCCCGAGCATCATGCCGGGCGGTCCCCGGGAAGGTTACACAGCTATTGAGCCCATCGTGACCACAATCGCCGCCCAGGTTGACGGCGAGCCGTGCTGCACCTACATCGGGCCGCGGGGGGCGGGGCACTATGTGAAAATGGTGCACAACGGCATGGAATACGGCATCATGCAGATGATCTGCGAGGTGTACGATCTGCTGCGGTTCGGCCTGGGATACCCCTCCGACAGAATATCGGAAATATTTCAAAGCTGGGACGCCGGACCGCTGGGCGGCTACCTCATGGAGATTTCCTGGAAAATCCTGGCCAGGCAGGATGACGATACGGGCCAGCCGCTGGTGGAGCAGATCCTGGATACGGCCCAGCAGAAGGGCACCGGGAAGTGGACCTCCCAGAGCGCCCTCGATCTCGGGATACCGATCCCCTCGATCAATGCGGCGGTGGTGGCGCGAATGATCTCCGCGGCCAAGGATGAGCGGGTGCGGGCAGCAGGGGCGCTCCGGGGGCCGTCTCGGGCCCTGCCCGACGATGATGGGACCTGGGTAGACAAACTTCGCGACGCCCTCCACGGCTCCATCATCACCAGTTACGCCCAGGGGATGGCCCTGATCCAGGCTGCGTCGGCTGAATATGCCTATGACCTGCAGCTGGATGAGGTGGCCAGAATCTGGCGGGGGGGCTGCATTGTCCGCTCGGTGATGCTCGAACCCATCCGGGAGGCCTACCGGGGTGACCCGGCCCTGCCCAACCTCATGCTCAACGATCATTTCACCCGGCAGCTGAACGGCCTGGAAAGCCATTGGCGGGAGGTCGTGGGCCTGGCCGCACGTCACGGAATCCCGGCCCTGGTTCTGGGCGCATCCCTCGGGTATTATGACATGTATCGCCGGGAACGGCTGCCGGCTAACCTGCTCCAGGCCCAGCGGGACTTCTTTGGCGCCCATACCTACCGGCGCATCGACCGGGACGGCGTCTTTCATACCCAGTGGGAAGGGTAGGGGCTCGGCCTGATGCTCATCGGTAAAGGGGTGGATCGTGGGCAGCTGTCCTTCGAGGATATCAATGCCTTGATCTCCGAGGCCCTGGAGGCGGCAACGCTCACCCACAAGCGGGTGCTGTTTCTGATCCCCGATGCCACCCGTAAGGCCCCCATCGACCTCCTCTTCAGAGTGATCTACGCTATTCTCTCGCGCCGGGTCGCAGCGCTGGATTTTTTGGTGGCTTCGGGCACCCACCGGCCTCTGTCCCAGGAGCAGATCCTGGAGCGGGTCGGCATCACCCCGGCGAAGCACGCCCGGACCTACCACAAGGCGCGTTTTTTCGCCCACGTCCACGACGATCCGTCCCAGCTGAAGGTGGTGGGGACGCTTTCGGCAGGGGAACTGGCCGAAATCTCCGACGGCCTCATTCGCGAGCCGCTCACCATCACCATCAATAAACGCCTCTTTGACTACGACCTGGTGGCCATCCTCGGCCCGGTGGTGCCCCACGAGACGGCCGGGTTTGCCGGTGGCAACAAATACTTCTTCCCGGGAGTGGCCGGAACGGAGATCATCAGCTCCTTTCACTGGATCGGCGCCCTTATTACCAATCAGGTCATCAACGGCCTGAAAGACAACCCGGCGCGGCGGATTCTCGATAAGGGGGCCGCTTTCCTTACCTTCAACAAGCTCTGCTTCAGTTTCGTGGTGCAGGAGGATGGCGAGCTGGCCTGTCTGTTCATCGGTTCACCCGAGGAGTCGTGGTTACGGGCGGTCGACTACTCGGCCCGAATCCATATCACCTACAAGGATAAGCCCTACCGCCGGATCCTGGGTCTGGCCCCGGCCATGTACGACGACCTGTGGGTGGGCGGCAAAGTGATGTACAAACTGGAGCCGATCCTGGCTGACGGCGGCGAGCTGGTGATCTACGCCCCGCACATCAAGGCCCTCTCCCATACGCACGAGGCGGCCATCCGGGAAGTGGGGTATCACGTGCCCGAGTATTTCCTCAGGCAGTGGGACCGCTTTGATCAGGTCTCCCGGCTTATCATGGCCCACTCCACTAACGTGAGGGGTGGCGGCGCCTACGACGATGGCGTGGAACAGCCGCGGGTCAAGGTGACCCTGGCAACGGGCATCCCTGAGGAACTATGCCGCCGGGTGAATCTGGGGTATTTAAACCCCGCTGACATCGACATCTCCCGGTGGCGGAAACAGGAGGCTGACGGCGTCCTCGTGGTGGACCATGCGGGCCAGGTCCTGTACCGTCTCAAATCATCGTAACATGCCGGACTAATCCTGTTGACTTGAACATGGGAGGCTTCTAATGGCGATCAAACTCCGCCCGGCGGCGGACTGCGAACTGGACCTGCTCAGCCTGGGGGAGTGCATGATCCGGCTCAGCCCTCCGGGGCATCAGCGGATTGAACTGACCCCTTATTTTGAAGCCTGGGCCGGTGGCGGCGAGTACAATGTCGCCTACGCCCTGTCCCGGTTCGGGCTGCGCACCGGCTGGGTCTCCAAGCTGGTGGACAATCCCCTGGGAAGTTTCGTGCGTAATCACGCCCGCGCCAGTGGGATGGACATGAGCGAGGTGTTGTGGGAACCCTACGACGGGATCGGCAAGGCGGGCCGCATCGGGTTGAACTTCACCGAAGTGGGGGTGGGCCTGCGCGGCAGCGTGACGATGTATGACCGGGGCCACACGGCAGTATCCCATTTCAAGCCGGGTGAAGTCGACTGGCAGCGGATCTTTAAGGACCGGGGCGTGCGGTGGTTCCATACCGGTGGCATCTTTACCGCCCTGAGTGCCGGCTGCGCCGCCGTGGTGCAGGAGGCACTCAGGGCCGCCCACGCCGCCGGAACGGTAGTCAGCTACGACCTGAACTTCAGGAGCAAGTTATGGACCAGTGCCCAGGCCATCGAGGTGACCCGGGAGCTGCTGCCCTACATCACGGTCCTCATCGGCAATGAGGAGGACTTCCAGAAGGTGCTGGGGTTTGAGGTGGAAGGGACCGACGACCAGCTGCGCCAACTGCCCATTGACGCCTATAAAGACATGGTTCGGCGGGTGGTGCAGACCGCCCCTAATGTGGAGCTGGTGGGCACGACGCTCCGCGAAGTGGTGAGTGGCCTCATTAACAACTGGGCCGCTATCGCTTACTCCGAGGGCAAGTTCTATGAATCCACCCGGTACGAAGGTCTGGAGATCGAGGACCGCGTCGGCGGTGGAGACGGGTTCTGCAGCGGCCTGATCTACGGCCTGCTCAAGGGACTGTCACTGCCAGACAGTGTGAATTTCGGCACCGCCCACGGCGCGCTCCTCCAGTCCACCCGGGGGGACACCAGCATGATCACCCTGGATGAAGTCGAGCATGTCATGGCCGGCGGTTCGGCCCGGATCAAGCGGTAACCGGTCAGTAGAGCCCCGGCCTTCGAGCAGGCCCCCCTGAGATGCCCCCCTGGTTGGCGCCGGACTAGCGCTTCCCTCAAGAGATTACGGGTCCCATCCGCGATCCGGCTCTATTCGTGATGACGGTCACACGGGCCGAAATGGTCGTTCCAAGTTCTTGGCCCAGAGCCTATATTCAGACCTCAGTAATTGTGCTAAACCTCGAACTGGATCAGAGAGCTATGCAAAGACCCATCTATTCGCGCGGAGGCCCAAGGTTGGTGTTCGCGACTTATTCCAGACTACTTGCTTTAACAGTTATGCTCGCCGTTTCGTTGCCGCTCCGGGCCCAGCAGGCCCCCGTGGCCCGGGTTCTCAAGTCCCGGGGTGCGGTGACCATGAAGCGCCTGGCGGATGCCGATTTTACAAGGCCCGTGACGGCCGCCGTGGAACTTTTCAGCGGAGATGCCCTCCGCTCGGGGGCTGATGGGTTTGCCTCCCTGGTGTTTATCGATGACAAAACGCTGATCAAACTCAAGGCCAATACTCAATTTACAATCGTTGAAAGCCAGAATGCCCGGACCATTAACCTGGACTACGGTACCATCCGTTCGAGCATTCCCCAACCGATCAAAACCTTCGCAGTGGAGACACCCGTTTCGGTGGCATCGGTGAAGGCGACGGAATTTTGGCTCATCTCTGATCTTGCCTCCGGTATCGATCGGGCCTACGGCCTTGAAGGGGTGGTGGAGATCCTGAACATTGTCAGCGGCGCCATTCAGAATTTGGCGGTCAATACACTGATTATTTCCACCGCCGCCGGCGTGCTGACGCCGCCCACACCTATCGACCCGTCCGAAATGCCTACCGATCCGGATGAAGTGGATGGGTTAGAGCCTGAACCTGAGCCCGAACCGGGCGATGGGGAAGAGGGCGATGCCGGGGACGCCGGGGAAGAGGTTCCCGTCGAGGAGGTAGAGCTCGTCGAGGCAACCGTCACCCCTGTGGAAGAACCCGCTGAACCGCCGGTTGAACCCGTTGAGGAGGAAGCCCCCCCCAGCGGCGGCGGCGGTCCCGGATTCGGTCTCGGATTGGGCTCGGTGACTCTCGATGGCATCGTCTACTACCAGATCGCACTCCGTCCAGAATTCTCCATCGGGAAGGTCGGGGTCGGCCTCGATCTGGTGGGCTACATGGACGGCCAGGGTAACTTCCGCAAGGATGAGTGGGACGAGCCTTCGGACTACCTGGACAAGATCTACTATCTGCGGTACGGTACCGACCGGGACCGGTTCTTCTTCCAGATCGGCGGCATGCCCCAGATCCAATACGGCTTCGGCGGGCTCATGAACAACTACTCCAACCTGACCGAGTACCCCCAGGTCCGCCGGGTGGGCTTTGAAATCGGCGGCCGGATCACCGATAAAGTCACCCTGCGGGGCTTCTCGGCCAACCTGAAGGAGTTCGGTTACCGGGGCGGTTTAGTCGGTCTACGGGGCACCTACCAACCCTCCAGGGTCTTCCCCCTCACGTTTGGGGTCAACCTGGTGGCCGACCTGAACCAGTACGGCGGCCTGAAGGACAAGGACGGTGACCTGCGCCCCGACATCGTGGACGATTTCCCCGACGATGCAGCTTACTGGCTCGACAGCGATGGGGATGGCTGGGCCGATAATAATGATTCTCTCGAATTTGATATTGACGGTGATGGGTTTACCGATAATTCCCCCGACCCCACCAACCAGCCTAATAACGACATCGATGGCATTGATAGGAAATCGGAGCCCTTTAACCTGGCGGTCAACCAGAGGAGCATCGTCGGCTTGAGCGCCGATGTGAGTTTTCCCCTCCTTTCCCGGAAGTCCCTGAACCTGATGGCTTATACCGAGGTGAGTTTTTTGAAATACCAGGATACTCTGGATGCTGAGCGCGGTGATTCACTGGTCTCTCGCGACGTCGGCTTCGGTGTGGTCGGTCCCGGCATCCGGGCCCGGATGTTCAATTTTCTCACCGTGAGCCTGGAATACCGCTACTCCTCATCGCTCTACCAGCCCGGCTTTTTCAACACCACCTACGACTATGAGCGGGCACGGTTTGAAAGGGATATCGATACGGACTCCACCATTGTTGAGACCAAGGAACAGGCCACGTTCACCAACGCTTACCCCCTGTCCGGGTACTACGGCAGCGCGTCGATGAACCTGTTTAACCTGGTGACCTTCGAAGCCGCCTATCAGGCAATGGCGCCTGCGGTGGCCGGTAGCGATACGTTGCAGAGCAACAGTTTCATCGCCAACCTGGCCTTTAATACCGATCCCATCCCGAAGATCTCCGAGGCTCGGGCCTATTACTTCCGGACAAATGACGCCAATCCCCTGGACTTTGCCAATCCCAGTTCCAACACGACCTGGGGTTACCGCATCGGCTATCAGCTGGCGCCGAGCGTAACCCTGCTATACAACCTCCAGGAATCATACCGCGACCTGGATGGGAACGGGCGAATCGAAGGCGATGATGAGCGCATCCGCATTCTGTCCATTGAGACGGCATTCAGCTTTTAGGGGATGCGGGGCCTGATTGAGCATGAGGACAGTGGGGACCTTCGACAGGTTCTGCGCTATGACAGCGGTGCGCGGGGATTCAGGAAGGCGGCGATCTTTCTCGGGGTTTTGGCCGGAGGGCTCCTTATCTTTGGTATCGGTTTTCTCTGGCTGACGTGGCGTCAGTTGCCGTAGACAGCACTGAGTTCCATAAGAGGGGGTTAACCTCATGAAGATTAGCTTAGTATACTGCGTTCAGTGAAACTATCTTCCCCGGGCCGTCAGTTTGGCGGACAAAGTCCTGCAGCGCCATGCAGACAAAATCGAAGGCTTCACGCTCGTAACCGGGAGAGGTGGCGTCTACGAGTTCTCCATTGACGGCGAACTGCGTTTTTCAAAGAAATCCCTGGGACGTTTCCCTGAGGATCAGGAAATATTTCAACTTATTGACCCGCACTAGCGCATGTCTGCTGGCGGGCTCCCTGATTGCCCAGACCGCCGGTCCCGGGGACATACGGGTGGTGAGCCAACTCGTCGGTTCCACCATCGATATTCCTGAACAGGAGTATTACCAGATATTTCACAGCGTCGAAGGGTTCCGAACGGCCCATTTCCTGGAGGTCGATGGCGGCTTTGAGGCCCGGATTCGCACCGAACGGGGCCGGCTGAGGCGACTCTTTTCACCCCGGAATTTTTATGACCTGGGACTGGCCATCGATCTGAAGGGTCCCATTGATCCCCTTGTTTTGGCCGAATTAAGTGGCCAAATTGCCTTTGAGGAAACGGTGGCCCACATCGAAAGAGTGCCCAAGGGGGTTGTCATGGCCATCTACCGAGATGCGGCCAAGCGCCAGCGAGGCGTTTTCGAAGGTTTTGAAGGCCATCACTTTTACCTGAAGGGCCGGCGGGGGCGGATCAAAAAGGTTCCCATTGAAGGGTTGGTTCGGCTGCGCTACCGCGATTTTCCCATACCGGCTCTGGATAAAGACGTGAAGATCACCGCTGCGACGGCTTTAGCCGGTCTGTTGGCGGCGGCGGGTTATAACCGCCTTTCCCAGCCGGATGGGTTCGCCGCCCGTTGGCAAAACAACTTTCTGGGCGGCCTGATGGGTCTGGCTGTTTCACCCCTTGTGGTGCAGAGGTTCCGGATCAAACGCGCTGCGGTCCACCAGCTGAGAATATCGCCGGAGACCAGAGAAAAAATTAAGATATATACCTTTATAAGGTTTAATTAACGATGTCGTTTCGGGCCTATTCATTGATCATCTTCGGCATGATCTGCCTGGGCTTCTCTCTGGGTTTGGTGGTGGGTGTTTACCTCCAGTCGCGTACCGGGACCCACCTCTGGGCCTATCTTGCGGTTCCGATCATGGGGCTGGGAAGCGCCATCGCGGCCTATGGTACCTTGAGTACCAAAATGAGACGGGGAAATTCGGAGGATTCAGGTGGTTGACTCTACCATCAAGCGACGCAGGGCCAGGGGAAAATCGACCCGATCCAGGGCCGGACAACGGGGGAAAGCTTCGCGTCCGGCCGCAGGGGGAGCGGAGCAGACATCGGCTGCCCGGGAAGTCATCGTCCGGAGGTTGGTCGAACTTACCGAGCCGATCATGGAACAGTACGGCCAGGCAGCCTTTGATGAACTCCTGACCCGCATGGAGGCCGCCATCCAGGACTTTAGCCAGGAGGTCCGCACACTTTTCACCGAGCTGGTCCACCAATCCCGGGAGGAGCACGAACGGCTTAAAGCGATGCTGGTCCAGGACGAAGTTGTCGAGGGAGAAGACCTGATCGAGGAAGAACAGGATACTGAAATGAGCGAGTTCGAGAAGCGTCTGGAGCGCATGGAACAGCCCGGTGAGTCCAAATCCACGTCGGCGACCACCGATTAGGGGCCACAAGCCGTCCCAAAGATGTCACTGCCCAACCGTCCTCCAACCGCCTTGCAAATCCCGCAGCATGCTTCTAAATTCGGATGGCTCCTCCGTCGAAATGGGGTTGTAGCTCAGTTGGGAGAGCGCAGCGTTCGCAACGCTGAGGTCGAGGGTTCGAGCCCCTTCAACTCCACGAAGAGCCCCCAGTTTGATGACCCTCCGCGCCGGGCAGAGCTTGCCTGGAACGGGATGGGTCGTTCCGTCGGATTGGCTTAAGATTTTGTGACTACCATCGCCATCGATATCCTCCCAGACCGCCGCACTATTCGCTCTCAAGCCAGCCTATGAGTTACCAGGTCCTTTCCCGCAAGTGGCGTCCCCAGGTATTTGAAGACCTGATCGGTCAGGATCACGTAGCCCGAACGCTGCAGAACGCTCTGCAGCGGGAGCGGGTGGCCCATGCTTACATGTTTACCGGGGCCCGAGGCGTAGGCAAAACCAGCACCGCCCGAATCCTGGCCAAGACCCTCAACTGCCCGAACGTTCGTGACGCCAAGCCGTGTAACGAATGCCCGGTGTGCCGGGAAATCACCCGGGGGAACAGCCTGGACGTGCTGGAGATCGACGGCGCCTCCAACCGGGGGATCGATGAGATCCGGGAGCTGCGTGAGGCGGTCAAATATCCTCCCACCACGGGGAATTACCGGATCTACATCATCGATGAAGTCCACATGTTGACCACCCAGGCCTTTAACGCCCTGCTCAAGACCCTGGAGGAACCGCCGGAACATGTCAAGTTCATCCTGGCTACCACCGATCCCCAGAAGGTTCCCCAGACTATCCTGAGCCGGACCCAGCGCTTTGATTTCAGGCGCATCCCGACCCCTGATATTGCCGCATTTCTGGCCCACATCCTCGACGCGGAAAAAATCGCCTACGATGAGTCCGCCCTCCTCATCCTGGCCCGCAAGGCCGATGGCAGCATACGGGACGGCCTGAGCCTGTTGGACCAGATCATCGCCTATCAGGATGAGAAGGTGGATGAGGAAGCCGTGGTTTCGGTCCTCGGTTTGGTGGAGGATGCCTTTTATGCCGACCTGTTGGACCATATCGCCCGGCATGACCGGCCGGGGGTGTTAGCCCTGGTGGAGGCCATGTTCGATGGCGGTTACGACCTGCAGGAAGTTTGCCAGGGCCTGGATCAATTTCTTCGCGACGCCATCCTCACCCTGGAAACGGGCGATGCCAAGTTGACCTCCAAAGGCGCCCTGGTGGACCTGCCTGAGGGGTTGACCACGGCCGATCTGATGAATCTGTTGGATATCGGGCTGGAGACCGAGGGCCGGCTCCGTTATGCCCAGCAGCCGCGTATATTGATGGAGCAGCAACTGCTGAAAATGGCCGAGTTCGACCGGGTCGTTTCCATCCAGGAACTGCTAAGCAGCCTGGCGGCGGGCACCGGACCAGC
>CAZJBG010000053.1:0-14966 GCA_964543925.1 uncultured bacterium
GCGTAACTCTGCACCAGGTCGAGGGTAAACCGTGTCTTATACGGGTGCACCCGATAATCACCTTTCTCGTCCTTGATATTGGCTTCGTTGAGCACCACCTGGTCGATGGAATCAGCCGTTTGTGAGCTATAGGCGTAGGGTGTATCGATGCCGAAAATATACCTGTCGTAGTCGCCCACCCCTATGGCATGCCTCCGATCCCGGTCGACGTTCACCAGTTCCTGCTCCAAACCGGTCGTGTCGGCCAAGATGTAGTTGGATGGCGGGACCTCCCTGGGTTTGTCCCATAACCCAATGGGATTATGGATGCGGTAAACATCAAATCCCGACCGCTCAAAGCCGGTGAAGTAGAGGCGGGTATCATCGCTGGACATATTGAGGTCGCTGATGCCGGTCAATATGTTGGTGACGGCCCGTTCCTCGCCCGTCTCAAGATTGAGCATGTAAATGTTATCGATACCTGACCGCTGGCTGGTATAGAACAAATAGGGCTCGCTGTGCGCATAAACGGGGTAGTTTTCCGCGGCGGGATCAGTGGTGATGCGCCGGAAGTTGGAGCCGTCCCGGTCAATGCTGAAAATGTCCTTCTGATCAAAGTCGTGCTCGAACAGCTTGAAGTCAGGTTTAACGGAAGACAAGGGAGCACCGCTCACCGGATCAAACCGTTGGTCAAAGTTATAGGGATTACCATCCTGGTCGTACCGATAGAGCGGTAGGTCACCCCGGTCAGAGGTGAAGGCCAGGGTCGTCCCATCAGGCGACCATACCGGATTAAATTCACCAAAGATATCGTCGGTGAGGTTGGTCACTTCTTCCGTTTTCATATTCAGGAGGTAGATGTCACTGCTGGTGCCGTTGTTACCGATAAAGGCGATGGTGCCCCCATCCGGGTTCCAGGTGGCCATAAAGATACCTTCCAGGCCGGAGGAGTACTTCTTCACCTTCCCATTTTTAATATCCGCGACGTACATAATATCTTCGCTGGCGGATTTGGCGGCGAAGGCCACCCGCTTCCCATCGGGCGACCAGGCGATCCCCGGCTTGAGCAGGTGCAGCTCTTCGAACTCTCCCGTGGTGCCCCCCTTGATCAGCCGCTTGAGGAAACGACCATCGGTCGCCGAAATCAGGATGATTTCCATGTTCCCATGGCTGTTCCTCATCAGAGCCAGCTTGCTACCATCGGGCGAGATCGAGGGAGCAATATTGTAGACATTTTCCAGTTTCTCGTGATCGGTTACCGGGTGGGCGATTTCCTTAAGACGATCCCGGCCAGCCACATCGGGCCAGTACTGTTTCTTGAGGTGCTCTTTCCACTGCTCGTAGAGCAGCTCATAATCCGCACCAATAGCTTTCTTGAGGCCCCGCTCCACATTCGATTTCGATCTGACCTGGGTAAAGATCTCCGCGATAGATTCCTCCCCATATTTACTGGTGATAAAGCGCCAGACCGACTGTCCGCCGCGATAGGCATACAGACCACTGAGCTGGGGTATCGGTGGTATGTCGCCGTGAAGGGCCAGGTCACGCATATACATATCGGACTGAGCATCCCAACCCGACGACAGGTATTCGGCTAACCCCTCGTTCATCCAGAGTGGGATACTGTAGCGTATACGGCCGCTGACGATAGACTGGATATTGCCGCCATAGATCAGGTCGTTGACCACCGCATGGACCAGCTCATGGTGGATCACGTGTTCAAAAGCCTCGTAGCTACCTTCGAAGGGCACCACCACGCGGTTCTTGAACAGCTCCGTCACCCCGCCGATACCCTCCGTCAAATATCCTGAAATGACATTGGTCTGCTGAAAGTCGGAGTGGGACTGGTAGATCATGATGGAAATACGCTTCTGGATCTGCCAGTTCAATCGGTCGGATATATGGCGATACGCTTTGGTGGCTACCTCGGAGGTATACTCCGCCAGCGTCATATCATCACCGTAAAAATAGATGTCGAAATAAGGGGATTGGATAAAATGCCAGTCGTACCGATCATACTGGACCGTATTCTGGCCAAACTGCGCATCGAGGCGGCTCATCCAAAGGGTCAGAATCGACAGGGTTACTATGCTTGCAAGTTTTCTCATACTAGCTCATACGCCTCGGTACGGGAATGGTTCTGTAGCTGCCGCGTCATGTGGCGCAGCTCACATATGGCACTGCAATCGAAGACCGCAGGCCTCGTTGAGCCATCTCCAGGCTGATCAAGCAGCAGCTTCGAGCTGGTGGGGGAATACACCCGGACGACCGCCCAACGCCGGGACCTTTCTCTAACCCGTACGCAAGATTTTACCTGACCCCTTAACGGATGTCAACTTATTTCTCCTAATATTGCGTTGCCTACCCGACGGGTAGCAACTAATTTCAGCCCAGATGACCACCCCGGTTTATTTTATATCCGATGTTCACCTGACTTTGGACAACGGAGAGTGGGAGCGAGCAAGACGGCAACGGCTTTTTCGATTCTTTGATATGATCCGCAAATCGGGGGGCACACTTTTCATCGTCGGTGATTTTTTCGATTTCTGGTTCGAATATAAACGGGTTATTCCCAGGCTTTACTGCGACGTTATCAGCCAATTCTATAAGCTACGGGAAGCAGATATCGATATCCATTATGTCTTGGGCAATCATGATTTCTGGACCAACGATTTTCTGAGTGGCCAGCTCGGAATACACGTGTACCCCTCCGACGCGGATGTAGACATCGATGGTCTGCGCGTCCACCTGTCCCATGGCGACGGGTTGCTCATGAAAGATACGGGCTACCGTCTGATGCGGAAAATCCTCCGCAGTCGCCTATGTATTTTTCTCTACCGGTGGCTCCATCCCGATCTGGGGGTGGCCCTGGCCCAATCCGCCTCGCGCCTCAGCCGGAAGTACAACCACGAGGATGATACAAAAGAGGCCAAATTTGATGAACTGTCCGGGTACGCCAGGAGCCGATGGGAGGAAGGGGCCGATGTGGTGGTGATGGGACACTACCATTTAAACCGTCTCAACAGCGATCACAACGGCAAAAGTTTCCTCTGTCTGGGGGACTGGATCTCCCATTACACTTACGGCAAGCTTTCCCAAGGCCAGCTTACCATTGAGACCTGGCCGGCTTGAGGTGCCAATGACAAACGTGATACCTATCCAGAAAAATGATGCCCCGTCCCGGCATATCATTACCGGCGCGGGTCGGCTCGTCCTGCTGGTGGTGTTGGCCTTTTCCCTGGTAGGCTGCGCTCTGTTCCGCGGGGCCAAGGATGAGGTCGATGTGGAAAAACTGCGCCTAAAGTACCAGAAGGGTAAAATGGGGGCTCTGCTCAAGATCATCGAGATCTATGAGGACCCCGAACAGGCCCTGAGCGTCCGGATCGCTGCGGCCAGGGCTCTGGGTGAGAGCCGGCACCCGAAAGCCATCGACGCCCTGGCGCAAAATATCCGGGACGCCGAGGCGCTGAACATCGACATGATGCTCACCTCTATCGAGGTCATCACCCAGGTCCCCAGCCCGGCCAGTGCACAGGCATTGACCGACGCCCTCTCCTCAACCGACGCCAAGCTGGCCCAGCTCCGCACCAAACTGGTGGAAGGACTGGAAACCATCGGCTCGGAGGACCAAATTCAGGCGCTCATCGATCTCTACCAGGCGAGCCGGGAAAGCCAACTGCGCATGGAACAGATGCTCACCCGGGCGCTGGGCGCCATCGGCGACGAAAAAGCCATCCCCGTGCTGATGGACATTGCCAAAGACCCTGCGGTCGGTCAGGCTACCCGCAGCACGGCCATCGAGATCCTGGCCAATAAAGATTCACCCGAGGTTATCGGGCTGTTCGCCGATATGCTGGGGGACCCCGCCAGCAACCTGCAACTGCGGGACTTTGCTCTGCGGGCCATGGGGGACATCAAAGAGGAACGGCTGGTGCTGGCCCTCCTTGAAACCTACCAGCTGGGCAAGGCCGAATACTATTCACTGATGAACACCCTGCTCACCAGCCTGGGCGAGTTCGACGACCCCAACATCAAACCGGCCATGATGGAAATCGCCCTGTCCAAAGACATGCCCATAAGCTTCCGGAGGCGGGCCATCACGAACATGGCTAATTTCAAGGACCCTGTGGTCCTCGGTCCCATTATCGCTCTTCTCGAAGACCCCGAGAATTATCATCTGCAGAGCGATATTGCCGCACTGACCCAGACCCTCCAGCCCGGTCCCGTAGGGCAGGAGCGGCTCCGGCGGGCTGCGCTCAAGGCCTCCAACGCATGGGAGAGCACCCAATGAGGGTGGTAACGGCCAGGGTCCTGTCCGGCCTGTTGATCGGGCTGGGGTGGGTCATGCCCCTGCCGGTGCTGGGCCAGGATGAGGAGGCCGGAGCCACGGTGGAGACCTTGCCCCAGGCGGACCGCCCCCCCGCCGTATCCGCCAGGGAGTTCTACGAGATCAAGACAAGCCTGACCGAGCTCCGGCGGCAAATGAACCAGCTGCGAGTCGATGTGGAGGCCTACCGCAGCAGGGAGATGACCCCTGAGGTCTACCGCACCATTCTCAAGCGGCTACAGCCTCCCAAAATGACCCACGAGGTGGTGCTGACCAACGGCACCGTGGTACGGGGAAATATCACCAGTGAAAATATCGACCAGGTCATGCTGGAAACCAGCCTGGGCCTATTGACCCTAAGTAAGTCCGATGTCCGCAGCATCGATGAGATCACCCGTCTCCAGCCCCAGCTCGATTTCATGGGTGATGCCAAAGTAGAACTGCACGACACCCACCGGGTCTACACGGGAAAACTACAGAACTCCGGCATCAGCCGGGGAGATTTCGTCCGGGTCATCTTCCGGCTGTGGAACGCCCAGGCCGAGTTGGTGGCGGTGGATTCCGCCTTCGTGGATGGCAGTACCAGGGCCTATCTGTCCGGTGTCATCACCAATACCGCACTGGGGCCGGGGCAGGAAGCCGACTATCACGTCCGTGTCGAGGTACCCTCCGAGAATCCCGTCAGCTACGTGACGCGTGAAATTCACTTCGAGCAGCGGGACTGACCGCGCCCAACCCTACAACAGGTCTCTTGTTGATGGGGACTAGCTCAAACCTTCGCCCGAAAATGGAGGGGGCGCCGCACGGACGCCGGCTCATCCCTACGAACACAAAAAACCTTACCGCTGCAGACCGGAAGGGCTAAAGTCTCGTTTGGCCAGATGGAACGCTATTTGAGAAAGACCATCTTTTTCACCCCGGCGTAGGCGTCGGCCTCCAGGCGGTAGAAATAGACCCCGGCTGGCACGGGCTCTCCCCTGTCGTTCCGGCCCGACCAAACCACCTGATAGCTCCCCGCCAGCTGGTCGGTGTTGACCAGCACCGCCACCTCCTGTCCCAGCAGGTCGTAGACTGAGAGCTGCACACGGGAAGCTTGAGGCAGCCGGTAGCCGATGGTGGTGGCGGGATTAAACGGATTAGGAAAATTCGGTTCCAGGGCGAAGGTCTGTGGCACTGTCCGTGGCTTCTCATCCACGGCTAACGCAGCCGCCTCCGCCAAGGCCCCCTCCTCGATCCAGACCCGGATAATCTCCAGCTGATCGGCTTGGTCAATGAAATAGGATGTATTGTTGGCCGGCATGCGTCCACCACAGGCTTGGGTACCCTCAATCTTTTTGTAGAGATGGGAAGCGCTCGGGTCATCGGGTTCGATGTAATCTAGCGAGGCACAACTGCTGGCTTTATTAACTATGTTCGTGTAGGTCGTCGCGGCATCGGCAGTAATGGTCAGCCCCGCTTGGCCGCTACCATGACAAGAACCCGTTGCGGCACACCCAGCCTGCCCGACCTGCAATATAGGGTGAACCTGCGTGGCCCAGTCTACATTGGACACCTGGGCGGATAGAACACTGAGCAGGAAAGTGGGCGTAAGCCATACCGTACGTGTGAACATCAATCAGCTCCTCTAAGATGAACGTGGCAGCAGTCTCAAATCAAAGGTAGGTTTCAGCCAGATTAGATAACAGCTCTTTGGTGGCACAAAAAATTGAACTGTCGCCCGCACGACACTGTGGTAACTCCCCACGCCGGGCCGACGGTTCGGGGTCTCCCTGGGAAAGGTGCTAAGCTTTGCCCAGTAATTTGAGCATGATGGCATTCTGCACATACATGCGGTTCTCGGCCTGATCGAATACGATGGAGGTGGGGGCCTCCATGACTTCAGCCGTCACCTCGATGCCCCGTTCAGCCGGCAGGCAGTGCATGAACCAGGTCTCTTTTCCCGTGGCGGCCATAAGCTCGGCGGTCACCTGGAAGCCCATAAACCGGGCACGACGCTCCCCGGTCTCCTCCTTCTTCCCCATGCTGGCCCAGACATCCGTATAGATCACGTCCGCATCTTTAACCGCCTCTACCGGATTGTGGCTGATGGTGACCTCGCTCAGCCCTGCCTGCCGCGCCAGGTCGACGGTCTCTTCGTCTGGCAGGTAGCCCTTGGGACAGGCCACGGTAAACCGGAACGGCAGCCGGGCGGCCAGACGCAGCCAGGAATGGACGATGTTGTTCCCATCACCCACGTAGACGATCTTCAATTCGTCCAGGTTCTTCCGTCGCTCGTAGATGGTGAACATGTCGGCCATGACCTGGCAGGGGTGGTTGTAATCGGTGAGGGCGTTGATCACCGGCACCGTGGCATGTTCCGCCAGTTCCAGAATATGCTCATGGTCATAGAGCCGGGCCATGATGAGGTCATTGAAGCGGCTCAGCACCCGGGCGATGTCCTTCACCGGCTCCCGCTGGCCAATGCCGATGCTGGCCGGGTCCAGGTAAAGGGCATGGCCCCCCAGGCGGTAAAAGCCGGTCTCGAAGGAGATACGGGTCCGGGCCGAAGGCTTGACGAAGATCATGGCCAGGGACATGTCGTGGAGGGGATGGTAATGTTCCCCCCCTTTCAACTTGCCCTTCACCTCTGCGGCCAGGCGGAAGATATCCCAAATTTCATCGGCGGTCAGGTCAGTGATGTGGAGAAAGTCTTTGGTCACGGAGGGACTCCTTAAAATGCAACGATCAAATGGCAACAGGTGAGGCGCAGCATGGTATTGTCATGATTGGGGAAGATCAATGCTATCGTCTTTCAATTTGCGTGGCGGCTCGCCCCGCCCCGTCCTACAAAATATAGCGGCTCAGGTCCTGGTCCCTTGAGATGGCCTCCACCTGCTCCTTCACCAGCGCTTTGGTAATGGCGATGGTTTTATCCTTCCCTTCGGGTTGTTCGTAAAGGATATCCTCCAGGAGGGTGGTGAGGATGGTGTGGAGCCGCCGGGCGCCAATGTTTTCCGTGCTCATGTTGACCTCGTAGGCCACCCGGGCAATCTCGTTGATGGCCGCGCGATCAAAGGCAAGCTGCACCCCTTCAGTATTCAGGAGGGCCACGTACTGCTTGATGAGGGCGTTGCGGGGATGGGTGAGGATTTTGACAAAATCCTTCTGGGTCAGGTCGTCCATCTCCACCCGAATGGGGAATCGCCCCTGGAGCTCGGGAATCAGGTCCGACGGTTTACTGACGTGAAACGCCCCGGCGGCAATAAAGAGGATGTGATCGGTCTCCACCACCCCGTACTTGGTGACCACGTTGCAGCCCTCCACAATGGGTAGGATATCCCGCTGGACCCCTTCCCGGGACACGTCGGGACCGGCAGAGCGCCCCTCGTCGGCGATCTTGTCCAGCTCGTCAACAAAAACGATGCCCATCTCTTCCACCCGCCGCAGTGACTCCCGGATAACCTCGTCCATGTCGATCAGCTTCCCGGCTTCTTCGGCGGCCAGGATTTTTCGCCCTTCGGCCACGGTGGTCTTGTGGGTACGCGGCTTCCTGGGAAGCAAATTGCCGAACATTTCCTGCAGATTCACGGCGATATCATCCATGCCGAAGGGCCCCATGACCTGCAGGACGGGGCTGTTGTCCATGCTGGCATTGATTTCCATCATGCGGTCCTCGAATTCGCCACGATCCAGACGTAACCTGAGTTTATCACGGGTGCGCTCGTGGCGCTCCCGCAGGGCCTCCGCTTCACCCTCATCCACCGACTCACCCTGATTGGAAGCTGGGGCCTTGTCTACCGGGAAGAGGATATCCAGCAGGCGCTCGTTGGCCAGTGCCTGGGCCTGCCCCTTGACGCCTCCCTCCTTTTCATGGCGGACCATGTTAACCGACACCTCCGTCAGGTCCCGGATGATGCTTTCCACATCCCGGCCCACATAGCCAACCTCGGTGAACTTGGACGCCTCCACCTTGAGGAAGGGGGCCTGGGCCAGCATGGCCAGCCGCCGGGCAATTTCAGTCTTGCCCACACCGGTGGAACCGATGAGGATAATATTGTTGGGCATGATCTCTTCCCGGAGGTGATCGGGGACCTGAAGGCGGCGCCAACGGTTCCGCATGGCGATGGCTACCGACTTCTTGGCCGCTTCCTGGCCGACGATGTACCGATCGAGCTCCTTGACGATCTGCCGGGGGGTCAGTTCTTTCATCCCATCTCGAGAATGGTTAGTTGGTTGTTGGTGTAGATGCATATATCTGCCGTGATCTCCATGGCGGTTTGAACCACCTTTTTCGGTTCTTTTTCGCCCACCCTGACCAGCGCCCGCGCCGCCGCCATGGCGTAGCCGCTGCCCGACCCGATGGCAAAGACACTATCCTCCGGATCGATGATATCGCCGGAGCCGGACAGGATATAGCTGTGCTTGAGGTCCATCAGGGCCAGCAGGGCGTCCAGTTCTCTTAGGTATTTGTCGGTACGCCAGTCTTTGGCCAGCTCCACCGCCGCCCGCTGCAGGTTCTGGTTATATTCTTCCAGTTTGACCTCAAATTTTTCAAACAGGGTGAGGGCGTCGGCCACGGCCCCGGCAAAACCGCCCAGCACCTTGCCGTCAGCGAACGCCCGCACTTTCACGGCCTTCGACTTGAGCTGCATCTCCCCCATGGTCACCTGGCCGTCGCCCCCCAGGGCCACTTTGCGCCCCAGACGGACCCCCAGGATGGTGGTGGAGCGGATGGGCTTTTGGTTCATGCTATCTCTCATTCCTTCCTATGGTTGTCATCGTAACCGTCTGTCATCATCATCCCAGCGGAGGTGACGCGAGCCTCGATGAGCCCTGAGCCCCAACCACTTGTCACCCCGAGCTCGTCAAGGGGTGACAGACTGTCCTTCATTTACAGCTCCCTCCGCAGCCGCGCCACCGGCTGCTTGAGCTGCTCCCGGTACTTGGCCACAGTTCGCCGGGCCACGGGATACCCCTGCTCATTGAGCAGCTTGGCCAGGACCTCATCGTTGTAGGGCTTCTGCTTGTCCTCGCCATCAATGATCTTTTGCAGCTCCCCCTTGATGATGCGCGTGGAGACCTCCTCCCCCTGGTCGGTGGTCATTCCCTCGGAAAAGTAATATTTCAACTCATAGATCGCATTGGGCGTCTGCACATATTTACCGTTGGTCACCCGGCTGATGGTGGATATGTCCATCCCCACGTCTTCGGCAATGTCCCGCAGAACCATGGGCTTTAGCTGGCCATTCCCCTGGCGAAAAAAGTCCTCCTGCCGGGCGATGATGGCCGACATGACCCTCAGGATCGTATCCCGGCGCTGCTGGACCGCCTGGATAAACCAGCGGGCAGCCTCTACCTTACGCCGAACAAATTGCCGAGTTTCCGTATCGTAGTGCCGTCTGCCGGTCATCATATTCAGATAGACGGGACTGATATGCATGCTGGGCAGGGAACTGTCGTTCAAGGTCACCACCCATTCGCCATTCATCTCATCCACCAGGATGTCCGGTACAATATATTCCCCCACGGTGCCGGCATCGCCACTGCCGGGCTTGGGGTTAAGGTGGGATACCACCTCGATAGCCTGCTGCAGCTGTTCCTCGGTGCAGCCCAGGGCCTGCAGAACCCGGTTATACCGCCGGTTGGCAAAATCTGCAAAATGGTCGGCGATCATCCGCCTGGCCAGGCTGGTTCCACCGGCAAAATCCAGCTGCGCCAGGAGGCATTCCTGAAGATCCAGGGCACCTACCCCAGGTGGATTGAGCAGCATGATCTGCCGTCTGACCCGTTCCACCCGTTCCTCGGAGACCTTCAGCCGGTCGGCCACCAGTATCGGCTCCACCACCAGGTAACCCTCGTTGTTGATGTTGCCTAAGATTTCATCGGCAATTTTTAGATCTGTCTCTGACAGCTCCAGATCGACCAACTGTTGGGAAAGCTTTTCAACGAACGCCTCGTAGGCCGGAATCTGTAGCTCCACATCCTCTTTGGAGTGGTCCTCGAATCGAGCCACATTATAGTCTTCCGGACTGTTGAGGAGTTCGTCCCAGTCGATCTCCGCTTCAGTTTCAGCCACCTCACCCTCGTCAGCGTCGTCCTCATCGGACTCAGACTTCTCATCCCCATCCGGGGCCAACTCCTCCTCATCCAACTCCAGGGCCGGGTTCTGCTCGAGCTCCTCCAGGATTCGCGCCTCGATCATGAGACTGTTCAGCTGCAGGATAGAAGACTGGAGGATCTGCTGCGGCGACAGATGTTGGATCAGTCTTTGCGTCTGTTGCAGAGACGGCATGATCCTAGAGGCTCTTTCGCTCCAACTTGAAGTTGCGCCCCAGATACAGGCGCCGGGTCTCTTCGTCGGCGGCCAGTTCCTCCGCCGTCCCCGCGTTCATCAACGCTCCATTGTAGAGCAGGTAAGCCCGGTCGGTGATGCTGAGGGTTTCACGGACATTGTGATCGGTGATGAGGACCCCGATGCCCCGCTGCCGCAGCAGTAAGACAATGCGCTGGATTTCCTCCACCGCGATGGGGTCCACGCCGGCGAACGGCTCATCCAGGAGCATATAGTTGGGGTTCATCACCAGGCTGCGCGCGATTTCCGTTCGGCGGCGTTCACCGCCCGACAGGGTATTGGCTTTGCTGCGGCGGAGGTGAGCGATATGCAATTCTTCCAGGAGCGTTTCCAATCGCTCCTCCTGCTTTTCCCGACTTAAATTACTCATCTGCAGCACCAAGCGGAGGTTGTCTTCCACCGACAGGCGGGTGAAAACCGACGGTTCCTGGGCCAGATAACCCAGCCCGTGCCGGGCCCGCAGGTACATGGCCATGGGAGTCACCTCCTGCCCCTCCAGGACGACCTTGCCACGGGTAGGCCGGATCATACCGGTGAGTATGTAAAAGGTGGTGGTCTTCCCGGCGCCGTTGGGTCCCAGCAGTCCCACGATTTCCCCCCGGTGAACTTCCAGGGTCACGTCTCGCACCACCTCCCGCGGACCGTAGGTCTTATACAGCCCGATGCCCTCCAAAACCTGCCGATCGGTGGCCAAATCCTTAGTCCGCGACACGAAATCCCCGCTCCGTCACTCCCCAGGGCTTGTAGATGGTCCAGTGGGTCAAATCGATATCCGACTCGAAGCCGACACCGTAGAGGGTGTCCCCATCTGGTGTGTTGAACATGATCGAATCTTCAGTGGCTATCATGTCGTAGGTGTCGTCCCACCTCAGGGTCTCGGTCCTTAACACGAGCCCGCTGTCGGAGTGAATCATCACATGACCGAAGGCGCTCAAATTGTTGGCGTCGAGATTGACATCAGCGCTATCAGCGAACAGCTCACTGACATGGCCGCCCTGTTCATCATAAAAATCGATCTTGACATCGCCAATGAGGTGGGCCATGTTCTGATCATTATACTTGATCATCCGGCGGGAATCCGCCAGGGCCACCGGTTGCCCTTTCTGCGAAAGTATGATCCTGCTCTCCCAACTCTCCTGATCGGGATACATCTCTTTGGAACTGCCCCGCTGGGTGACCACCGACGACGGCTTTTGACAGGCCCCGAAAAGTACTGCCAGGATGAACAGGGCAATCATTTTCCCCGAACGCATCAGCGGCGGATCCCCGTCTTGAGAATGTCATGGATGTGGATCAGGCCACAGGGATGGTGCTGGTCTTCCGAGGTCATGACGAAAAGAGACGTGATGGCATGATCCTCCATGGTCGCCAGGGCCTGGACGGCCAAGTCGGTATCAAGGACCCATTTGGGATTGGGGGTCAGAACTTGCACGGCACTGAGTTCCATTATGTTGTTACCCCGCTGGAGCACGCGACGCAAATCTCCATCGGTAATGGCGCCAATCAACTGTCGGTCGTCATCGATGACACCGGTGATACCCAGCCCCTTCTCCGAGATGACCAGAATAGCCTGGTGCATGGGAGTCGTTTTGTCGATCAAGGGGAGTTCCTCGCCGGCATGCATGAGCGAGGCCACCGTGGTCAGGAGTTTCTTGCCCAGGGCGCCTCCAGGGTGATAGAGGGCAAAGTCTTCCGGCTTGAAGTCGCGCAGCTCCAACAAGGCCATAGCTACGGCATCACCCATGGCCAGGGCCGCCGTGGTGCTGGTGGTAGGCGCCAGGTCCATGGGACAGGCCTCACGTTCCACACTCGCGTCCAGAGCCACATCGGCCTTCCGCCCGATGGTGGAGTCCACCCGCCCCAGGATCGCGACGATGGGGACCCCCAAGACATCGACGGTGGGCAGTATCCTGAGGATATCTTCGGTCTCACCGCTGTTAGACACCAACAGCAGCAGATCCGACCTGCTGAGCATCCCGAGGTCACCATGGAGCCCATCGCTGGGGTGCATATAGAGGGCCGGCGTACCGGTACTGGCCAGGGTCGTGGCAATCTTCCGGGATATCTGGCCCGATTTCCCCATGCCCGCCACCACTACCCGGCCCTGGCACCGGTAGATCAGTTCCACCGCCTGCTCAAACTCCGGCCCCAAGCGGTTTTCCAGGGCCAGGACGGCCGCCCCTTCCTGCCGGATCACGTTCCGGGCAATGGACAGAATATCCTTTTTCATGGGGAGACCCGCCTCAACCAGCCTTGTAGATATGCTTGCGCATGCCGGACAACACCTGATCCCAGCGGCCCTGGTGGGTTAGAATCCACTCCACCACCTCCAGCAGAACACCCTGCCCCCCGGGGCGCTGAGTAATATGCATAGCCCGGTCGCGCACCCACGAGGGAGCATTGGGCACGCTCACCGGCACCCCCACCCGTTCCAGAACGGGCAGGTCCACCAGGCCATCTCCAATATAGACGACCTCGTCGGCCGTCACACCGAATTTGTCCATGAGCAGCTCCAACGGCTCCAGCTTATTCAGGTAGCCCTGGTAAACATCTTCAATCTTGAGCTGTCCGGCCCGGGAGGTAGTGGCCTCTGAATGCCTTCCCGAGATCAGGGCCAGCGACAGCCCGGCCGCACGGGCGATGGCTACCCCCGCACCGTCGTCGACGGTGAATCGCTTGAACTCGTAATTATCGGGACCCACATAGATGCTGCCGTCGGTCAGGATGCCGTCCACATCGGAAAAAAGGGCCTTGACACCCTTGATGCGGGCCAGTTCCCGGTCAGTCATGGGTACCCAGCTCCACGTAGGTTTTTCGGATAGCCAGCAGTCCGGTTACCAGGCCGTCGAACTTGTCCAGGGGCCACTGGGTGGCCCTATCGCTCAGGGCCTTGTCGGGGTTGTCGTGCACTTCCATGAACAGGCCGTCACAACCAGCGGCGACAGCGGCCCGGGCCACGGCAGGGATCGTCTCCCGCCGGCCCCCGGTCGTGGCGCCATCCCCTCCCGGAAGCTGGGCCGAATGGGTGGCGTCAAAGATCACCGGCACACCCAGCTCCTGCATGATGGGGATCGCCCGCATGTCCGTCACCAGGTTGTTATAGCCGAAGCTGGTCCCGCGCTCGGTGATGGCGAAACTCTCGCAGCCGGCCTCTTTAAGCTTGGCAACGATATTGCCCACCTCCCAGGGGGAGAGAAACTGCCCCTTTTTGACACTCACCGTGCGACCCGTCCGGGCAGCGGCCACGAGCAGATCGGTCTGCCGGCACAGAAAGGCCGGTATCTGGATGACATCCACCACCGCTGCCAGCCGGGCCGGTTGGTCCGGGGTATGGACATCCGTGAGCAGGGGAAGGTTGGTCGTCTCCTTGATCCGCCTGAAAATGGGCAGGGCCTCTTCCAGCGATATGCCGCGATAGGATGTGGGCGATGTACGGTTCGCCTTGTCGAAGCTGGTCTTGAAGATCAGATCCAGTCCCAGACGGTCCCGGGCCTGGGCCAGCTGTTGCGCCATCTTCAAGACGTGTTCCTCGGATTCAATGACGCAAGGTCCGGCGATGATCGGAAAGGTACCCTGGGCAAGCGAAAAGGGACCGAACTTCATTGTCCGGCTAACCCGTTCTGTTTCACTGCCGCCTTGATAAACTCCCTGAAAAGGGGGTGGGCCCGGACCAGCCGGCTTTTCAGCTCCGGGTGAAACTGCCCGGCTACAAACCAGGGATGGTCGGGCAGCTCGATCATCTCCACCAGATTGAGGGACAGGTTGATGCCGCTGATGACCATCCCCGCATCCTCCAGCTGCTGCCGGTAGGTGTTGTTCACCTCGTATCGGTGGCGATGCCGTTCGCTGATATGACGGGTTCGGTAGGCGGCCAAAGCCTTGGTACCCCTTTTTATTTCACAATCATAGGCACCCAGGCGCATCGTGCCGCCCTTCGTCTTTACGCCCAACTGTTCTTCCATAAGGTCCACGACCGGATGGGCCGTGCGGGGTTCAAACTCAGTGCTGTTGGCCCCTTCCAGACCACATACATGGCGGGCAAAGTCGATGATCGCACACTGCAGACCCAGACAGATGCCCAGGAACGGGATCCTGTTTTCACGGGCATAGCGGGCAGCGAAGATCTTGCCCTCAGTCCCCCGGTTGCCAAAACCGGGCGCCAGGAGAATGCCCTGAATGTCGTGAAACACGGTGCCAGGATCGGACCTGTTTTCCAAAGCTTCGGTATCGACCCACTTGATTTTCACACTGGTGTCATTTTCTACACCGGCATGGATGAACGCTTCCAGTATGCTCTTATAAGCATCGGGTAACGCGTTGTACTTACCG
>CAZJBG010000054.1:0-14909 GCA_964543925.1 uncultured bacterium
CCAGGGTTTTATACCGTCTTCGGTCATGAGCAGGTAGGCGACGATCCCCTGCCCTACTACAGCGGCCGCTGGGATCCTTATCACCGGGCCGCCCGCTTCAGCAGTTACCCGGAGGTCGTAGAGGTTCGTCCTCGCTGGGAAGTGGATGGAATTGATATTAACTTTAATGTTGATGTCCCCATTTCGTCTCCATAGGACCGATGCCGTGAGAAAGGATTAGATGCACTGCGTCATATTGGCCGGTGGAGCCGGAACCCGATTCTGGCCCAAAAGCCGGAGCGACCGCCCGAAACAGCTGCTTAAACTGATCAACGATAAAACCCTCATCGTTCAGACGGCCAAACTCCTGGAAGGCTACG
This sequence comes from uncultured bacterium, assembly GCA_964543925.1. GTDB lineage: Bacteria > Fidelibacterota > Marinisomatia > SCGC-AAA003-L08 > TS1B11 > JADFNF01. The sequence continues at coordinate 360 of CAZJBG010000054.1, forward strand.
CGAACTGCGAAGGTCTCCACATGGTCGCTTCCAAGCAGCTCACCGGACTGTTGAAAAAAGAGGTCCCCCATACACCAAAGAAAAATTTTATCGTGGAGCCGGGCCGCCGGAACACGGCCCCGGCCATTGCCCTGGCGGCCTTCATCCTCCGCAAGCGTTTCGGGAACACGGTCATGGGAGTCTTTCCGGCGGACCACCTGATCCGGAAAGAAAAGGAATTCTATCGGGCCCTCGCACAGGCCGATGCCAAGGCCTCTGAAGCGGAGAATCTCATCACACTGGGCATCCAGCCCAGCTACCCGGCCACCGGCTTCGGCTATGTCGAGTTCAACCGGGACAAAGATTCCGATATGCATCCGGTGGTTCGCTTCACCGAAAAACCCGACCTCGAGACTGCCAAGTCGTTCCTCGAAGGGGGCTCTCACCTCTGGAACGGCGGCATGTTCATCTGGCAGGTGAACACCATTCTGGGCAAATTTGAGCAGCACCTCCCCGCCACCTTCGACCGGCTCGCCAGCATCGAGCACCTCATCGATACCCCCAAATTCGAGAAGGCCCTGGCCAAGGTTTGGCCCGAGGTGGACAGCATCAGCATCGACTATGGGGTCCTGGAAAACGCCCAGCCCATTTTTACCATCGAAACCCGCTTCGAGTGGCACGACCTGGGCAGCTGGCGGACCCTCTACGACGTGTTGCCGAAAGACCGGGATGGGAACGTCATCCAGGGCGATGCTACGGTTATCGATTCCCATAACTCGATGATCGTGAGTGATGATCACTATACCGCCGTCATTGGTGCAAAGGATTTGATCGTGGTGAGCACGGCCGACGCCACCATTGTGCTGCCCCGCTCGGAAAGTGAACGGGTGCAGGAGATCGTCCAGTGGTTGAAGTCGCGGCATCGCGAGGAACTGCTCTAGCGGTGACGCGTCCCGGGAAAGGTTCGCCTGCCCGCAAGGGGGGCCTTCGGGCTCGAAGAAGGACTGCCCGCAAAAAGCCCTCTCAGGGAGCACTCGGAAAAGTGGATGGCATCTACCAGGATCTGGAGGATGTCGCTGCCCGTCTCGGCTTCTCGGTCGTCCTCGATACGGGGCCTTTCAAAGGGGGCGCCTGCGTCCTGGACGGCAATGAAATGATCATCCTTAACAGCTCAGCCCCTTTGGAACAGCGCATGCAGCACCTGGCGGAAGCCCTCGGCAGGCGGGACCTGTCCCGTATCTACCTCAAGCCGGCCATCCGCTCGATCCTGGATCAATATCAGGGAGTTGGCGCACCCTGATCGGGGCCTAAAAATTGACGCCGGACCGATCTGGCAATCATCATAACTGCCTCTGGTGCAACTTTAAGGAACAGTCCCATGACCACCTTTAAAACAGAGGATATCCTCAATTTCGCTCTCGTTGGGCATGGAACGGTCGGCAAAACCATGCTGGCCGAAGCCATGCTCCTGAACGGCGGGATCATCAACCGCCTCGGTTCCATTGAGGAGGGCAACACCACCTCCGATTATCACGAGGATGAGATCGAGCGTCAGGTTTCCATCAACACCTCACTGTTAAGCATTCCCTGGGAGGGAAAAAAATTCAACGTCCTCGACACGCCCGGTTACGCCGACTATTTCGGTGAAGTCCAAAGCGCCTTGCGGGTGGCCGATTTTGCCGTGGTGGTCATCAACGGTGTGGCCAACGTGGAAGTGGGGACCGAGCAGGTCTGGAACTCCGCCACCGAGTATGACATCCCCCACCTCATCATCGTCAACATGCTGGACAAGGAGCACGCCGATTTCGACGCCGTCCTTGACGTGGCCCGAAAACGGTTTGGCCCCAAGGTCTTCCCCCTGGGAATTCCCGTCAGCCAGGGGCCCGACTTCCACCAGGTCGTGGACGTACTGCGCAACGAAATGTTCACCTATAAGACCGACGGCTCGGGTAAGCTCACCCAGGAACCGTTGACGGGTGATTGGGCTGACCGCTGCATGAAGCTGCATGGGGAGTTGATCGAAAACGTGGCCGAGTCGGATGATTCCCTCCTGGAAAAGTTTTTTGAGCAGGACAAACTCACTGAAGACGAGTTACGTGGCGGCCTGCATGGGGCCTTTCTCAACGGGTCCCTGATTCCCGTTTTCCCCGTCTCCGCTCTGCACAACATCGGTGTCCGCCGCATGCTGGACGTGTTGGCTCGCTACGGCCCCTGCGCGGCGGATTTTGGGGAGGTAAAGGGTACCGCCGGCCCCAACAGCACCGCTGAGGTTACCCGGCCGGTCTCCGTCAGCAGCCCCGTGTCGGCCTTCGTCTTCAAAACGGTCAGTGAAGCCCACCTGGGCGAGCTGTCGTTCCTGCGGGCCTACTCCGGCAAGATAAAAGTGGGTGACGACCTGCTCAACACCAAACGCCAACGGCAGGAACGCATGGGAACCGTCTACAGTATGACCGGGAACCACCGCACCGAACTGGGGGAGCTGGTGGCCGGTGACATCGCCGCCGTCGTGAAACTCAAGGACACCCACACCGGGGACACCCTCAGCCATGCCAAGAAGCCCATCCTCCTCCCCGCCATCCACCTGCCTGAGCACAAACTACGGGCCGCCATTATTGCCCAGGCCAAAGGCGACGAGGACAAAATCGGCACCGGCCTGTCCACCCTCCATGAAGAGGACCCCACCTTCGTCTTCGAATTTGATCCGGAACTCAAGCAAACCATTATCTCCGGTCAGGGTGAACTGCACCTGGAGACCATCGTGAAACGGCTCAAGCAACGCTTCAAAGTTGAGGTCAAACTTGTCTCTCCCAGGGTGGCCTACCGTGAAACCATCCGGACCCGGGGCGAGTCCAAGTACCGCCATAAGAAACAGTCCGGCGGGGCCGGGCAGTTCGCCGAAGTGTGGATGTACCTGGAGCCCCTCCCCCCCGGGTCCGGCGTGGCGTTCGAAAGCGAACTGAAAGGGATGAACATCGACCGCACCTTCATCCCTTCCATCGAGAAGGGGGTCATGACGGCCGTGAACGAGGGGGTCCTGGCTAACTACCGCTGTGTGGACGTCAAAGCGGTGGTCTACGACGGCAAGCAGCATCCGGTGGACTCCAAGGACATCGCCTTTCAGATCGCCGGCCGGGCGGCTTTCAAGGAGGCCTTCCTGGCTGCCAAACCGCAGCTGCTGGAACCGATCTACGAGGTGGATGTCCTCATTCCCGAAGAGTTCATGGGTGATGTCATGGGAGATATTTCGTCGCGAAGAGGCAAGGTCCTGGGTACGGAGAACGAGGGCCGTCTGCGCAAAGTTACGGCCCACATCCCCCTGGGCAACCTGGACCACTACGCCACCGCGCTCCGGTCCATGACGGGAGGCAGGGGACTTCATTCCCAGCGCTTTTCCAGTTATGAGCAGATGCCCCGCGATGTGGAGCAGAAGGTCATCCAGGCCGCGAAGAAGACCTTCGCCGAGGCCCATAATTGAAGGCCAAACGGTTATGGGCTCCCTGGCGGATGGAATATGTCCGGGCTCCTAAACCGGCCAAGGGCTGCATCTTCTGCGACAAGCCCGAGGCCGATAACGATCTGGAAAACCTCCTGGTCTTTCGGGGTGATAGGGCTTTCGTCATGATGAACCTCTTCCCCTATAACAACGGCCATATCCTCATCGCCCCCTACGCCCATGTGGCCGGCTTTGACGATCTGAAGTCAGAGGTCCAGTTGGAAATGCTCCAGCTGGTGAACCGGGCCATGGGGATCATGCGCCGGGAGCTCCAGGCCGAAGGATTTAACTTCGGCGCCAATATCGGCATAGCCGCCGGAGCAGGCATCAAGGAACATATCCACCTGCACGTCGTACCTCGTTGGAATGGCGACACCAATTTCATGCCCGTGCTGGGGGACGCCAAGGTTCAGGTCCAGAGCCTGCAGGACACCCGCGACGTCCTGGCCAGGGGTTACCAACAGTCAACCTAGCACCCGAGCATAATGGCCATCCCTTCATAGCGGCGGCTACTGCCACGTTGAAACATTGAGGAGTTCACTATGAGACGCTTCCTGAAACCGACATCCCTTGGGGTGTTCCTGTTCCTGATACTGGGGGCCTGCGCCGCCCTGCAAATGGACCGGCCACGCCCGGCCGCCCTGAAAATCGATTACGAGAAATACACCCTGGACAACGGCCTGGAGGTGATCCTCCATGAGGATAAATCCGACCCTATCGTGGCCGTGGCGCTCCTGTTTCACGTCGGTTCCAACCGTGAGCAGCCGGGCCGCACCGGCTTTGCCCACCTGTTCGAACACATCCTCTTCGAAGGCTCGGAAAATGTCCCCCAAGGACAGTTCGAGCATATCATTTACGCCGCGGGGGGGACCTACAACGGCTTCACCTGGAATGACGGCACCATGTATTTTGAAGTAGTACCCAAAAATGCCCTGGAAACCATGCTCTGGATGGAGTCGGACCGTATGGGCTATATCCTGGGGGCCGTGACACAGGAAGCCTTTGCCGGCGAGCAGGCCGCCGTTCAAAACGAAAAGCGGCGCAGCTATGACAACCGCCCCTATGGCCACACCAGCTATATCATCGGCAAAGCCCTCTATCCTGAAGGGCATCCCTACAATTGGCAAATCATTGGCGCCCTGGAAGATGTGCAAAATGCCACCCTGCAGGATGTGAAGGATTTCTTTCTTACCTGGTACGGTCCCAACAATGCCACCCTGGTCGTTGCCGGAGATTTTGATGAGAGCCCGACCAAGGCGCTCATTGAAAAATATTTTGGCGACATCCAATCTGCAGAACCGGTTGGAGACCCCCCCCCGCAGCCGGTTGCCCTGGAGGCCACCAAACGGGTCTTTCACGAGGACAACTTCGCCAATTCGCCGGAACTGAATATGGTCTTTCCGACTGCCCGGGAGGGCCATCCGGACGCCGCCGCTCTGGACCTCCTGGGCAAGCTACTTTCCGATGGCAAACGGGCGCCCCTATACAAGGTCATCGTGGAAGATAAAAAACTGGCCCCCGGCGCCGCAGGCCGTCAATCCAGTTTGGAAATCACCGGCACGTTTAACTTCCGTGTGCGGGCTTTCCCCGGCGTTAATCTCAGCGATGTCGAGCAGGCCCTGTTCGACGCTTTTGAGCTGTTCGAGACAGAGAGCTTTACCGACCGGGATATGGCCCGGGTCAAAGCCAACACCGAGACCGTTTTCTACAACAGTATCTCCAGTATCCTGGGCAAATCCTTCCAACTGGCCCAATACAATGAATTTTATGGCTCACCCGGCGCTGTGACCCGGTATCTGCAGGACTACCTCGACGTTACACGGGAAGATGTCCTGCGGGTCTACGATTCCTACATCAAAGACCAGCCCTATGTCCTCACCAGTTTCGTGCCCAAGGGTCAGACCGGCCTTGTGGCGCAGGGATCTGACCGGTTCCCTTTGGTGGAAGAAGATGTTTCGGCCCAAGTCGTCCCGGACAGGGATGTGTCGGCGGTTACGATCGCAGTTGAACCCAACCCATCCAGTTTTGACCGCTCAGTCCAACCACCCTTCGGGCCCGACCCATCTCTCCAGCTGCCCGAGGTATGGCGCCACAAGTATCCCAACGGGTTGACCCTCTCGGGCATCCAGCACGACGAACTCCCCCTGGTACAATTTTCCATTACCCTCAAAGGGGGCCTGCTCCTCGATCAACCCGAGAAGGTTGGCGTGGCCAATATGGTCACCGACCTGATGATGGAAGGTACCCGAAGCAAGACCCCTCAGGAATTAGAAGAGGCCATTGACGATTTGGGCGCCAGCATCAATATGTTCACCAGTCGTGAGTCCATTGTGATTCGGGCCAATTCCCTGGCTTCCAAATTCGAGCAGACTTACGCTTTGGCTGAGGAAATCCTCCTCGATCCCCGGTGGGATACAGCCGAATTCGAGCGCCATAAAAAGGAGAACCTGGAGATCATTCACCGCAACGCCGCCAATCCGACCTCCATCGCCTCCAATACCTTCAGGCGGCTCGTCTTTGGACCTGACAATATCCTGGCCAACCCGACCATCGGCACCACGGAATCGGTCAACGGGATTACCGTCGAGGATCTTAAGACCTATTATGAGAAAAATTTCTCCTCATCTATGGCCCATATCGCCATTGTGGGCGATATCTCCAAGACCCGGGCCGTCAAGACATTTGGCGCACTGGCGGAAAAATGGCCGGTGAAGCAGGTGACCTTACCCCAACTCCCATCGCCACCGACCATTGAAAAGTCCCGGTTATACTTTGTGGATGTGCCCGACGCCAAACAGTCGGAAATTCGCATTGGGTACCTGGCCCTATCCGCCACCGACCCCGACTACTACCCGGCAGCGGTCATGAATTATAAGCTCGGCTACGGGCCGAACGGGTTCCTTGAGAGCATCATTCGCGGCGAAAAAGGCTATACCTACGCTGCCCGCTCGAATTTTTCCGGCGGTCTTTATCCCGGACCCTTCCTGGCCTACTCAGGCGTGCGTTCCAATGTCACCTATGAGTCCTTGGTGGTTTTCCGGGAAGTATTAAGCGACTATGCTCAAGGCATCTCCAAGGAGCATCTAGCCTTCACCAAAGACGCCCTCGTCAAGTCCAACGCCCGACGCTTCGAAACCCTGAGCGCCCTCATGGGGATGCTTAATGCCATCGCCATCTACGACCGGCCCGACAACTACATCATGGCCCGGGAGGCCTTCGTCCGGAACCTGACCCTGGACCAGCACCGGGCCCTGGCCCAAAAATATATCACGCCCGATCAGATGATCTATCTGGTGGTGGGCGATGCCGCCACCCAGCTGGAACCCCTCAAGCAGCTGGGCCTGGGGGAGCCGATCCTCCTGGAGGTGGACTAGCCCAACCGGCCACCGTCCCTTGACAGAATCGGAGGGGGTTGGTAATTTTCAGGTAACAGGCGGACGCAATTTCAAGGGCGCATGCCCCAGGGCTATCCGGCGTAGCTCAATTGGTAGAGCGGGTGGCTGTTAACCACTAGGTTGGGGGTTCGAGTCCCTCCGCCGGAGCGTGTACGAGAACAATAGAGTGTAACTCAAACTTCCAGCCCCTCCATTGAGGGGCTTTTGCTATCCCGCCAAATCCCGCTTACATTCGGCATATTCACCTGAACCAGCACAATGGGGCACAGTCTAACATTTCAGCCTTCATTGATGAGCTCCGGCGGCGGGTTACCATGCTAGGGAACTTTGCACCACCTTCGTCACCCTCGCCCGGCTAACCCCCAACTGCCGGACCAGATCTCCGCTCCACCCCCCAATCATTGTATGCACGCAAGGGGTGGTCTTAACTTGCCTGACTTAAAATTGAGGAAGCAAACAATGACTCATTATCAATTCACCATATCCTTCATTGCCCTGGCATTTATCTTTTGGGGGTGTGGCAGCAAGGACGATACCGATGGACCTATGGAGGTGAAAGTTGGCGAAACCATAACCACTGCGTCGGGACTCATTTATGTCGTCCATGTCATCGGTGACGGCCCGGCGCCCACGGCAGGTAAGCAGGTGACTGTGCACTACACAGGCACGCTTACCGATGGCACAAAATTCGACAGCTCCGTCGATCGTGGCGAGCCCTTCTCATTTATCATTGGCGTAGGGCAGGTCATTAAAGGCTGGGATGAGGGCGTCATGTTAATGAGGGTGGGGGGCAAGCGGACTCTGACCATTCCGTCACATCTGGCCTATGGCGACCGGGAAATCCCGGGGGTCATCCCCGCTGGTTCAACGCTCATTTTCGATGTGGAGCTCCTCGCCGTCGAATAAGCACGCTCATATGATATATAAAACAGAGGCCCTCGGACATTCCTCGAGGGCCTCTTGTGTTCAATGCCGGACATCCAACGCTTGGGGAGTACGCCCCAAACTCCACTTTCAGCGATGATCTCCGTTGGTGGCGGGTTATGAAGAAGCGACCAGGCCGTGCTCTTATCGCACTTACGTCAGCCCGGTCTAGTTGGCCTGCCAGATCACCGAACTTATCTTGGTTGGCGCAGGAAACCCCTTCATCAGGACCTCATCCGGCTTGCCAAATTCAAATCCTTTACCAGCGCACAGTTCCTGAACGGTGTGCGCCACCAGAATTTCTTCAGCATCGGCACGATCGCAAATGCGAGCCGCCAACTGTACAGACGTGCCAAAAAGGTCCTGATTCTCTTCCACCGGCTCACCTGCGGACAGGCCGATTTTCACGTGCAAATTATGATTGGCGTCGGTCTGGTTATAATCGCTTATGCCCTGCTGTATATTGATGGCACAGTTTACTGATCCGGCCACCGAGGCAAAGGAGGCCATAATACCATCGCCCGTATGCTTGACTTCATGCCCCCCCTGTTTCTCGAGCGCATCACGAACAATGATGTCGTGGACATGCAAAACGTCCATAGCCGCGGCGTCGCCTAATTCCTGGGTCATTTGCGTGGAACCGACCATATCGGTGAAGAGGATAATGCGGAGCGAAGAACCGGCCCGGGTGGTAGCGTGGTCGATCGCCACCGCGGTCTGGTCAATGCGACCAAGGAATGCTTCGACCACCGCCTCGTCGACCTCCATCACTTTTTTGGCCTCAAGTCCGTGGGCTGCCCTATGCATGGCATTGGCCTGCTCAGCGCTGGGGGCATCAACGAGACAGTTGACGGTGCCGTTCTCTTTATTCAGCCAATAGGTTTGAATGGTGGCCCCAAATTGTTCCTGAACGGCAAGATCTGCTAGGTGGGCTTTGGTCAATCCCTCTTCTGTAACACCGGGAATTTTGTGTATGTCCATGTAAAGCGGCATAGATTGTTCATCCTTCAATAGTGGTCAACTTGTCGGCTGCCCCCAATGACGAATCTAATTCTATTAATGTAGAAGAAGGCGTGGCCCGGCCGGGAATTTCGCTCCGAATCTGCCAATAAATGGTGAAATTTGCAAGTGGTATTACCCCGCATCGGCCAGGTCCATACCCCTATGGTCAAACCGCCCACCGGGCATTGCCCCACCCAAACGTGGGTTGTCTAGGGCTTGGGCAGCGCGAAGGCCAGGTAGCTGTTACCGGGCTCCGTACCCATCTTACCGCCGCCAGCCGCTATCACAACATACTGCCTGTCGCCCGCCAGGTAGGTGCTGGGGGTCGCATACCCGCCGGCCGGTAATTTTGTCTGCCACAGCAGGGCCCCCGTATCCTTATCGAAAGCGCGAAACATTTCGTCTTTGGTCGCCGCAATGAACACAACGCCTCCGGCCGTCACGACGGGCCCGCCATAATTTTCCGTGCCGGTGGGCGGAATGCCCCGCTCGGTCAACTCCGGGAGTTCCCCCAGGGTAATTTTCCAACGGTACTCCCCCGTATTGAGATCGATGGCACTGAGCGTCCCCCAGGGCGGCTTCACTGCCGGGTAGCCCTCCGGGTCAAAAAAACGCCGGTAGCCCCCAAACCGGTAGGGCACCTCAGGTTGATCTTCCTCCTGGATCGGAGATTCCGTGAGCTCCTCAGCTTCGTTATACAGGTAAGCCATCACGGCGTCCATTTCGATTGCCGGCATACGGCTGAACCCGGGCATGAATTCCCGACCCTTGACAACCGTCTCGCGCGCCTCGGCCTGCGATAACCTCGTTGCCAGGTCGATGAGCGTCGTATTCTCCATGTCCTGGATGCCGGTAAAATCGCTCCCGTGACAGCCGGCGCATTCCCGTTCATAGGTCTGCGCTCCCAGTGATACCAGACCACTCCCTTCAGGCCGGGGCGTCACTTCGATCAGCCTGGCGACCCACGGCATCTCGTTGGCGTTTACGTACAGCACACCATCGGGATCCACAGCCGCCCCGCCCCATTCACCGCCCCCGTCAAACCCCGGGAAAATAATCGTGCCTCGGGTGCCAAACGGAATAAACTGGCCTTTCGACTGCAGAACTCTGAGACTGTCCAACACGAACGCCCGCGATTCGGGGCTGATATCGGTAACATCGTCCGCGGTGAAAAACTGCCTGGCGAAGGGGGCCGGCTTCACCGGCAACGGCTGCGTAGGCCAGGTCCTCTCCCCGATTAGGGTCGAAGGCGGCACCGGTCGCTCCTCAATGGGGAACAGCGGCTCACCCGTTACGCGGTCAAATAGGAAAACATACCCCGATTTCGTGATCTGCGCTACGGCATCAATCCCCTTGCCATCGTGGTGAACGGTGACCAGGTTGGGGGGCGCGGGCAGGTCCCGGTCCCAGATATCGTGGTGGACGGTCTGGAAGTGCCAGATGCGCTCGCCCGTCGCCGCGTTCAAGGCGATGAGCGAGTTGGCAAACAGATTCTCCCCAACCCGATTGCCCCCCCAAAAATCGAAGGCCGCTGAGCCGGTGGGGATGTAGACGATTCCACGGGCCTCGTCCAGGCTCATCCCCGCCCAGCTGTTCGCCCCGCCGATCCGTTCCCAGGCATCGGCCGGCCACGTTTCATAGCCGTATTCCTCCGGGTGCGGGATCGTGTGAAAAATCCATTTAATTTCCCCCGTCTGCACATCATAGGCCCTGATATGCCCTGGGGCGGACTCCAAGCCTTCGGACACGCGCGTTCCCTGTATAAGGAGGTTTCGGTAAATAATCCCCGGCGAACTGGCCACCACCTGAAGGTCCGCGACATCCCGTCCCAGTCCGTCATGCAAGTCTACCAGGCCGTCCTGCCCGAAATCAACGATTTGTCGCCCCGTCGTTGCATCGAGGGCCAATAGAGTTGACCCCGCAACGTAGAGAATTCGCTTGTCATTCCCCTGCGCCCAATACGCCACACCACGGCTCACCCCGGAGGCCGCCACCCCTGCATCTGACGGATCGAACCGCCATATTTCCTCACCCGTTGCCCCATCCAGGGCGAACACATGGAGGCGCGGCGACAGGCCATAGAGCATCCCCTCGACGATGATGGGATTGGTCTGTATTTGAGAAGACCTCCGGCCCGTGAGCTCCCCTGCGTCGTAGGTCCACGCAACCTGGAGTTCCCCCACATTGTCCCGGTTAATCTGGCTCAGGAACGAATACTGGCTGCTGGCCTTGTCACCGAGATAGACCGGCCAGTCGGGACTGGGTGGCCGGGCGCAGCCTGATGACATCATGCCCCAAACACCAAGGACCGCTAGATATAGATGTACAACCCTCATACTTTTCTTCCTGTGTCGTTTTTTACTTAAATGGAACTGGCTGCTCAAATGAATATACGCTGGGCTGCCCCTGGTAAACTGGACAGATTTCCGGTGGAGTGAATACCTGCTCATCAGGCCCGCGTTCTTGATTTTCCCGCTGCATCCAGGGCGCGCCCGGCTGAGGCCCATAGGCCCTTCCCATACTTCCCGGACCTGCCGCCGTTGGGTAGTAGTGTCCTAGTTTGAGATTCTCCCTTGTGGTAGTGGGGAGGGGTGATCCACCAACGCAAAATCATTGCACCTGCACATTTCCAACTCTCACGTGGAACGTCAGAATCTTACGATGCGGATGCAGATGCGACGGTTTACCAGGCTCACTAACGGATTTTCCAAAACCCTAGAGAGTTTAAAGGCGGCGGTAGCGTTGCATTTCGCTCACTATAACTTCGTGAGGATTCATCAAACGCTAGGGGTTACACCGGGGATGGAAGCAGGGGGATACTTTGTCGCTGGGTCTCCCTAAAGAGATAGGCTAGCTTTACCAGTTAGCTGGCTTGGAGAAAATGCCGTCTTTATCCTTTAGGTTGGTTGGAAACTGACAATCTCGCAGTTTCTCAATGGATATTTCATCAGTGCGATCAGCACGATTTATTAGAAGTGACGCAGGCCGTCTATTTGGGCGTGTAGTGGGGCTTAGTATCCAAACTTTAACCTGTTGCCCTCTTAAGAATTTTAAGGGGGATAAAAAATCAGTATCATTAGATATTAACACAGCGACTTCAATTTCTTTTCTATAAGCGTCATCCATCATATTTGTAGCTAGGTTTACGTCCGACCCTTTTTCTTCTGTTTTAAAAACTTCCACAAAATTTACTATCCCTTTTCTGTAGTCGTCGCCACTTGGCAGTCTTACATAATGGCTTCTATATCTCCCATGAATGATTGAAAGATTCGGGATTGTCCTTAAAGCCCTTAAGATTATCTTCTGCCTATCCTGAATGCCGGGATCATCCCTTCGCGGATCGACCTTTGCGGTAAAGTACTTGATGCGCTTGATAGAAAGCTCCGGGTACATCTCGTTGCATAATTTGCCAATATCTAGCCACTTGTAGGCAGTCTCTTTAAGTGATCCATAATACAGGCCAAAGCCATCAACGTATACGTTTGCTATCATATTCTACCTATTAAAAACACAATGGCCGCTCTGTTACAAGCGGCCACGCGCCCACGAGTCAAGCCCGCGAGTAGTTTAAATCTGCTTCAAATTAGCTTATCGGCTAGAAAAAGTCAATCTTTAGTTTTAATTATTTTTAAACTTGATCCAGCCCCTTCCCTATTACCGCCAACTAGGACATATTGCAAATTAGGACACTACCCACCGTTGCTAAAATTTGACATCTCCCATTATAATGAGTACCTTAACGCATATACTATGTAGGAGGACACCCCATGTCTGTCACCACCCAGGTTCCCGATATTGACCGGAAAGTACTTCGCTCCGCCGTTCAAAAGGAATACGCCGAGGTCGCCGACCACCCGGACAAGGGCTACCATTTTCACACAGGTCGGCCCCTGGCCCAAATGCTCGACTACGATGCAGCCCTCCTCGATGGCGTCCCTGAAACCGCCCTGGCGTCCTTCGCGGGAACGGGAAATCCTTTCAGCCTGGGCGAGACGCAACCCGGTGAGCACGTGGTCGACGTCGGGTCAGGCGCCGGTTTTGACAGCCTGATCGCCGCCCGTCTGGTAGGCCCTGAAGGGCAGGTCGTTGGGGTCGACATGACCCCCGCCATGCTGGCTAAGGCCCGTAGCGCTGCCCGGGAATCAGGCATGACCCAGGTGGAATTTCGGGAAGGCTATGCCGAATCGCTGCCCGTGCCCGACGGTTGGGCGGATGTTATCATTTCCAACGGTGTCGTCAACCTCTGCCCCAACAAGTCAGCGGCTTTTGGGGAAATGGCCCGGGTGCTCAAGCCCGGCGGCCGACTCCAGATCGCCGATATCATGATTCAGCGGCCCATCTCCGATACCGGCAAACAGAAAATCGACTTGTGGACGGGGTGAATTGCCGGTGCTCTGCTGGAAGCAGAGCTAGCAGCAGTGGTTACCGGCGCCGGCTTTGTGGATTTCGAGATTACCCGTCACCGGGACGTCTTCAGCGGCGCTCCCCAGTCCTCCAGCGCCGCCAAGTACGGTACCGAGGGTATCGACTACCGGGCCTACAAGCCTGCCTGAGGACGACGACGGGGTCGGCCCCCGGCCAGCGGTCCTTCCTACTCGTCATTGCGAGGGCGCAGCCCGCGGCGATCTCGAAGAGCAGCCCTCGGTATGACCCGGGGGCTTTTTCTTTCTTTAGCTTGTATGTCCAAATGATTCCCCCCACATTCCCTCCACTCGCAATCTTGGATGGGTGCCCAAATTCATATCTCGACTTGCCAATTTTAGATCCACTCCCTTCCCCTATTATCACCCGGGAATTCGATCTTGATCTGACGTAGCTGTCTTCCAGGGGTCATTCTGACGGTTCATAATAGAACGCTTGTTCTATTATTTCTAAATTTGGCTATGGCTGGGACACAAGCATTCCTAAACGGGTCTTACTATTGATTGGGATGGGTGTTAGGCCGAGGTATGGAGCCGGCAAATCTGCTCACAATCAGGCGGTTGATACCGCCATTCAATGAGTGGCAGGAACCTTCAATAAACATTTCATAGATGAAAGGATACCCCAATGGAAACCATAAAAAGAAACCTCATTATCGACGCACCCCAAGCGGCTGTTTGGAGCGCTCTCGCCGATTTCCAAGCGGTGGGCAATTTTCATCCTTATATCACCAGCGTCGATTTGAACACCAAGCATAACGGCGGGTTGGGCTCCAAAAGGACCTGCTACTTTAAAGACGGCACCCAGATTAGTGAGGAAATTGTGGATTGGCGTGAGGGTGAGAGTTATACCATCCTCGCCAGCAACTATTCATTTCCCTTAAAGTCGATGCACGCCTCCATGGGTGTAAAAGTGGTCGATGGCAAAAGTGAAGCCTTCATGAAGATGGAATATGTCCCGAAATTCGGCCCTCTGGGTAAGCTGATGGGTATGCTGCTGATGAATCGTATGATGGCCAAACGGATGGATGACATCCTGATGGGGTTGCGAGTGCTGATGACGACGAGTCAGCCTGCTACAGAAGCAGCCTGATATCCTTCTTCCCGTACGCGGTTAATTGCCCCGTCACCGGGATGCCTTCAGCGACGCTCCCCAGTCCCCCAACGCCGCCAGGTACAGGGATCAATACCGGGCCCGCAAACCGGCCTGAGGAGGACGCCGCCTTATCCGGGTTCTAGGCGTTGATAAATTTTCTCAGGTTCTGCAAACTCAGGTCGATCCCTTCCAGCCCCGGGTAGGCGTTGCTTTCCTCCTCGACGATATAGACCTCGGTCC
>CAZJBG010000055.1:0-14854 GCA_964543925.1 uncultured bacterium
CCATAGGGGCAGCACATGCCCCAGATGGTCCCCGCCGGTCCCCGCCTCACCGGCGGCCAGCGCTAACCCCGGGGCCACGAAAATGATGAGCAGGGCAGCCAAACCCGGCTTCCATGCCCATCGATCATCCTGTCGTTGAACCTTGTTCACTTTTTCTCCCTCTCAATCATGTTCATATACTCATCAGCCAGCTCAGCCGCCGGGACCACCTGCCCCGTGGCCGATTGGTAGGTCACTACCAGGTTCCGTACCGCTGGCTCGATACGGCTCAGGAAAGGTTTGGGATAGACACCCAGCACCACTATCAGGGCCAGAATCGGAACTAGCACCGCCCATTCCCGCCGGTTCAGGTCCGCCAGTTTAGGGGCAGCTTCATCGCGGGACGGCTTCAGCATGGCGCTGGGCGGGCCGTAGAAGACACGATGGACCATCCACAGCAGATAGACTGCCGACAGAATCACGCCCAGAGCCGCCAGAACGGCCGCCGTGGGCTGCGTCCCGAAACTCCCGATGATGATCAGAAACTCGCCCACAAAACCGTTGAGTCCGGGCAGGCCGATACTGGCCAGGGTCACAATGATGAACACCACGCTGTAGCGGGGCATCACCCCGGCCAGGCCCCCATAATCGGCGATCTGGCGGGTGTGGGTGCGCTCGTAAATCATGCCCACCAGCAGGAACAGAGCCCCGGTGGACAGACCGTGGTTCACCATCTGAATGATGCTCCCTGATACCGATTGGAGCGACAGGGCGAAGATGCCCAGCACCACATACCCCAGGTGACTGACGCTCGAATAGGCCACCAGCTTCTTGATGTCGGTCTGGACCAGGGCCACCATGGCGCCGTAGATGATGCCCACCACCGCCAGGGTCACGATCAACGGGGTGAATTGAGCGGTGGCCTGGGGAAAAAGGGGCAGGCAGTAACGCAGGAAGCCGTAGCCTCCCATCTTCAGGAGCACGCCCGCCAGGATCACCGACCCGGCGGTGGGGGCCTCCACATGGGCATCGGGCAGCCAGGTATGAAACGGGAACAGGGGCACCTTGATGGCGAAACTGAGGGCGAACGCCAGAAACATCCAGGTCTGCACCGAAGCTGGAAGGGTCAAGGCGGTCAGCTCCAGGTAGTTGGTGGTATAATGCCCCAACTGCTCATTGCTCAGACTGTACAGCACCAGTATGGCCACCAGCATAAGCAGACTGCCGAACATGGTGAACAGGACAAATTTGATGGCGGCATACAGCCGCCGCTCCCCGCCCCAGATGCCAATGAGGAGGTACATGGGGATGAGCATCGCCTCCCAGAAGACGTAGAACAGGAACAGGTCCAGGGCCGCGAAGACCCCCAGCATCCCGGTCTCCATGATCAGCAGGGACACCATGAATCCCTTGACCCGGCTGCTGATGGCGGCGTGGGAGGAAAGGATGGCCACCGGGGTGATGAAGGTGGTCAGCAGCAGCAGCAGCAGGCTGATTCCGTCGATACCCACGTGGTAACTGATACCATAGTTGGCGATCCACTCGGCCTGCTCGATAAACTGAAATTGATCACTGGCGCTGAACCCCGTGAACAGGAGCAGGGACAGGCCGAAAGTGACCAGGGAGGTCCCCAGGGCCACCTGCCGGATGACGGCCCGCCGGTCCTCCTTCAAAAAGATGATGATCCCCGCTCCGGCGGCGGGCAGGAAAATGATCAGGGATAACAGGTGTTGCGGCAAGCCGTCCATCAGCCTATGGTGATGTAAAGCATGATGAAGATGACACCGAGTAAAATGATGGAGGCGTAGTGCTGGATCAGGCCGCTCTGCAGCTGGCGAACCGCCCCGCTCAGGTGGACCATCGACCGGGCGCTGGCGTTAACCAACCCGTCTACCACCCGCACATCGAACCAGTTCCAGCACAGCCCCGCCAACTGTTGAAACGGCCGCACCACCGCCGCCTGGTAAATTTCATCCACATAGTACTTGTTCTTCGAGAGACGATAGAGGGGCCCCAGCCGCCGGGCCAACTGCTCGGCCAGGGTGGGCTGGGCCCGGTATATCCGGTAGGCATAGTAGACGCCACCCAGGGCCACCACCGTGCTGACGACCATCAGCAGGACTTCCAACAGGTGAGCTTGGGGCGCGGCCTCGATGGCCGTATGATAGGAGATCACCGCCGGTGCCAGGAAATGGTGGAACCGGTTCACCCCTCCCAGGGCCTCAGGAATGCCGGCGTAGCCCCCGAAAATGGCCAGGTAGGCCAGGAGGGTCAGGGGAATCGTCATGACCGAAGGGGACTCGTGGGGCTGGGTGTCGCCCTGCCACCGGGCCGGGCCCTGAAAGACCAAGAAGTAAAGGCGGAACATGTAGAAGGCCGTCATTCCGGCGGTGACAATGCCCATGAGCCAGACCCAGCTCACGCCATCGTACCAGATGAAGGCGCCCCAGAGGATTTCGTCCTTGCTGAAGAATCCCGACAGTCCCGGAATGCCGGATATGGCCAGCACCCCCACCAGCATGGTCCAGTGGGTGCCGGGCATGGGCCGCTTCAGGCCGCCCATTTTACCCAGCTCCTGCTCACCGTCCAGGCCGTGAATAACACTGCCGGCCCCCAGAAACAGCAGGGCCTTGAAGAAGGCATGGGTCATGAGGTGAAAGATCCCCGCCGAAAAGGCTCCCACCCCCACAGCCATGAACATGTACCCCAACTGGCTGATGGTGGAATAGGCCAGCACCTTCTTGATGTCGGTCTGGGTCATGGCGATGGAGGCGGCCATGAACGCCGTGAGGACCCCGATGACGGCTACGGTGGCCATCGTGCTGGGGGCCAGACTGAACAGCAGACTGTTGCGGACAATGAGGTAGACGCCGGCGGTGACCATTGTGGCGGCATGGATGAGGGCCGAAACCGGGGTCGGACCGGCCATGGCATCGGGCAGCCAGACAAACAGGGGAATCTGCGCCGACTTGCCGATGGCCCCCACGAACAGCAACAGGGTCACCACCGTGAAGAAATTGTCTCCCACCAGCGCCCCATCAGCCGCCAGGGCAATCTCGCTCATGCTCAAAGTCCCGAACTGGTGGAACAGGAGGATCATGGCAATAATGAAACCGGCATCACCGATCCGGTTGACGATAAAGGCTTTCAGCCCGGCCCGGGCCTTGGCCTCATCAGCAAACCAGAAGCCGATGAGCAGGTAAGAGCACAGGCCGACCCCCTCCCAGCCCAGGAACAGGAGCACCAGGTTATCGGCCAGGACCAAATTGAGCATCATGAAGGTGAACAGGTTCAGGAAGGCAAAGTACCGCCGGATACCCGGATCGCGGCGCATGTAGCCCAGGGAGTAGATGTGGATCAGCAGACCCACCCCCGTGATCACCAGCGTCATGATGGCGGTGAGGGGATCGAAGCGGTACACCACGTCGATGTTCAACTCGCCGACAGGAATCCAGGCAAACAGCAGCTGGACAAACAGGCGGTCCTCCGCCGGGCGAGCCAGCAGGCCGAGCAAAAGTTGGGCGCTCACCAGCAGCGAACCCAGGACGGCCAGGGATGCGACCAGGCCGCTCTGTCTCTCCGACATCCAGCGCCCGAGCAGGCCGTTGACTAAAAAGCCGGCCAGGGGAAACAGGGTAATGAGGTAGAGGGTCTCGCTCATCAGTGCTTCAGCTCGTGGATCTCGGACAGGTCGGCGGTGCGCAGGTTACGATACAGGGCGATGATGATGGCCAGACCCACCGCCACTTCAGCCGCCGCCAAGGTCATGATAAAGAAGACGAACACCTGCCCGTCCACACTGCCGTGGTAACGGGAGAAGGCGATAAAGGCCAGGTTCACCGCGTTGAGCATGATCTCGACACTCATGAAGACAATAATGGCGCTGCGCCGGAACAGGACCCCCACCACGCCAATGGTGAACAGCAGACCCGAAATCGCGATGATATGGTAGAGGGGAACCACCACGGTTAAATCTTCCTTTTCGCTAAAAAGACCGTGCCGATCAAGGCCACGGTCAGCAGGAGGGAAGCGAGCTCGAAGGGCAGCAGGTAGCGGGTAAAGAGGGCCTCGCCCACCTGGCTCACGCTCCCGATCTGGGTGGGTGCAACCTCGGTGGGGGCCAGGAACGCCCGGGCGCCACGACCCACCAGCAACAGGAACAGCCCGATAAATACCAGGGCCAGGACGCCAAACCACCAACGGTCCATCCTGAATACCCGGGACAGGCCGGGGCGATCGGCGTCAGCCTGGACGTTCAGCAGCAGGACCACAAACAGAAACAGGACCATGATGGCCCCGGCATAGACCAGTACCTGCAGGGCGCCGATGAAGTAGGCCTCCAGCAGAAAATAGATGGCCGCCAGGTTGGCAAAGCCGAAGACCAGGGCCACCACGCTGTACATGGGGTTACGGTTGAGCACCACGAACAGGCTGGCGCCCAGCAGACCAACGGCAAACAGGTAAAACAGGAAGGAGGTCATGGCTTACGCTCACCGCCGAGGGCGTAGCGATAGTTTTGGGCCAATAATTTCACCACAGAGAACACAGAGAGAGCTTTTATCAATAATAAGATCATTCTACTGCTTTTAATTCTCTGTGTGCTCTGTGATCCCTGTGGTTAATACTTTACCGCTCATGTGGGAAGTGAGATCACCTCACCCCGGTTCTGCCGCTGGTACACGTTGCCCTCCGAGGTGATATCATAAACCTTCAACAGTCCTTCCTTGTCGATGACGAGCTTATCCCGGGTGTAGGCGGCGAAATCGTAAATCTCAGTGAGCTCGATGGCATCCTTGGGGCAGGCCAGCTCGCAGAAGCCGCAATAGATACACCGCAGCAGGTCGATCTCGAATTTGACGGGGTAGCGCTCTTCCCCCTCATCCCAGGGCGCGGCCGACGGGATGATGTCGATACAGTGGGCGGGACAGGCCGTCTGGCACATTTCGCAGGCCACACACTTGATGCGCCCATCGGCGTCCTTGTTCAGCCGGTGCAGCCCCCGGTAGCCGTCCTGGGGAACGTATTTCCGGTCGGGATACTGGATGGTATCCTTCCGCTTGAAAATCCGGGTGAAGGTGATCAGCAGACCCTGCATCATCGCCGGCAGATAGAACCGGTCTAAAAATTTGGGCTCATAGGTCCGGATAACCGTCGCCATTACGCCCTCAGGGCCATGAACAGGCCGGTCAGGAAGACATTCAACAGGGCGAGGGGCAGCAAAACCTTCCACCCCAGACGCATGAGCTGATCGTAGCGAAACCGGGGAAGGGTCCAGCGCACCCAGATGTACAGGAAGAGGAAAAAGCCCACCTTGAACATAAAGGCCAGTACGGAGAGCACCACGCCCCAGCCGCCCAGGGCCGTTTCATCGACAAAGGGCACATCCCAGCCGCCCAGGAAGAGGCTGACCATAAACGCCGCAGCGGTGATCATGTTGGCGTACTCGGACATGAAAAACATGGCGAACTTGAAGCTGGAGTATTCGGTATGGTACCCGCCCACCAACTCCTGCTCGGCTTCGGTGAGGTCGAAGGGCAGGCGGTTGGTTTCGGCATACATGGCGATGAGAAAAATCAGCGCCGCCAGCGGCTGTTTCCAGATGTTCCAGCCGGTGGCCTGCTGGTAGCTGACGATCTCGCCGAAGGTGAGCCCGCCGCTGATCATCACCACCCCGATGATGGCCAGGCCCATGGCCAGTTCGTAACTGATGAGCTGGGCCGAAGACCGAAGCCCCCCGAGAAGGGGGTACTTGCTGCCCGAACCCCACCCGGCCAGGACGATGCCGTAGACGCCCACCGACGTCAGGGCCAGGATGTACAGCAGACCGATGTTGATGTCCGCCACCTGCAACTGCACCGCATGTCCGGCGATTTCAAGGGGGGCTCCGAAGGGGATCACCGCAAAGGTCATGAGGGCGGGTATCATGGTGATGACCGGCGCCAGCAGGTAGATGGGCCGGTTGGCGTGCTCGGGAATGATATCCTCCTTGAACAGAAATTTCAAGCCGTCGGCCACCGGTTGCAGTATCCCCCCCGGCCCAACCCGGTTGGGACCCAGGCGGTACTGCATGAAAGCGGAGACCCGCCGCTCGGCCAGGATCATCACCATTATCATGAGCAGGACGGCGGAAAATACCCCCACCACTTTTACCAGGCTGGCCAGAATATCGAAGGTCGTCATCAGGCGGCGCTCTCCACAAACTGTCCCGACTTGCCGATCTTGAACCGGGTGATCTGGCTATAGTCAGCGATGGTCTGGTTGATTTTCCAGGTGACGTCTCCGGCGCAGGTGTACATGGCCCCCTCGCCAATCAGGATTTGGCTCAGCTCGGCCACCACCTGCCAATCGGGCCGGGCCGCTCCCTTCAGCTGCGTCGCCGGCTGCAACCACTGCACCAGCCCTTGATCATTGGTCACGGTCCCCTCCCGCTCAAAAGGTCCCCCTACGGGCAACACCAGATCCGCCAGCTCCGTGATAGCCGACCGGTTTCCGGCCAACACCACCGTGAAGGGGGCAGCGGCAAACAGCCTCTTAATGCCTTCGGTGGCCTCGCCCCGGCCGTCCCCATCCAAAACGAGGAGCACCCCGAGGTCACCTTTGTGGAAAGATTGGGTTCCGGTAGCGAGGTTGTCGATGACGTCCTGGGCTCCCCGGCGGTTGCCACCCTTGTCGCCGCTGATGCGAAATCCAACGGGGAAAACCTGGTCTTCCTGCTGCGTAACGGGCAGCAGGGCGATACTTTTCTTGTCCGTCAGCTGGTTCATGAGCTGACCCAGCAGGTAGTTGCTCTCATTGGGGAAGGTGGGGGAGGCCAGGGCCCGCACAGCCTCCTGCCCTCCATATTCACCAATCCTGTCCACCACCTGCTGATAGGCCTGCTCCCAACTGAGTTCGGTCCATTCCGCGCCATCTTTTAACAGGGGCGTGGTGAGTATGTCCTCCTCATATTGGTGGAAGGCATAGCGGCCGTAGTCGCAAATAAAGTGGCCGTTGGCCTGCGTGTTCTCCCGGCTGACGATCCGGTGAATACGGTCCTTGGCCCCATCGACGGTAATGCTGCACCCGGTAGTGCACTCGGTGCAGATAGATGGCGTATGGGACAGGTGCCAGACCCGGGTGGTATGCATATAGTCCTTCAGGAGCAGGGCTCCCACCGGACAGATGTCGGCCACATTGCCGGCCAGGGGATTATCCAGGGGGTGCCCATCGAACACGGCAATCCGGTTGTGATAGCCCCGGTTCTGCACGAACAGCTCATCGGTCCCGGTGATCTCCCGGGTAAACCGGACACACCGGGTGCACATGATGCACCGATTCTGGTTGATGACGACGCCCGAGCCCAACTCTTCACCGGGACGTACGCGCTTGTCTTCGATAAACCGGCTGTGGGCATGGCCGTATTTGAAGGAATAATCCTGGAGCATACATTCCCCCGCCTGATCGCACACCGGGCAGTCCAGAGGATGGTTGAGCAGGAGAAACTCCAGTGCTGACTTCCGGGCGGCAACGACCTTCTCCGAGCGGGTATGCACCACCAGGTCATACTGGCCCTCAAACTTCTTTTCAGGCGGCAACTCCCCCACCGACATGGAACAGGATGTCTGCAGTTTGGGCATCCCATCGATTTCCACCATGCACATACGACAGCTGCCCACCACCGACAGGGCCGGGTGGTAGCAATAGTGCGGAATTTCGATGCCGGCGCTTAAAGCCACGTCAAGGACCCTGGCCCCCTTGGGCACCTCGAAGGTCTGTTCATCGATCTTGAGCAGGGGCATCAGGTCACCACATCCTCGACGAGATACTCCATAAATTCATCCCTGAACTTTTCCACAAAGGCACGGACCGGCCAGGCCACCGCCTCCCCGAAGGGGCAGATGGTCTTGCCATAACTGCCCATGGAGAAGTCGATAAGACCGCCAATATTGTCGGTGACCTCCAGGATCAGGTCCAGATCTTCCCGGCGTCCCTGTCCGTGAGTGAAGCGGTGCAGGATCTTGGTGAGCCAGGTGGTCCCCTCCCGGCAGGGCGTGCACTGGCCGCACGACTCATGGGCATAAAACCGGGCGAGGTTATAACAGGCCTGCACCATATCGGTGGTCTCGTCCAGCACCATAATACCCGCCGAACCGAGCATACTGCCCGCCGCTTTGACCGAGGGGAAATCCATTTTCAGTCCATCGATTTCACTGGCCGTCAACACCGGCGACGAGCTCCCGCCGGGAATGACCGCCTTGAGTCTCCGGTCGTCCTTGATGCCGCCGGCCAGGTCATAGATCAGTTCGGTGAGCTCGGTCCCCGAGGGGGCCTCGTAAACGCCGGGCTTCTTCACGTGGCCGCTGACGCAGTAGAGCTTCGGTCCGGGACTGTCGTGGCTGGCCCCGATGTTGCGGAACCAATCGGCGCCGTTAAGGATAATGTGGGGCAGGTTCGCCAGGGTCTCCACGTTGTTGACGACGGTGGGGCACTGGAGGTAGCCCTCGATAGCCGGGAAGGGCGGCTTGATCCGGGGCCAGCCGCGCTTGCCCTCCAGCGACTCGATGAGGCCCGTCTCCTCCCCGCATATGTAGGCCCCGGCCCCCCGGTGTACCAGGATGTCCAGATCGAAATCGCTGCCGAAAATGCCCGTGCCCAGAATCTGATTGGCCCGGCACTCCTCCAGGGCCGTTTCCAGCAGCCGCGCCTCTTTCACAAACTCGCCACGGATATAGATGAACGCCAGGTGGCAGTCGATGGCCTTGCTGGCGATGATCATGCCCTCGATCACCTGGTGAGGGTTGTGGTTGATCAGTAGCCGGTCCTTGAAGGTCCCCGGCTCACTTTCATCGGCATTGTTGATGAGATATTTCGGTTTACGGCTGTCCCTGGGGATAAAGCTCCATTTCATCCCGGTGGGAAATCCGGCGCCTCCACGACCCTGCAGGCCCGAGTCCTTCACCACCTGGATCACCGCATCGCTGGTCAGCTCCAAAATAGCCTGACGGGCCGCCTGGTAACCCTCGTGAATCAGATAATAATCCAGGGTGGCCGAGCCGGGCTGGCCCACATGCTTGGTCAGGATCGGCTGAAAATCACTCATGTCAGTTTGTCCAGGATCCGGTCCACCTTATCCAGGGTCAGCCGCTCGTAATAGTCGTCGTTGATCTGCACCACCGGGGCGGTGCCGCAGGAGCCGAGGCACTCTACCTTGAGCAGGGTGAACTTGCCGTCCGGGGTGGTCTCCCCCACCTTGATCTCGTTCCGCTGAGATAGATGGTCTACCACCTGGTCGGCGCCCGCCAGGCTGCAGGCCAGGGTCTGGCAGACCTGCAGCAGGTACTTCCCCTGGGGCCGGGTGGTGAACATGGTGTAGAACGAGACCGTATCCATGAGGGCGGCCGGGGCAAGCCCCAGCATGCGGGCCAGGGCCTCGATGGTCTCCCTGGCCAGGTAACCCTCCTGCTCCTGGGCCAGGTGGAGGGCCGGCAAGGCCACCGACCGTTTATCGGGATACCGCTTGATCAGCTCCTTGAACCGGCTTTTTCGTTCCGGGGTAAAGGCAAAACTCACCGGTCGAGCTCTCCGGCAATGATGTTCAAGCTGCCCAGCAGGGCCACGGTGTCCGAGATATTCAGGCCGGGCATGATTTCGGCAAAGACGGAATAATTGATGAGCGAAGGGGTGCGGGTCCGGACCTTGTAAGGCGCCCGGCCTCCGTCACTGACGATGAAGAAGCCCAACTCACCATTGGGGCTTTCGGTGGGCACGTAGGTCTCACCCACCGGTGGCGTAAAGCCCCGGTTCTCCATGGTAATCTCAAAGTGTTGGATCAGTCCTTCGATGGAGTTGAAGACCTCAGCGCGCGGGGGGAGGATCGCTTTGCTGTCGGCATCCACATTCACCGGACCTTCCGGCAATTTCTCCAGGACCTGACGGCAGATCTTCAAACTTTCCCGCATTTCGTACATCCGCACCATGTACCGGTCATAGACATCACCGTTCTTCCCGATAACCACGTCGAAGTCAAAATCCTCGTAGGAGGAATAGGGTTCCTTGATCCGCAGGTCATAGTCCACGCCGGTGGCCCGGCCAATGGGACCGGTGAGACCGTACGAGACCGCCTGGTCAGCGGTGATGACACCGATACCCCGGGTGCGATCCAACCAGATACGGTTGTGCGTCAACAGCCCATCGATCTCCTCCAACGCCGAGGGAATTTCAGCCAGCAGGGTCTTGGACCTGGCCTCGAACCCCTCGGGCAGGTCACGCATGAGCCCTCCCACCCGGGTATAGCTGGTGGTCAGGCGTGAGCCGCAGACCCATTCGAACAGATCGTAGATTTTCTCCCGCTGGCGGAAGCCATAGAGAAATGCGGTGAAGGCGCCGATGTCCACCGCCTGCATGCCCACCGCCAGGATGTGGTCGGCGATGCGGGACAGTTCGCACATAAGCACCCGGATGTACTGGGCCCGTTTGGGCACCTCCAGGTCCAGCAGCTTTTCCGCCGCCAGGGCGTAGGCCACGTTGTTGCACATGGGCGAGAGGTAGTTCATGCGGTCGGTGATGGTGATGTACTGATTGTAATCCAGGTGCTCACCCAGCTTCTCAAAGCCGGAGTGTAGATAACCGATTTCAGGGGTGACCTTGGTGACGATTTCCCCATCCAGCTCCATGATCAGCCGGAGTGTGCCGTGGGTCGCAGGGTGGGACGGCCCGAAGTTAATGACCAATTTCTCCGTGCTGAGATCGCTCGCTACCAGGGTCATTCAAAACTCCGCGTCGCCGGCCACTTGCTGCCGATGCTGCGCTCCACCACCGGAAAGTCGCTCCGCTCGCCACGGCCCTGGAGCGGGTAGTCCTTGCGCAGGGGGTGGAACTTGAAATCGTCGGGGTTGAGGATGCGCCTCATGTTCGGGTGGTCCTGAAACAAAATACCGTAAAGGTCAAAGACCTCCCGCTCCTGCCAGTCGGCCGTCTTCCACAGGGGGTAGATCGAGGCCAGTTTGGGATGCTCCTCATCCACCCAGGCGTGCACCACGATCCGTCTGGCGCCGTGCTGGTTGAGCAGATGATACACCACCGAAAACCGGGCATGGCCCCCCTTCATCAGATGGTCCACGGCCGTGATATCGCAAAGAAAGTTGAAGGCGAACCGGGGATCGGTTTTCAACGCCCGCAGCACCTCAAGGACCTGCCGGCCCCAGATGTGAATGGTCAACATGCCCCGGAAATCGGTCACCTCCAGAAATGAATCGGGAAATTTATTCCTGAAGAAATCGGCCAGTTCGTCCTTGGGCAGCATGGTCCCTAAGTGGCCGTTTCCGCCGGCTGGTAGTGGCTGAGGGAATCCCGCTCGATCACTTTTTGAAGTTTTATAAGTCCATCCATAATGGCCTCAGGCCGGGGCGGACAGCCCGGAAGATAGACATCCACCGGAAGGAACTGATCGATTCCCTGAATGACGCTATAGGTGTCGAACACCCCGCCGCTGGAGGCGCAGGCCCCCATGGAAATAATCCACTTGGGATCGGGCATCTGTTCGTAAATGCGGGTGAGCACCGGC
This sequence comes from uncultured bacterium, assembly GCA_964543925.1. GTDB lineage: Bacteria > Fidelibacterota > Marinisomatia > SCGC-AAA003-L08 > TS1B11 > JADFNF01. The sequence goes on from CAZJBG010000055.1 coordinate 11,522, forward strand.
ATCATCTTGATGCTGATTCGGCCGGCCACCAGCAGCAGGTCCGACTGCCGGGGGGAGAACCGGATCGCCTCCGCGCCGAACCGGGCAATGTCGTGACGGGACGCCAGCACCGACATGAGCTCAATGCCGCAGCAGGCGGTCCCGAAGGGCATGGGCCACAAGGAATTCTTCCGGGCCCAATTCACGAGCTGGTCTACCGTCGTGGTAAGCCAATCGCCACTGCCGGTCTGCCCTACTCCCATTCGAAAACCCCCTTGCGCCAGACGTACACGTAACCCACCAACAACACCGCCAGGAAGAACACCATCTCGTAAAAAATGAAGGGACTCCGGGCCACGAAATCCCTGAAAATCAGCGCCCAGGGAAAAAGAAAGACAACTTCGATATCGAAGATGATGAACACCAGCCCCACGATAAAGTAACGGACATTGAGGCGTGTGTGGGTGGTCGCTACGGGGTCAACGCCCGATTCATAGGCCGAAAGCTTCACCTGGCTCTTGACCTTCGGTCCGATGACATGGGTCGCGCCCAGGGCCGCCAGGGCAAACCCGGCCGCCAGCAGAAAAACAAATAATATGGGTAGATAATCGACTAGCATGACGGGTCGAAAATTACGACTGCGCCTCAGGTTGCCTTGTTCGGCAGCTGCTTGAGGCGGTGCTGCCGCCGCTCCTGCGCCTGACGGTACCGGCGCCGCTCATCCTCCGCTTCCGGAACCACATTCGGGACAACCGTTGGCCGGCCCCTTTCGTCCAAAGCCACGAAGGTAAAATAGGCGCTGCTGGTGTGCCGCTGCTCACCCGTGAGGGGGTTTTCGGCATCCATCCGGACGCCCAATTCCATGGAGGTATGGTCGGCATAATTCACCGAGGCTTTGAGAATCATGATCTCCCCAATGTTCACCGGGTGGTGAAAACTCAGGTGGTCCACGGCGGCCGTTACCACCGCCTTGCGGCAGTGGCGCATGGCAGTCATGGCCGCGCAGATGTCCATGAGGTGCATCACGTGCCCGCCCAGCACCGAGCCCAGGGAATTGGTGTCATTGGGCAACACCATCTCGTGCATGATCACCTGGGATACCGAGACCGGGAGCTCCGCTGGATCGGGCAATATGGGTGGGGACCCGGCCATCATCCCTGCCGGCTTATTACCGGCGGCATCACATCCCCGGACTGAAGAACGAGAGGGAGGACCTTACCACATTGATCAAAGGGGTCCAATAAACGCCCAGGAGCAACACGGGCACCACCAGCGCCAGGATGGTACCGGTGAGGGCCGGAGGGCCGGAAACGGTCTCTTCGGTAGGCTCCCCGTCCAGAAACATCACCTTGATAATGCGCATGTAATAATAGAGGGACACGACCGAATTCAGCACCCCAAGGATCGCCAGCCACCAGAACTTATCGGCCTCCACCAGCACGGAGAAGAGGTAGACCTTCCCGATAAAACCTGCAGTCGGCGGCAGGCCGGTAAGGCTGAACAGGAAAATGCCCATGGGTATCGCCACCAGGGGCGCCTGAAATCCCAGACCGGTCCAGTCGTCAATCTCATCATAACCGTAATGGTTGTGGATAAAGATGGCCACCAGGAAGGCCCCCAGGTTCATGAACAGATAGACCACCAGGTAGAACATGATGGCGCTGAAGGCCTGGGCGTTCAGGATGGTGGCGGCCATGAGCATGTAGCCGGCGTGGGCAATGCTGGAGTAGGCCAGCAGCCGTTTGACGCTGCTTTGCTGAATGGCGATGATATTGCCCACCGTCATGGTGAGGCCCGCGAACACGGCGATGAGGCTGCCGAAGGCCAGGCCGTTCACCGGCAGCCAGTTGCCCACATTGAGATCGGGGCTGGCCCCGAAGGCGATACCCAGGAACCGCAGGGCCAGGGCAAACCCGGCGGCCTTGGGCGCCACCGACAAATAGGCCGTAATGGTGGTGGGGGCGCCCTGGTACACATCCGGCGTCCAGAAGTGAAACGGCGCCATGGAAATCTTGTAGCCGAAACCGGCCAGGATCAGCAGCAACGCGACGATCAGGGTCAGATGGGCCTTCTCCGGCAGCGTGGACAGAGCCGCCTGTACATCGAACACATTGGTGGAGCCGGCCAGTCCGAACAGCAGGCTCAGGCCGTAGAGCATGATGCCCGATGACAGAGCCCCGTAAATGACATACTTGAGGGACGACTCGCTCGACAGCCGGTCGTTTTTGAGAAAGCCGGCCAGAATAAACGAGCCGATACTGACGATCTCAATCGACAGGTAGACGATAATCAGGTCCAGGGCCGAGGCCATGAGAAACAGGCCGAACATGACCACCATGATAAAGAGGTAGTACTCGTGCCGCGGCGTGTTATCCAGCTGCTTGGTGTAGGGCGAAATAAGGATGATGATGGCTGTGGCCAGGAGGAACAACCATTTGAAAAACCGGCTGTAGGGGTCTACGGCCAAGGCGCCGTAGAAAATGGCGTCCCCGGGCGTCGGTTCCAGGGCCAGGGCAATTCCCGCCACCGCCAGGGTCCCCAGGCTGATTAGCCAGATGACCCGGTTGCGGTTTCGGCCGGTGATAAAGACATCCACCAGGACCATCACCACCACGGCCACCGTGAGGACCAGTTCAGGCAGGAAGTAAATCAGGCTCTGAATGTTAGACATGTTACTCAGCCACCTTAGAAAAGCCATCTATAGGTGCAGTCGCAGTAGCAGTGGCAGTGAGAATATCAATCATCAGCAAATCCGTATATTGATGGTTCGTCTGAAATCTGGGTTACCTTCGGCAGGAACCGTTCGGGATGATCTGCCATTCCACCCAACATTCTGCCCACTTCCTCGTATCCCTCCACAAGTGAATCGTGAATATCATCTGCGAGGTAACCAGCATCCCTGGCGAAGTCTATCCATACCAAGGTTTCACTGGCTTCACCATCGGCGTCCGTGACCTTCGACGTGAAGTGTTTCATATACCTCCGTTTGCGATACGCCTCAGCAATATTGGCGCATACCGACCGCGAAGATCGCCTGACCTGATCCATCAAGGCATACCGCTCTTCCTTAGGAAAGGTCGGGGAGACGCGATATATCTCCATCGCCAACTCATAGGCCTTCCGGTAAACCTTAAGATCTTTAAAACTGCCATCCACTGAATCTGCTACCTCTCAGCTTCGACTCTTTCTGCCGCTGCCACTGCCACTGCCACTTCTACTGACCCGCCATGGGCGCGGCGAACGACACGAGATCGATGATACGGTCCATGGTTGCGGCCATCACGTCCAGGGCCGGTGCCGGGTAGACCCCCAGCAGAATCACGATGACGGCCAGGGGCGCCAGCATGCCGATCT
>CAZJBG010000056.1:0-14811 GCA_964543925.1 uncultured bacterium
ATAACCGCGGGCTTCGGCAAAGGGGAGCACCTCCTTGCGCAGCTGGTCGAACTGCAGCCCCGCCAGCTGGCGCCGTAGGGCGTCGCGAACGACTTCGCTGCGGGTGCGGCCCGCCCGTTTACTGATCTGATTCAGCAGGTTATCGGTTTCCTCATCGAGGCGGATGGTCAGGGTTGTCTTCATGTCGTACAATGTAATACATAAACAGTTGTATGGCAAGCTCAGGGCAGGTTCCGGGCTATCGGGTTCCATCTCCCCTCGGGCATTCCTACATTTAGATGGGAAATCCACTAACGAATGTCAACCCAGGAGCCCCCATGGACACCATCCAATCCCGTCTGACCGATGAGCTCACCGCCATCAAGGACGCCGGGCTGTACAAACACGAACGGCTGATCCAGTCGCCCCAGAGCGCCGAAATCCGGGTGAGCGGTCAGATCGTCCTCAACTTCTGCGCCAACAACTACCTGGGCCTGGCCAACCATCCCGACCTCATCCGGGCCGCCCGGGAGGGGCTGGAGCGGTGGGGTTTCGGCCTGTCATCGGTGCGGTTCATCTGCGGCACCCAGGACATCCACAAGGAGCTGGAGGCCAGGATCGCCGCATTTCTCGGCATGGACGACACCATCCTCTACACCTCCTGCTTCGATGCCAACGGTGGCCTATTCGAAACCCTCCTGGGCCCCGAGGATGCCGTCATCTCCGACGCCCTCAACCACGCCTCCATCATCGACGGCATTCGCTTGTGCAAGGCCCGGCGCTATCGCTTCGCCCACGCCGACATGGCCGACCTGGAGGCCCGCCTCAAGGAGGCCACCGATGCCCGCACCCGGCTCATCGCCACCGACGGGGTCTTTTCCATGGACGGCGATGTGGCCCGCCTGGACACGATCTGCGATCTGGCTGAGCAATACGACGCCCTGGTCATGGTAGACGACTCCCACGCCACCGGCTTCTTCGGGCCCACGGGCCGAGGGTCACCCGAGTTCCGCCAGGTCATGGGACGGGTCGACATCATCACCTCCACTCTGGGCAAGGCCCTGGGCGGGGCCTCGGGAGGCTTCACCTCCGGCCGCCAGGCCATCGTGGACATCCTGCGGCAGCGGTCCCGGCCCTACCTGTTCTCCAACACCCTGGCTCCGTCCATCGTCACGGCCGCCATCGCCGGTCTGGACCTGCTAAGCCGCAGCACCCAGCTGCGCGACCAACTGGCCGAAAACACGACCTATTTCCGGGAGAAAATGACCGCCGCCGGCTTCGACATCCGCCCTGGGGAGCACCCCATCGTGCCCATCATGCTGGGCGAGGCCCAGCTGGCCCAGGATTTTTCGGCCGCCTTGTTAGTTGAGGGTATCTACGTCATCGGTTTCTTCTATCCCGTGGTGCCCAAGGGGACGGCCCGCATTCGGGTACAGATCAGCGCCGCCCACACCCGGGACCACCTGGACCGGGCCATGGAGGCGTTTGTGAAGGTGGGGAGGCAGATGGGGGTGGCTAAGTAATTATGCTCGTTCTTAGGCAGAATAATAACTAGATGAGGATTGAGACCCTATGGAGTACGAAGACTACGAAATCAGATTATTAGATGCTTTCAAGGAAGCCCGATACGCATATTGGAGCGCATTTTTAACGATTAATGGTATAATGCTGAGTATCTTAACTGTGGCTATAATCTCAAAGACGATAACATCTCCAATAGCTTATTACATAATTTTTTCCAGCATTTTCTCTATCGCTATGATCATTTATAACCATAGAAGCGTGGCAAGGCATTATCGTGAGCTATCTTTACAAACAGCGGAACAAATTGCCCGGTTATCAGCCGATGAGAAAAACGAGGAGGAAAACAGGTCAGTCAGCCAGGGCAAATGGCAAAATAGACGGGAGGCAACTTGTGAATTATTGTTTATCTCAGAAATGATCGCCATCATCGTGTTATTGTTTTATTAACAGAGTTTCTCGTTACGATTAGTCTTGCCCAAACCTGGGCTCATCTGGATCGGGCCGTATCGGCGTTCGTGCAGGTGGAGAGAGGTTTGGGATGAGACGATATAAAGCATTGCGAACACGCCCGCAATTCCGTACGATATCCCTATGAAAACTGTCCCCGTCACCCAGGCCCGGAGCAATCTCTATCGGCTCCTGGACGAAACGGTCCAGAGCCACGAGCCGGTGCAGATTACCGGCAAGCGGGCCAATGCCGTGCTGGTGAGCGAGGACGACTGGCGGGCCATACAGGAGACCCTCTACCTCCTATCTATCCCCGGTATGCGGGAATCAATCCGTGAGGGGTTGGCCACTCCCCTTGAGGATACCTTTAATTCCCCCACCTGCTGACCTGAGCCCCAGCCCCGGTAAACAGTTCACACCCGGCCCCTCTCCGGGCTAATTTGTGCCCCATGGTCTTTCAGTTTCACCGCGACGCCCAACGCCAGTTCGAGCAGCAGCGGGCCGTTACCGCCGGACATATCATCCCCTTTATCGAAGGCCACGTCTCCCTGCCCACGGATCTGCGGGTATTGGAGATCGGCTGCGGTGAGGGGGGCGTCCTCAAGGCTTTTCTGGAGCGAGGCTGTCGCGCCACCGGTGTGGAACTGAATGCATCGCGTTACGGGCACGCACAATCATTTTTGCAAAAGGAACGTGAGCAGGGCAAGCTCAACCTGGTGCGCAAGGACATCTACGAAGTGGACATTGAGGGGGACGTGGAGGGACCGTTCGATCTCATCCTCCTCAAGGACGTCATCGAGCACATCCCCGATCAGGGGCGGCTGCTCCGCCGGTTGAAGGCCTTCCTTCGGCCCGGGGGGAGTATCTTCTTCGGCTTCCCCCCCTGGCAGATGCCATTCGGCGGTCACCAGCAGGTGTGCGCCAGCAAGGTGCTGTCCGTGATGCCCTACATGCACCTGTTGCCGCGCCCCCTCTACCGGGGCGTGCTCCGGCTGTTCGGGGAGCCGGAGGCCAAAATCGCCGACCTGCTGGCGGTCAAGGAGACGGGGATATCTCTGGAGAAATTCGAGCGGCTCATCAAGGGGACCGGCTACCGCATCCTCAAGCGGAGGCTGTATCTGGTCAACCCCATCTACCAATTCAAATTCAATCTGAGACCCAGGGAGCAGTTCCGGCTGGTTGCCGGTATGCCCTACCTGAGAAATTTTATCACCACCTGCGGCTACTACCTGGTGGGGCTGGGAGAACCGTCAGGGGAAGATTAGGTCGGCCCCTACCCCGCCGCCTCAACGGCAGGCTGGGGGGCTTTTGTGGGCGGCGCCGCAGGACGCGGCCCCTGCTCGGCCTGGCGCAGGGTCACCAGGAGCCACGTTATACCGACGCTGGCCGCCACCACCACCGAGATCAGCATGGCATACCAAATCCAGACGATCGGTTTGTGCAGGGCATAGGCGAAGTATAAAGCCAGGGGAGCGCTCAGGCCCAGCACCCGCAAGGTGGTGAGGATCAGCATGGGCAGTCCCTTTCCCATGCCCTGCATGACCCGGCCACTGATCATGCCAATGGGTACCAGGGGAAAGGCAAAGGCGATCACCCGCAGGTAGGATACGCCGTAGTCCAGGATCTCCGCATTCGGCTTGAACACCAGCATGATCTGGGGCGCGAAGGGGAAGATCAGGACAAACGCGGCCAAGCCGATCATAATGGCCCGGACCATGGTATAACGGATGATTTCGCGCAGTTTCCCATACTCACCAGCCCCATAGAACATCCCTACCAGGGTGACACACCCGGTGGACAGGGCGATGATCGGCATGAAGGAGAGCATTTCGATCCGGTTGGCAATCTGGTAGGCGGCCACGGCGTGGTGGGAATAGGTGCTGAGGATCTTGTTGAAAGTGGCCCCGCCTACCGACATGATCATGAAGGACACCGACGCCGGTAGACCGATCTTCAATATGGACAACATGATTGCCGGGCGGTACCGGAAATGGCGCAGCCGGAACTCAACGAAAGTGCTTTTCCGGTGGAAAATGACGTAAATGAACACCACGAAGACGATGGCCTGACTGATCATGGTGGCCATAGCTGCCCCGCGCACCCCCATATCGAGGCCAAAAATGAAGATCGGGTCGAAAATGAGATTCAGCACCATCCCCGATCCCAGGATCGCCATGGGACGCATGGTGTCCCCCTCACCGGTGAGAATACCCCGGAAAAAGGCGGACATCACCGAGAAGGTCAGTCCCCAGATGATCACCTCGAAGTAGCTCCAGGCCAGGGTATTGATCTCCCCCGTGGCGCCTAGCAGGAATAGAATCCGCGGTCCCCAGATCAGACCTGCGGCGGAGATCGCCAGTCCCACCACCAGGCCCAGGGCCACGGCATGCTCGGCAGTGTTATCGGCCCGGACCTTGTCTTTCCCGCCGATGGCCAGGGCCACTACCGCGGTCACCCCCGATGACAGACCCATGGTAATCCCATAGGCGAAAAAGACCAGCGGCATGTTGAAGGCCAGGGCGGCCACGGCGTCGGGCCCGACCCAACCCACAAAGATCATATCCACCACGGAGTACAGGGTGTGGATGGCCATGCCACCCAGTATGGGCAGGCTTAGTTTCCACAGAGCCCGCCGTGGATCGGCTAGGAAACCGGCCAAACGGGGGTTATCTTTTCTCGTGACTTCGCGCATAATAGAGGCCAAAGTTACTCTCTCCCCAGTACGTGGCCAACAGTTCCGGCCCCATCTGCATCCGGGCCGACGGATTTGATCCGGCCCTTTCGCATTCATAGCCCACGGTTTCAAGTTGTCAGGTAGGAGACGGTGGAATTAACTTTCGTGCTGTTGTTCAGCCATGACGCATAGAATCCCATTTACCACGATTCAAGAAATCTATACAACTTAAGAACCTGCCATTCATGTTGAAACGACCCGCACCACGTTTTGCTATCGTCACGATTATATTTCTCTGGGTGATCTGGGCGCTGCTGCCGACCCTGGAGTATCGGGGGCTTTCCGATCAGGAAATGGACCAGCGCAGGACCGAGGGTACCCTCGCCGACCTGGAACGCCGAATCATCAACCTGGGGTTAGACCTCCAGGGCGGTATCCACCTGGTTCTGGAGGTGGACATCCCCACTTTGGTGCGTACCCTGGCCCAAAACAGAGACTCCCGGTTAGAGGAGGTCCTGTCCCAGACCGCCGCCGAGGTCCAGACCACCGATGCCGATTTCTTCGACGCGCTCGAAAGGAATGTACAGGCTCACAACCTGCGCCTCATTCGCTACTTTTCCACCTACGGCACCAAAGCACCCGACATCATCGCCGCCCTGCGCCTGGAGGCCGACGACGCCGTTAGCCGGGCACTGGAAATTATCCGTAACCGGGTGGACGAGTTTGGCGTATCCGAGCCCACCATCCAGAAATCGGGTCACCGGCGGATCATCGTGGAACTGGCCGGCATAAAGGACCCCGAGCGAGCCCGGGATCTCATCCAGAATACAGCCTTACTGGAATTCAACCTGGTCCAGGATGTGACCGTCATCCAGGATGTCATCTTAAAGATTGATGAACTCCTGCAAGCCGCCGGCCGCCCCACCGAGGCTGCATCGAATGATGTCTCCCCAGAAACTGGTGCCGTGACCGATGAGGGACTGGCCGCCATTCTGGGCGTCGGCCCCGACACGACCCAACCCCTGGATGCGTCAATCCTTCCCGGGGAAATCCTCGGCGAACATCCCTTTACCGGTTATATCCACGCCCACGGCAGCGACCTGGTGGTGCCGGCCCGTTACCGCTATGCCGTTGAGACTATGCTGTCACGCCCCGATGTCATGGCCAATATCCCCAACGACGGGGCTTTCCTGTGGAGCAACCGTGCCGAAACAATCCCCAGCACCGGCTCCGATGAGGAGTTCTACACCCTTTACTATCTCTATCGCGAACCGGGATTGACCGGTGGCGTCGTCACCGAGGCCAAGGCCAACATCGGTGGCCTCGGCTCGTCCTCGTCCAACCAGCCGGTGGTCAACCTGGCCATGAACAACGAGGGGGCCAAGATCTGGGCCCGTCTCACCGGGGCCAACATCGGTCGCCGGGTGGCCCTGGTTCTGGACAAAAAAGTTCATATGGCGCCGGTTATCCGCGGCAAGATCCCCGGCGGCTCAACGGTCATCGAGGGGTTGGAGAGCATGGATGAGGCCAAACTCATCGCCATTGTTCTCCGGGCCGGCTCCCTCCCGGCGCCGGTGACCATTATCGAGGAACGGTCTGTGGGGCCCAGCCTGGGTCAGGATTCCATCGAGAAAGGTGTCCGGGCCGCCCTCATCGGGGGTCTGCTGGTCATCGCCTTTATAATGGTCTATTACAAGGGCAGTGGCCTGATCGCAACCCTGGCCCTGGCCTTTAATGTTCTGGTGGTGCTGGCCGCTCTGGCCTCCCTGAGGGCAACCCTCACCCTGCCCGGCATTGCCGGCCTCATTCTCACCGTCGGGATGGCCGTCGATGCTAACGTGTTGATCTTCGAGCGTATCCGGGAGGAACTGGACAGGGGCAAGTCCATCCGGGCCGCCATCGACAGCGGGTACAGTCGGGCCACCATCACCATTATCGATGCCAACGTCACCACCATCCTGGCGGCCCTGGTGCTGTTCCAGTTCGGTACCGGTCCTATCAAGGGGTTCGCCATCACGCTCTTCTGGGGCATCCTGGCCTCCATGTTCACGGCCATATTCATGACCCGGACCATCTTCATGGCCTTCACCCAAAGTCCCAAAGTCAAAACTTTAAGTATCTAGCATCCAATATCCAATATCCAATATCCAATATCTAGCATCTAGTATCGAGTATCCAGTATGCGCCTTTTAAAAAACGTCAATTTCGATTTTCTCGGCAAGCGTAGGTTCGCTGCCCTGCTTTCCGGCGGAGTGATCCTCGTCGGCCTGCTGTCGCTCCTGGCCAAGGGCGGGCCCATGCTGTCCATCGACTTTACCGGCGGTACCCTGGCCCAGATACAATTCACTACCCCCATAGAGGTAAGCGACCTACGTGATCGCCTCCTGGAACAGGGGTTCAACCGCCCTGCCATCCAACGTTTCGGAGCCGAGAATGAAATATTGATCCGGGTGCCCGTCGAGGAAGGCGGGGAGAACATGAGCCAACGGCTACAAGCCGCCTTTACCGGTATGACCTTCGAAGTCCGGCGCATGGAGTCGGTGGGACCTAAGATCGGTGGGGAGCTGAAGTGGGCGGCCCTGCAGTCGATCTTCTTCGCCCTGCTCGGGATCCTGATCTATATTTCCCTCCGCTTTGACCGCTATTATGCCCTGGGGGCGGTGGCGGCGCTGGCCCACGACGTCCTCATCACCCTGGGCATCTTTTCCCTGCTCAACCTGGAACTGGACCTGGCCATCATCGCCGCTTTTCTCACCATTGTCGGCTATTCCCTCAACGATACCATCGTGGTCTTCGACCGCATCCGGGAAAATGTCCGCGGCGACCGGAAGGCCGATTTCTTCACCACGGTCAACCGGTCGGTGAACGAAACCCTCAGCCGGACCATCATTACCTCCCTCACCACTCTCACGGTAGTCCTCACCCTCTACCTGATCGGTGGCGAGGTCATCAAATATTTTGCCTTTGCCTTGATCATCGGGATCATTGTCGGCACCTACTCCTCCATTTACGTGGCCAGTCCCCTGATGGCTACTCTCGAAGTCAAAGCTCAAGCCAAGGTCAGGAAATAATGATGGGTACATTCGTTCTGCGAAAGGCGAGGCCGCTCGGTCTCGCAGGGGGCTAACCATGTCGGTTACGGCCGTCATCGGCGGCCAATGGGGCGATGAGGGCAAGGGCAAGATTGTCGATCTGCTATGCAAAGACATCGACATCGTGGCTCGCTATCAAGGGGGCGCCAACGCCGGCCATACCATTCAGATCAACGAAAATACCTTCATCCTCCACCAGGTTCCCTCAGGCATTCTCCATGATGGCGTCACCTGCGTCCTGGGCAACGGCATGGTGGTCGATCCCTCCGCCCTCGCTGAGGAGCTCGATACCCTGGCTAAGCATAATATCGATACCGACGGCCGCATCCAGATCAGTTACGGCGCCCATATCGTTACCCCGATTCACAAGGCCATGGACCGGGCCACCGGCCACATTATCGGTACCACGGGTCGCGGTATCGGCCCCGCCTACAGTGACAAGGCTCGCCGCCTCGGTATCCGGGCCGTGGATATGCTGGATATCGGCCAGCTGGGTCAATACATCCTCAAACGTCTGAAACTCGGTATCCAGCAGGGGGAGTTCAACCAGGACCAGCTGAATGATCTGCACGGTGAGGTGGAAACTTTTCTCTACGCCGCTCATCGGGCGGCCCCCATGCTGGCCGACACCATCGCCACCCTGCACCAGGCTATGGCCGACGATAAAAATATTCTCATCGAAGGCGCCCAGGGGGTCCTCCTGGATGTGGACCTCGGGACCTATCCCTACGTCACCTCCTCCCATCCCACGGTGGGGGGCATCAGCACCGGCTTGGGTGTGCCACTGGGGAAAATTGACCGCCTGGTAGGCGTGTTCAAGGCCTACACCACCCGGGTCGGCAGCGGCCCGTTCCCAACCGAGCTCGATGATGAAATCGGGCAGACCCTGCAGAATCAAGGTGCCGAGGTTGGCGCCACCACCGGTCGTCAACGGCGCTGTGGCTGGTTCGACGCCGTGGCCGCCAGCTATGCCTGTCAGGTTAACGGCTTCTCCGAAGTGATCCTTACCAAGATCGATGTCCTCGACAAGCTGGACACCATCAAGGTCTGCACCGCCTACGAAATGGGGTCGAAACCGGTGCCCGGCTTCTCGGCCGCCATCCATAGTCTCGACCGGGTCACACCGGTTTACGAAGAGCTCCCCGGCTGGAAAACCGACACAACCGGCATGAAATCGGCCAAGAAACTGCCCAGCGAGGCCCGGCGCTACATTAGCCGCCTGGAGGAATTGATGGCCACACCGATCAGTCAGGTTTCCATCGGGGCCGAACGGAGTCAAACCCTCACCCTATGATCCCGGCAGCGGCGGGGACGACCGCCTCGTCCCGCACCGTTGGGCTGGTCTTCACCGGCATGTGCCTCATCTGGGGCTCCACCTTCGTAGTCTTGAAAATGGGCCTGGAGGGCACCCCTCCGATCCTGGGCGTCGCCCTGCGGCACCTACTGGCGTCGGTACTCCTGTTCCTTATCGTTATCCCCAAAAAACTCCCCATACCGACAGATCGGTTGGCCGTAAGCCAGTACCTGACGCTGGGGCTACTCAATTTCTTTCTGAGCTATGGGCTCACTTATTTAGGCACCCAGTTTATTTATAGCAATATCTCTGCGCTCCTGTGGGGCTCGGTGCCCATCACAACGGCCCTGGTAGCTCACCTCGCACTGCCCACCGAGCGGCTGACCTGGATGAAGAGCGTGGGCATCCTCGTAGGGTTTGGCGGAGTAATGCTCATTTTCTTAGGCTACGGGTCGGGTGAAAGTGAGAACCTGCTGCTGGGCATGGTCCTGATCATGGGGGCGGTCCTGGCCGGTACCTGGCCCGGCGTTTACTTGAAGCGCCACCCGTCACGGTCTAACCCCATTGTGCTGAATGCCGTGGCCACCGGTATCGGCGGCCTGGCCAGCCTCCTGGTTAGCTTGGTCACAGAGTCCCAGGTCCCAACGGTGTGGAGCCCCCGAAACATCGGCATTATCCTTTACCTGGCACTATTCGGGACCGTATTGGCCTGGGTTTCCTACTACTACCTGCTCCAGCACATGGCGGTCGTGAAGCTCTCCTTTGTCGGTTTCATTTCCCCCCTTATCGCCACGTTTATGGGCATGATCGTGCTGGGTGAAATCCTGCCGCCCACCGTGTTCCTGGGTGGGTTCCTGATCCTGCTGGGGATTTTCATCACCGATGCGCGGCGGTATCTGCGGCTGGTTCGTAGAGGCTAGGAGCTGAGGCTGATCGCTGAATGCTGACGGCTTGAGACTGTCGTGGCAGAAGGCCGTCAGTTTTTGATGCGCTCCTGGCGGCCTTGGCGGTTAGTTTCCTGGTGACTTATCCATTTTCGTGCAAATTCGTGTTCATTCGTGGCTAAAATATCTTTGCGTCCTTGGCGTCTTGGCGGTTCGATAACATTGAACTCGCAACTCGAAACTTGAAACTTACGACCCTGCGCCTGCGCAGCAACGGTCCCACCGATCTGGCGCGGAGCAACCAACCGGTGACAGAAAACCGGGAGGACCGGGAGGCCTACGTCGACGGTACCCTCTATCGGGCCAGCCGCATCGACGGGGTCCCGGTGGTGATCCGGGCCCGCTCGGTAGCCACCGATGAGCTGGCCTTCGAGGTCTCACCGGCAGAGGATATCCCCCTGCCGCCGCCGGAGGTGGTGCAGGCGGCCCTGAAGCGAAAATTCTCCCTGGACCTGGACCTGCCGGCTTTTTACCGATTCGTGGGTCGGTCCCCCCAATTGGCTCCACTGGCTGCCCGGCAAACGGGCTTAAGACCGCTCCTCAAGGACACCTTGCTGGAGGCCCTCTGCCTGGCCGTTGCCGATCAGCAGGTCAACGTCACTTTTGCCGCCCGCCTGAAACACCGGCTGCTGGAGACCTATGGCCGGTGTTACCGGATCGACGGCCTGGACCTCTGGCTCTTCCCCACCGTCAGCGAGTTGGCCGCCCTGGATCCCCACGCCCTTTATGCGCTGCAGTTCACCCGTAACAAGAGCAGCTATATCGTCGGGCTGGCCCGGCATTTCCTGGCCGAGCCCCACGGGACCATCTTCACCGGCAGTGACGACGAGATTGTCCAGCGGCTGTGCACCCTCCGAGGCGTAGGTCGTTGGACGGCCGAGTACGCCGCCATGGTCGGTTTGGGCCTGGTCGATACCCTCCCGGCGGCCGACATCGGCCTGATGCGGATGGTCCGGCAGGTCTACGGTCTGGCCGAACGGCCTACGGAGAGCCAGGTCAGGGAAATCGGGCGAAACTGGTCTCCTTGGCGTGGATTGGTTACATTCTATCTCTGGCACCTGGAAGATACACAGGATTAACCTTACCCTGATGCTGACTTATGATCGTTTCGCCACACCGATGGGGCAACTTACCCTCGTGATTCCCTGCCACCGGGTGATCGGCAGCGAGGGTTCCCTTACCGGATATGGCGGGGGGCTGCCCCTCAAACAACGCCTCCTTGAAATGGAGACCGGCAACCCATGGCTCTAGGCCTGGACATTATTATCAGCGAAATACGGATTGTCTCACGACTGCGCAAAGTGGCCGCCCTCCTCGCATGGGACCAGGAAACCTACATGCCCACCGGCGGAGCCGCTGCCCGGGCCGACCAACTTTCCCTGGTGCTCTCACTGGCCCACGGACGCTTCACCGGCAATGATTTTCGGCGTAGCCTGGGTCAATTCGTGGATCTGGAATCCGGGCAGGTGACCAGAAAGAATCTGAAGCCTCACGAGACCCGGATGCTGGAGATGATCTGGCGAGACTGGCGTCACGATGTTTCCATCCCCGTTGAATTTATCGGCGAACTGGCCCACCTCACCTCCCAAGCCCAGCAAGTATGGGAACAGGCCCGGGAACGGAGCGATTTCGCGCTGTTCGCCCCCTACCTGGAAAAGATCGTAGTCATGAAGCGGCAGGAGGCTGAGTACCTGGGCTACCAGGACGAGCCCTATGATGCCCTGGTGGACATTTTTGAACCCGGTATCACCAGCCGGCATCTCGAGACACTGTTTAATGCCCTCCGGCCGGTGCTCATCGATCTGACTGCGCGGATCGGGAAGGCCAACACACCCAACCGGCGCCAAATCCTCACCCAAACCTATGAGGAGTCGATACAGTGGGATTTCGGCCTGGAGGTCCTCACGGATATGGGGTACGATCTCAGCCGGGGCCGACAGGACCGGTCCACCCATCCCTTTACCACCGATTTTCATCCCACGGACGTACGCATTACCACCCGCCTCGATTCCAACGACCTGGCCATGGGCCTGTTCGGCACCATTCATGAAGGGGGTCACGCCCTGTACGAACAGGGTCTGGATGAGCGCTATTTTGGCACCCCCCTGTGTGAGGCCATCTCACTGGGTATCCACGAAAGCCAGTCCCGGCTGTGGGAAAATTACGTGGGCCGCAGCCGGCCGTTCTGGATGGGATACTATCCCCGCCTCCAGAAACGATTTCCAAAGCAGCTCGGCAAGGTGGCGCTGGAAGACTTTTACGCTGCCATCAATGCCGTAGCCCCGTCCCCGATCCGGGTAGAGGCCGATGAGGTCACCTACAACCTCCACATTATGCTGCGCTTCGACCTGGAACGGGCCATGTTGAACCAGAGCGTGGCCATCAGCGACCTGCCTGAGCTGTGGAACGCAAAGATGCGGGAATACCTGGGCATTACCCCCAAAAACGATGCCGAAGGTGTCCTTCAGGACATCCACTGGAGTCTGGGAGCCCTTGGGTATTTCCCTACCTACACCCTTGGAAATCTGTACGGCCGCCAGCTCTACGATGCGGCCCGGCAACAGATCGACGGCCTGGAAGACCGCATCGCCAAAGGTGATCTGAAACCGTTGCGGGAATGGCTGCATACGAATATCTACCGGGTGGGCCGGGCCAAAACCGCCGATGAGTTGATGCAGGAATTATCGGGCCAGCCGTTATCAGCCGATCCGTTTAACTGGTATCTTGAGAACAAATATGGCGAACTTTATGACATCTGATCAGACGGCTAATTTGACTTTCATCCAGGCACCCCATCATGAATCTTAAACTCCGGCGTATCTTTATCGCAGGTATCTTGACGGCCATCCCGGCTTATATCACGGTTGAGATCCTCCAATTTCTTTTCCGGATCACGGACCAGATTCTCGCCCCTTTGATTGAACGCATTATCGGTATCCGTATACCAGGCCTCGGATTGGTCACAATGATCGTCTCCATCTTCATCCTGGGTCTGTTTGTCACCAATTTCCTGGGGCGCCGGCTCTATGCCTTTTTCGAGAAACTGCTGCTCAAAATTCCTTTCGTCTCCGGGATTTACAACACCAGCAAGCAGATCGTCCAGACCTTCTCCCCGGAGAACCGCAAGGCCTTTCAAAAGGTGGTGTGGCTGCAGTATCCCCGCAGAGAGATCTGGAGCCTGGGTTTTGTTACTGGGACCAGCGCATCGAAAGACGGCATCCCCTACTACAACATTTTCATCGCCACTACGCCCAACCCCACCTCCGGCTTCGTGATATTTGTCCCCCAGGCCGATACGGTGGATTCCAACCTGCCCATTGAGGACGGCTTCAAGCTGCTCATTTCCGGCGGAGTGCTTTCGGCCGATAAGCACGCGTTTCTCCATGACTCCCTCGCCGAAAAAAAAGCCCTCAAGGCCGGCGGTGAAGAGAGCAGCAGGGGCGGCCAGCCCGGCGGAGCGTCAGTCCCCAGCCCCTGAACCCCAGCCCCCAGATTCAGGTTGACATCCAGCACCTTTGTGTGTACCCTTTACCTTGAGTCGTCTGTCGGCCTAAAAATATCTGAAACCCAGCGAACCGGCGTCGTGGAGGACCATGGGAACAAGGGACCAGCATCCCCAGTGCTCAGGAAGGATTTTCCCTCTCATCCTTTCAGGCCTCCCTCTGCTCAGCTGTGGCACCCTCATTGATATTGAGCCCCCAATAATTGAAATCATATCCCCGGAGGAGGGGTCCTCTCACGTCGCCACTATTCCCATCGAGCTAAAGGTCACTGATAACCGCAAGGTTGACCGGGTGGAGGTCTTCCTTGACGATCAGTCGGTCCATCTCTTTACCAAGGGGCCTTTCGTTACCGACCTTGACATCTCGGCCTTCGAGGAAATGTCAATGACGTTGAAAGTCCTGGCCCAGGACTGGGCGCGCAACGTGGCAGAGGCCCAGCGTCGTATAGACCATTGGCATGGTTTAATGATTGTCATCCCCAACGGCGGGGAAGTATGGCCGGAACGGTCAACTCAAACGATTACATGGCATCAATGCAATTATGTAGGAAAATATGTGAGCCTGTACTACTCTCTTGATGGAGGAACCAACTGGACGCAAATTATCGCCTCAACTCCCAACAACGGCTCCTATCCCTGGACTCTGCCGGCTGTTTCCGAAACCCGGACTGCCTGCCAGGTACGGGTGTCCGCCGTGGATGACAGCTATTCCGATATGGCGGATAATGGCTTTACGATAACCAATTGGCGTCCTGTTCTGGTAGGTTCCTGTTATACGCCCGGCTCTACCATGGGTGTTTTCGTTTCCGGAAGCTATGCCTATGTGACCGACGGCTATGCTGGCCTTGAGGTTATCGACATTGCCGACCCGGCCAGTCCAACACATGTGGGGGCCTATGTCACGCCAGGCGACCGTACCCGGGATGTCTTTGTCTCCGGCAGCTATGCCTATGTGTCGGACGGGTTGCCTGGCTTTCATATTATCAATGTTTCCAACCCTGCCAGCCCGGCCCTGGCCGGCTCCTATGACTCGCCAGGCTATGCATATGACGTTTTTGTCTCCGGCAGCTATGCCTATGTGGCCGATGGGAACGCTGGTCTACAGGTTGTCAATATCTCCAACCCCGCCAGCCCAGCCCTGGCCGGCTCCTATGACACGCCAGGCAATGCCGAGGGTGTTTTTATCTCCGGCAGCTATGCCTATGTAGTCGACGGGGACGCCGGCCTACAGATCATCAACATCTCCAATCCAGAGGAGCCCACCCTGGCCGGTTCCTATGACACGCCGGACATCGCCAACGGCATTTTGGTCTCCGGCAGTTACGCCTATGTCGCCGACGGGAACGCCATATGCA
>CAZJBG010000057.1:0-8589 GCA_964543925.1 uncultured bacterium
ACGCCTTTTTGACGGCCTCCTTAGCAGCAAACCGGCCGGCAAAGTGTATGCTCGGGGCAGCTTGCCGCTCACAATAGGCGATCTCATCGGGCGTGAAAATGCGTTCCAGAAATTGAGCCGACCAGCGATCAATCAGGGCCCGAATACGGTCCACCTCAATGATGTCCGTCCCCACATAGATCAAGTCTTGCTGTGTGCCTCCACGATATCGATAAGCTGGTAGATGTCATCAAGAACATAGTCGGCGCTGGAGCCCCCCGCCCTGCTGTTGCTTCCGTAGCGGGCAAACGCGGTAGTCATCCCAACTTGCTTGGCCCCCTCCAAGTCTCTTTCGGGCCAATCACCCACCATGAGAGCCTCATGGGCGTGGATCTTGAGCAAGTTACAAATTTTATGGAACGGTTCGGGAGCCGGTTTGTGCTTGCCGGTATCATCATAGGTCACCACCGCATCGAACATGTGGTGCAGATTAAGGTAACATAGCCGCATCCAGGCTTCCCGGCTGGGGGCATCCGACACCACACCCAATTTAAAGCCCCCTTTCGCCAGGGCCAAGAGAGTGCGATTCACTCGGGGGTAAAGCACCAGCGAGGCTTCCTTTGCCCTCCGATAGGCCACGATGCCGGAGGCCAGGTATTTGTAGTCCACCGAGCCCAATCGCTCCCGCAGGTAGTCGTTAAAAACCTCCTGAAACTCGTACCCCTTCTGGTTATAGATTTCCCAGATCGCCTTCACCGCCAGCTCCTTATCCGCCTGGAGCCCCGCTTCCACCATGGCATCAACGGCCGCATGAACAGCGGCATCCTTCATCTTCATAAAATCGAGGAGAGTATTGTCCAGGTCGAATATAACTGCTTTGAAACGCTTGGGCATCGCCAAGGAACCTAGTGGGAAAGAATGAAGCCCCGCTCGGTCTGGCATGGAGCGGGGCTTGAATGGGAAAATTCCAAAAAGCAAGTTACCTGTTGGGGGATTCCAGGAGACTCAGTTCATAGCGGGCTGTTTTACGAATACCGGCATCGCGGCCGCGTTCTGCGTTCCTGAAGGCTTCAATCGCGGCAAGCCGATTGCCCAGGGCTTTTTCGGCGATGCCTTTCTGATACCAGGCATATTCGAAATTCTTGTTTATATCCGTGCTCCGCTTGGCCGACAGCCGAGCTTTCTCATGTTCGCCCAGCTCATTATAAACCACGGCCAACCGCCAGGCGGTGGTATGGCGTTTCGGCCTAAGTTTGACAGCTATCTCCAGGTGGGAGAGGGCTTCTGGCCAATTCTCCTGCTCGGAGTAGAGTTCCCCCAGGTATTCGTTGGCACTGGCATTCTCGGGATTGATGGATATGGCCGACTCGAACGCCGCCACGGCTTCCTCCGCACGGTCAGCGCGCAGTACGGCCCCCAGACCTACCCAGGCACTACCAGCTTTGGGATCAACGGTCAGAGCCTGACGGTAGACCTCCTCAGCTGCCCCATCCTGGCCATCCTGCCTCAGGATATTGCCTTTTTCCACGTAGGCTACAATATAGGCGGGGTAGATGAGCAGACAGTGGTTCAAAGCTTCCAGGGCGCCTTCCATATCGCCCAAATTCTTAAGGCTCCTGGCCAGTCGGTAGTAGGCCTGATAGAAGCCGGGGTCCAGTTGATAGGCCTCCTGATAGGCCTCCGCTGCCGCATCATAGTCCCTGGTTTTGTAAAGCCGGTTGCCTTCATTATACTTGTCTGCAACCAGTTTGCGTAAGGCTGAAGCATACCGGGCGTCATCGGTGTTGTGTGCCTTGGCCTGTCTGAAAGCCTCGGCCGCCCTTGGCAAGTTACCCGCCATTTTAAAGGCTAGACCCATACTGTAGTAGGCGCTGGCGAAGGTGGGATAGTCTTCGATGATCCGTTCATACTGGGTGACGGCATCGCCGTAGCTGCGCTCATCATAGAATCGCCGCGCTTGGCCCATGGCCCTGCTCAGGTCGGCAATCTTATCAGCTTGAGCCCGGAATTCCTCATTGCGGCCATCCAATTCGAGTGCCGAGGCAATACTCTGTTGGGCGCCCTTCAGATTATCCCGGTTCAGAGCGACAATGCTCATTAAGTGGTGCGCCCCGGCATGGGCTGCATCCTGGGCCAGGATGGCCTGTAGGTGCTGCTCCGCCATGGCCCAATTTTTCGCCGATATCTCTTCCTGAGCCTTTGGATAAAGTTCTCCCGCATCCTGAGCGGCCACCGCCGTCATCAGGATGGCGGTGAGACCGATGACCCAGAGGTTACCGCGCCTTACGTTCATAACTACCCTCCACATTGTATCCGCTAAGCCAGCTTCATTCTGCCCCTAAGGCAGGGGCGAGAACCCTCCGAGGGAAATTTGCATACGCCACCGCTTGCCAAGCATGCACAGCTGCGCACAGTTACCTTCCCGTTGGTGAGGTTCATCTGCGGGCTGACCTGCCAGCCAGCCACGCGAACATATTCAAGCTGGACATATGGGTGGTGCCGAAGGCGGGACTCGAACCCGCACAGGATTACTCCCACTGCCCCCTCAAGACAGCGTGTCTACCAGTTCCACCACTTCGGCCATCGGCAAGCTTAACCTTCCCGTTATGGATTGGGTGCAGCTGGCTCCCCTTCCTCGATAGGGAGGGGCAACGGCGCTGGAATGCCCACTTGAGGTAGATCCATTTCGGTCACCGGTTGCAGCGGAGCGGTCTCCCGCTGGACGGCCCGCTGCCGAACCACACTGTCCTCAGCCGTACCCCGGGGATTCCCGACGATTGAAATCAATATGGCCAGCACCATGAACGCCGCCGCCAACCCGGTGGTCAGGCGGGTCATCAACTTGTCCGCCCCCTGTCCACCGAACATGGCCGTCGAAACACCGCCGCCCATGCTTCCGGCCAAACCGCCCCCCCGTCCCGACTGGAGCAAGATGACGACCACCAGCAGGAATGAGACCAAAATATGTAGAACTATCAAAATGCCATAGATCACCGGTTATCTGGCGCCTCCGTTGCTGCAATTTCTGCTATTTTACAATACTCGTCAACATCCAGGCTCGCACCGCCAATAAGGAACCCATCGATGCCCGGGGTTCGAATGAGCGCGGCGGCGTTGTCTGATTTGACACTCCCCCCGTACAATATCTTCACCTGTTCGCCCGATGGTCCGGGAAACAGCTGCTCTACGATTGCCCTGATCTGGGCATGGGCTTCCCCGGCTTGCTCCGGAGTCGCCACGACACCCGTACCGATGGCCCAGACCGGCTCGTAAGCGATGACCAAATTGTCTACCGGGAATCCCTCCAGCTCCGCCAGGTCGTTGGAGATCTGGTGGTGAAGAATTTCCCCGGTCCGGCCCTCTTGCCGCTCTTCGAGACGCTCGCCAATGCAGTGGATTACTTTTAGGCCAGCACTGAGCGCGGCGGGTATTTTCTTGCGGATATCTTCGTCGCTCTCATGGAAAACATGGCGCCGCTCGGAATGCCCGATAATCACCCACCGGCAGCCACAGGCCAGCAACATCGCGGCGGAATTTTCACCCGTGTAGGCACCTTTTTCGGCGAAGTGCATATTCTGGCCGGCCAGCTCGATGGCGCTGCCCCCCAAGGCCTCATGAATGTGAAAAAGCCCCGTAGCTGAAGGGGCTAAGATAAAATCGCTCCCCCTGATATTCAAGGCCTTTATGGTGAGCTGCTCAGCGAACTGAACCCCCTCCTGGGGCGTCTTGTGCATCTTCCAGTTGGCTGCAATAATGGGTCGGTGGTTGTTCATGACAGGGCCTCTAGCGCCGGAAGGGCATGGCCGCCGAGCAGTTCCAGGGAAGCGCCGCCCCCCGTGCTGATATGGGTGAAATGCTTGGCATCCGACAACTTATCGATGGCCGAGGCCGAATCGCCGCCGCCCACCACCGATATGGCCCCCTGGGACGTGGCTTCAATGATGGTGTCGATCACCAATTTCGTGCCCGTCTGGAATGGGGCATATTCGAACACCCCCATGGGGCCGTTCCAGAGAATGGTCCGCGCTCCCTCCAAAGCCATACCGAACTCGGCGCAGGTCTCCGGGCCGATATCAACACCCATTTCGTCCGCTTTCAGGTCACTGAGCGCTGCAACGCGCCAGTCTGCGTCTTTTGATAGGCGATCCGCAGCTACCACATCCCGGGGTAAAAAGAGTTCCACACCCTGGGACTGGGCCGCCTCCAGAATCTTTCCGGCCTCCTCGATCAGGGAGTCATCCACCAGTGACTTGCCGACATTCTTACCCTGGGCTTTCAGGAAGGTGAAGGCCATGCCGCCACCGATCACCAGCCGATTGGCTTTGGCCAGCAGCTCGTGAATCAGTTCCAATTTACCCGCAATTTTGGCCCCGCCCAGCACCACCACGTAGGGCCGCTGGGGATTGTCGAGCTGCTCCTTGAGAAATTGCACTTCCCTGGCCATGAGCAATCCGACGGCGGCCTCATCGAAATGGGAGACCACACCGACGTTACTGGCGTGGGCGCGATGGGCCGTGCCGAAAGCATCGTTGATATAGACGGTGCCATGGTCGGCCAGTCGAGCGGCGAAATCAGGGTCATTGGCCTCTTCACCCGGATAGAAACGGAGATTCTCGAGGAGGTGCACCTGACCCGGCTCCAGCCCCCGGCTAACTTCAACAGCTTCCTCGTTGATGCAATCCTGGGAGAAGATGATATCCCCTTCGAGGAGCGTCTCCAGGTCCTCGGCAACGGGCAGCAGGGAGCTTTGAGGGACCCGCTTGCCTTTAGGCCGGCCCAGATGGGACATGAGCACCACGCTGGCGTCCTGCTCGAGACAATGCCGGATGGTAGGCAGAGCCGCCCTGATACGGAAATCGTCGTCCACGATCCCGTCGTCCAACGGCACGTTAAAATCGACGCGGATGAGGGCCCGTTGTCCCTTCAAGGTTAATTTTTCAATTGACTTCATATCGTGCTAGGGGCATCACTTATCGTGCGTTCGGTAAACTCCGGCACGCAAACTTACCCATCTTTCATCGGCGTCGCCACGGTTAAGACGGAGATCCTGCCATAACCGCCCTCTTTGAGAGCCAGGCCGCAGGCAGAGGCCGTTGCCCCGGTCGTTAGGACGTCATCCACCAGGAGTACATTCCGGCCGTTCCCTTTGCCTGTGACCCGAAAGCTGCCGGCCACATTAGCCCGTCGTTCCTGAATCGACAGACCGGTTTGCGATTGGGTGGGGCGCCGGCGAACAAGGCAGCGCTGCCCTACGGCGATATGCCACAGCCGGCCCAACTGGTCCGCCAGCACTTTCGCCTGATTGTACCCCCGCCGCCGGCGCTGGTTCCAGTGCAGCGGTATGGGTATGAGGAGGCCGTACCTCCCCGTGGAGAACTCGTCTCCCAGCAGGTTAAACACACCTTCGCCCAGCCGACGGCCCACTCCCCGGCGACCCTCATATTTGAGGCCGTGTATCAGCGCCTTCATGTTATCATCAAACCAGTAGGCGCTCCACACCTCATCGAGGCCTTCCCGTACCCGGACCTGCTCCCGCCACTGTCCCAGGCCGGTGGGCGACAACTCTCCCAGGCACCGGCCGCAAACGATCTTCTCGCCATCAAGGGGGGCCGTGCAGAGGACGCAAAGGGGCGGAAACAGGAGGTCGAGGGGGTTGGGCAGGCGTCCCCACATGGGGAAAATCAGTCTTCGGGAAAGACCACTTGACTGGCGGCGCCATACAGGGCCGCTTCATCGCCCAGCTGTGAGGGCAGCACATTGAGCGCCTCACGAGCGGGGGCCCAGAGGTGGCGCTGGAGCGTCGCCAGCATGGTAGGGGTAAAATGATCCCACGCCCCCACGATGGCACCGCCCACCACAATCACATGGGGATCGAGGAGGTTCACGGCATGGGTCAGGGCCAAGCCCAGCACAAGCCCATACCGTTCCCAGGCCTTTATCGCAGCCTCATCGCCCTTATCAGCCAACCGGCTCACCTCTTGCGGCGTTTCCCCATTCCCGCCCAGGGCGTGAAAGGTCCCCATAATCCCCCGAATGGAGACATCGTCTTCCCAGGTCTGACCGTTTTCCTGCCAGGGGGTGGGGCCGTACTCGGCCGCGGTGCCGGTGGCCCCGTGGTAGATCTGACCGTTGAGCACGATACCCCAACCGAAGCCGGTACCGAGGGTCACCGCCAGAACGTAGGGAAAGCCCCGGCCCGCGCCCAGGTGGGCCTCTCCCAGGGCAAAGACATTGCCGTCGTTATCAAGCCACACCGGGACTTGGCTGGTCTGGGCCATGCGCTCCTTCAGGGGGAATTGGGTCAGGATGGGAATATTGGGCGTTTCCAGAACGATGCCTCGGTTGACATCCAGGGGGCCGGGTGAACCGATGCCGATGCCGGCCAGATCGGTGAGGCTACCACCCAGCTCCTTCAAGCCGGTCGCAATGTTCTCCTGGATACGCGCCACCAGCTCATCACCGGAATCGAGGGCGCGACTGTCGATGACAGCGCAGCGGTGCGCCAGTTCCCAACCCTCGTTAAACAGTCCCGTATTGATTGATGTGGCACCGATGTCAACCCCGGCCGCGTACTTTGCCATGTCTATGGGGCCGGGGTTGGTGCTACGCCGGCGGTATCACCAGGGACGGTTGTCGGGGAGCCGGTGTCATTGCCGGGGATATCAGGAATATTTTGCGGGACCGTTAAGCTGTCCCCAGCCGGGGAGTCCGGGGTCTGCCCCGGCATCGGGGCAGCGGGGGTATCGATCTGTCCGGCTTCGCCGGGTATGAGACGATTCAAAGTCGTGTTCTCCATCGTGGTGTCACCAATCGTGGCATCCAATAAAAGTGTATCAGGTCCACCTTCCCCGATGAGCAACGACTCCCCAGGGAGTGAATCCGCCTGCGGAACCGTTTCAGGGATGGGAACGGCTATGGCGGGCGGGGTTGTAGGCGTTGTGACCTTTGCGGCTACACTTCCCCACGGCAGTTGCTGGCGCCAATCCTCGTTTCGTTCCCAGCCCAGGGCCATGGCGCCCGGCAGGGTCGTGTGAATCGAGGCAAAATGTCCAGCACCATCGCCGTCAATGAATGTTACCTGGGTGGAGCTGTCCGGGTGGGGGTAGGTCCAGATCTGGTATTCTCGCCGGGTCCGGGTAGCCGGATAAACCGCGATGGATTCCGGCAAGCCATATAGGAGCATGGCTTGCCCCTGCCGGCTGAGACTGTCTGCGGCCCGACGGAGGTGATCGAAAGCCAATACCAGGGGCCAGCGGTGAAGGAGCTCGCCGAGAAAGGCGCTGGAATCCCGGCCCACAATAGGGGCGAGCTGGCCGGTGAACCGGCGGATCATCGCACCGCGCGCCGCGTCATTTGCCGCGCGCAGGCGTTGCACATCCAGCCGGGGCCAGGCGGCGCGCAGACCCAGGGCAAAGTCGATGAGGTCATCGGGGGCCAAGGCGGCCAGTCCATCACCCGAATCCCCAGGCGCTGCGTCGGGTACCACCACCTGGAAGGGGGTCGTGCGGGTGGTCGAATCGCCGGCGGCTGCTACCTTGAGTTGCAACTGGTAGGTACCGGGATTCAGGGCCGACAGGTTGATGGCGCCCCGGTCCACGTAGGTGAGGGCGGGGGAGGGCGCGCGCTTGAGGCCGGTGGAGAAGACCTTCAAGCTGTCCTGCCAGATGGTGGCCTGAATCTCAACCGTGTCGAGATGGGTCACCCCATAGACCACGGCGAGGTACCACAGAAGCGGGTGGTCCCTGCCAAAGACCGCGGGAGCCCGGGGCCAAACCACCAGTCCGTGCTTGAAAAATTCATCCTTTTGGGAGGTGGACCGCTGAATCAGGGCGGCGAGTTGAACGCTGCTCATGTCCAGCTCCCATTCCCGATAAGTCGGCACCACCACCTGGAAGGTGCTGTCAAACTTGCTCCCCAGTTGGTCCTCCACCACGATCTGGAGCAGATAACTTCCCGGCGCCAGGGTGAACCTGGCCAGCTTGGGGATGCGCCCCGTCGGGCTTTCCGTCCGCCCCCCGAGGACATCGCGGATGGGCAGCTCTTTAAAATCGACCACCTGCCCGTTTTGTTTGAGCAAGGCTACGGCCGCGAGGGTGACGTCCGGCTGACCCTGGTCCCGGTCATAGGTGAGCCGCGCCCGGTCAATGCCCAGATAGACCTCCAGGTTGGCGCGCCCCTCACTGGCTCGAAACAGGCCCGTATCGATGGTCACATCCAGCCGGTTGACGGCTCGCCCCTGAGACCCAAAGGCAACCATCCCCAGGGCCCACCCGGCCATCAGGATCGTTTTAATTGACGTGCGCACCGAGATCCACCGACACAAGTTTGGAGAGGCCTTCTTCTTCCATCGTGACGCCGTACAGGTAATCGACCCGTTCCATGGTCAACTTGTTGTGGGTAACGATAATAAACTGGGTGTCCTTGGCAAACTGGCTGATCACCCGGGTGAACTTGGCGATATTTATGTCGTCCAAAGGCGCGTCCACCTCGTCGAGAATACAGAACGGAGAGGGCTTGACCATGTAGATGGCAAACAGCAAAGCAATGGCGGTGAGCGCTTTTTCTCCGGCCGACAGGCTGCGCAGTGACCGCGTAGTCTTACCCGGGGGG
>CAZJBG010000057.1:8599-14645 GCA_964543925.1 uncultured bacterium
CGCAGGTTGCCTTCACCCCCCTCAAAGAACAGGCTGAAGGTCTGCTGGAAGTGGTAACGAATTTTGTCGTAGGTTTCACGGAACTGCTCACGGGCCTGATGGTCGATCTTTTCGATGGACTCCCGCAGGCTCTTCTCGGCTTCCAGAAGATCGTCCCGCTGCTCGGTGAGGAAGTTGAATCGCTTGGACTCCTCGGCGTATTCATCCGACACGGCCATGTTGATGGGACCGATGCGCTCTAAAGATGCTTGAATTTTCTGGATCGCCCCTTGCAGGGCATCTTGATCGTCATGCTCGGTCGTAGCGTCCTGCTCGGAGATCTCCGCAGCATACACCTCACGAATACGCGACCGGATCAACTCCGCCTGCTTTTCCCATTCGATAAGTTGCAGTTCCAACTCCTGATGTCCGGCCAGAGTGGCTTCACGCCCGTGCTGGCTCTGACGTATCTGTTCCCCAAGCTGGGCTATCGCCTCCCTGGTTTTCCTGGCGGTGGCTTCCTTTTCAGTGCTGGCGGCTGCCTGGCTGTTCACCCGCTCCTCCAGCCCTTTCCGGACCTGCACGGCCTCGGCCAATCGTCCGGTCAACTCGTCAATCGTCTTGTGGGCCTGATCGGCATCAGTCTGCAGCTGGGCGATGCGCTCGGTGGAGGCCGATCGGGCATCTTCGAGTGACAGTCTGCGACCGGCCAAATTCTCCCGCCGGTTTTCACCGTTGATGAGGTTGACCCGCAGTTCCTGAAGTTCCTCCCGCCACACATCCCGCTTCTCCCTAACCGCCTGGTAGACCTGTTCCGCCTCGGCTATCGTCTCGTCCAATCGAGAGGTCTGCTCATTGAGCTCCGCGATCACCTTATCATAGGCGGTGAGGTTCGCTTCCAGGCTCCCTATGGCCTGTTTCATCTCAGGGAGCTTGGCCTGGAGCTCCTGGAGATCATGGGTGAGTCGCCCCTGTTCATATTCAAGCTGGGTGAGCTCCCGGTTGGTACGGTTGACCTCGCTTACGGCGCGGTCGGTATCCTCCTCGGTCGTTTTACGACGCTGGGTGAGCTCGGCCCGCCGCCCTTTGAATTCAGCCAATTCCCCGGCCAACTTATCGGCCTCCCGGGTCGATGTCACGATGGCCTGCCTGAGGCGGTCCACCTCACGGGACCGGCCAACGATGGCTACGCTGCCCGGGGAAGTGGCGCCTGCTCCATTGTCCGCGGCCGCGCCCCCCAAATGCACCAGCACCGGCACATCACCGTATAGCTGGCCGTCGGCGGTCACCACGGTCGTGCCTCTGGGGAGATCGTCATAGGTGGACGCCCCATTTTCACCCAAATACATGTCAGCCAGAAGGCGTTGGTACAGACCGGTAAGGGGCTCGGATGCCGTCACCAGCTCGATAAGGGGAACCCCGGCTCCCGGCACCGTGTCCTTTGAGCTTGAGCCATTCCCTCCGTGGCGGGAGAGGCGGTCAAGGGGTATGACCGATAGCCGACCCAGACCGTGCTCAGCGGCATAGTCCAGCAACTCACGGGCTTGCCGGTGAGTTGCGGTCACCAGGCAGGTTACGTAGGGCCCTAAGGCCGTCTCCACAGCCAGGGCGTGATCGGCCTTCACATCCACGAGGTCGGCTACCGTTCCCAGCAGATCGGGGAAGCGTTCTTTCACTGCCAGCACCTCCCGGACGCCGCTGGGATACCCCTCGAGGCTGTCCAGCAGTTCGGAGAAGATGTCCAGACGCGACTGCTGCACCTGGACTTGGGTAGCGACGCGGTGGTGGTCATCCCGCAGGGTGGCCTCGCGTTCATCCAGTTCGGTGAGCAGCAGCGTGGCTTTTTCAAGGTCCGCGGCCAGCCCTGCAAGACGGGTCTCCAGCTCGCCCTTGGCGCCGCTGAGCGTCTGCTGCTGCTGCCGGAGGGCGGCCAACTCGTCGTTCCGGGCGGCCAAGGTCTGTTCCAGGCGGGCCAGTTCCCCGGTCTTTTCCCCGATGATCTCTGCGGCGCGTCTGCGCCGGGCTTCCTCCTCCTGGATGCGGTGTTGGTGGCTGAACTTCTTCTCTCTGGCAGCCTGGATCCGCTGTTCACCGTCCCGGAAATTCTCGGTGACAGCCGCTTCCTCACTCCTTTTGCCTTCCAAGGCTGACTGCATCTTTTCCAGCACAGGCCCCAAACTCTCCAGCTGCTTTTCAAGGCCAACCCGTTCATCCGTGTAGGATTTCCGGCGCTTGGTCTCCGCTTTTTGCTCCTGCTCAAATCGTCCCAGACCTTGGCGGGTCGAGCGTAACTGCTCTTCCCAGACGAGCTGTTGCTGTTTGAGCTCATTCAACTGTTCGGTGGCCTCCGAAAAAGACTGACGGGCAGCTTCCAGGTCCTGCTCCTGACCATCCAGTGTTGCCTGCAACGCGCCCAGCTGCTGTTCATCCCTGGAAATCGCCGCCGCCTCCGCCTTATGACTGTCGCGACCTGTGCGCAGCGAGTCCTGCAGAGGTTCTATCTTCCGCGCCAGTTCCCCAATTTGAACGCTGGCCAGCGCAATCTCCTTTTGCTTGAGATCGGCGCCCAACTTTTTATGACGATCAAACCGCTTCATCTGGAGCCCCAGCGAACGGACCTGTCCATCCACTTCAGCGATGATGTCGTGAACCCGCTCCAGGTCCTGACGGGTAGCCTCCAATTTCCTCTGGGTGGACGCCCGCTGGGACTTATATTTGTTGATGCCGGCGGCCTCCTCAAACATGCGCCGTCGATCCTCGCCGGTGTCCGACAGGATAGCCTCGATCATCTTCAGCTCGATGACCGAGTAGGCGTCACTCCCCATGCCGGTGTCCACAAAGAGGTCCAGGAGATCCCTCCGGCGGCAGGGGTTGCGATTGATGAGGTACTCGCTTTCGCCATCACGATACAGACGGCGGCTGATCTCGATGTCGGTATATTCGGCCGGCAGTTTGGACTTGTCATTGTGGATCGTCAGGATCACCTCACAGAGTGAGGAGGCCTTGCGGTTCCTGCTGCCGTTGAAAATGATATCTTCCATGCGGGTGGAGCGCAGGACACTCTGCTTCTGCTCACCCAGGACCCACCGCAGGGCATCTACGATATTGGTTTTACCGCAACCGTTGGGACCCACCACGCCGGTGATTCCTCTGCCGAAGGACATGGACGTCTTTTTCCCGAAAGACTTGAAGCCGTGCAGTACGACACTGGATATATGCATAGACCTGCTACCTCCGGCTCAGGATGGGCACAGGTGGTACGGCGGCTTTTACTCTCAAGATATAGGACCGGTTACAGTGCATGGAGTAAGTGACGATAAGATCACCAATTATAAATTAGGTAAATAAAACCAGGTTGGGTATTAATGTTATACCCGGGACAGATCCCAGCCCAACAGCCGCCGAACTATCACCGGGACATCCAGCCTACGCGAGAGATCGATCCTTACCGTGGCTTTTGGCCACTCGCGGCTACCACCTTAAAAAAGATGCCCTTATAGGGTTCGAACGTGTTCTTGACAGGTAAGGGCAGGGTGGAAAGATAGCCCAGCTCGATACGGTAGAACACCGTCTTCGTATGGATCGATGCCCCGAACGCCACCTGCCCGTAGGGCGACCACCGCAAGGACGTATCCCTGAAATAGTTGCGGAACTTCCCAAACTCGGCCACATTCCCCGAGACGCCGAATTCAACCGTGGTGTGGGGGAAAAATCCCGCGGCCAGTTTGTCCTGAAACCAGAGGCGGTGCCAGCCTCCGCCCAGCTCCAGATAATAGGACTGGGAGCGATTGGTCTGGTAAGTATTCGTAAAGTAATCGTAATAGGGGACACTGATACCGTGTTCTTCCTGGTGAAATCCAACGGTGATATAGCGGTGGTGCCTCAAGAAGGGATTGGTCCCACGGGTATAGAATATCGATTGTCCGTTGGTCGAAAGGGCGAATCCGATTCCGGAATCACCGATTTTGCGATCCTCTTCCTGGGCGACGGCCACCACCGGCAGGATGTTCCAGGCTAAGGTTAGGCAGGCAATCAGTTGGGTGTAGCGCTTCATGATATCTCCGCAGCAATGTTTTTCAGTTTGGTGTCGGTAACCGCGCGGAGCTGGCCCAGGCGCTCCCAGTGATCAGGCGTGGCCGCCAAACGCTCAACCACGCCGTTACCAACGATCGACGTTTCGATGATCTCTTCCACATCATCAGGGGTGATCCCCAGGAACCACACTCCTTGCGGATAGATCACCACCGCCGGGCCCAATTCACAGGCATCCAGGCAACCGCTCTTATTGGCCCGCACCCGCCCCTTCAGACCCCGTTTGGCCAGGCCGGTGACAAAAGCCACCCTGAGCTCTGAACCACCCTTGTCGTTGCAGCAACCCTTGGGGCTTGCCGCAGGCCGTTGGTTGGTGCAGACAAAAATATGTTTTTCAAAGGGCTGCATAACAGATTACGCTACAGTCAGTCCTGGCCGTCAGGTAGACTTATCACGATTTTCCCTTGATGACGACCCGCCTCCAGATACCGGTGCGCGTCGGCTATCTCTTCAAGGGGGAATATTTTGTCTACGTAGGGCTGATAGCGTCCTTCCTCAAATCCCTCCATAACGGCTCTGAAACTATCCAGGTCACCCATCGTGGACCCTAGAAAGCTGTGGTGATTCCGGTAAGCGCGACGTATGTCGAAAGTCAGCTCCGGGCCGGAGGTGGCGCCACAGAATACCAGCCGCGCCCCCTGTGCCATGGTCTTCAGAGACTGATCCCATGTGGCGGCCCCGACGTGATCGAAGACTACCTGCACCTTATCCGGCCCGGCCAGATCCAGTACCTGCTTATGCCACCCCTCCTGGTAATGATCCACCACCTCATGGGCCCCTATCGATTGGGCAAATGCCGCCTTGGCCCCTTTGGATGCGGTGGCGATAACCCGGGCGCCCCGGTCGGCCGCGATCTGAATAGCAGCCGCACCCACACCGGAATTTCCACCGATGACCAGGACAGTCTCTCCCTGCTGGAGTTGCGCCCGCTTGATCAGCATCTGGTACGCGGTCAAAAATACCAGCCCGATGGAGGCGGCTTCCTCAAAAGTCAGTCCGGTCGGTTTCTTGTACGCATTCACCGGCTTCAGGTTCACGTACTGAGCCAGCGTACCGTTGATTTTTTCCCCCAGGACACCGAATTCCGGGCAGAGGTTCTCGTGGCCGGCCCGGCAAGGGGCACAGCGCCCGCAAAATAGGCCTGGCTGAATCACGACGTCATCGCCCACCGCAAGACCGTCTACCCCGGCCCCGATCTCGGTTACCACACCGGCGCCATCACTCCCCATGATCATGGGCAGCGGCAAATGCAGTCCCGGCAGACCGTCGCGCAGCCACAGGTCCAGGTGATTCAGGGCGGCGGCCTTCATGGCCACGAGGATTTCGCCACTGCCCACCTGGGGACGGGGCACATCATCGACGCGCAGGACCTGGGGATCACCGTGCTCATGAAGGCGAACCGCCAGCATCTAACTCCCCTGGTCCTCATCGTCCCGCTCCACGTCCTCGAACTCAGCATCGATGATCTTTTCATTCCGGATGGGGTCAGCGGGCCGTGCGGGCTCCCCCGGCATGATCTGCCGCACCGTCCGGATGAGGTGGAGAATTAACCAGGCAAGCACGCCACCCAGGATGATAATGAGCAGAGATCGAAACATGGCGACCTATAAACTCCGGCTGGGGTTAAAGAATCGGGTGCCGGTCACCGGCTTGCGAATAAAGGCGATGATCTCATCAAAATCACTCTGATTGTTGACAAAATCAATATCGTTGGTGTTGATGATCAGCAAGGGACCCCGGGTATAGCGAAAGAAATATTCATTATAGAGCTGGTTCAGGGAATCGAGATAATTCCAGTCTATTTTGGTTTCGTAAGACCGGCCCCGCTTCTTAATGTTGGCCATGAGGCGGTCTGTGTCGGATTGAAGGTAAATAACCAGGTCCGGCGTGGCAACCTCCCGTTCCAGCAGATTGGCGACCCGGTCGTACAGGATCATTTCCCGGTCGTTCAAGGTCAGGGACGCGAAAATTCGAT
>CAZJBG010000058.1:0-1326 GCA_964543925.1 uncultured bacterium
CGGAAGCGCGTGACGAGCTGTTCAACACTGAATACGGCCGGTTTATCCACCAGACCGGTTACCTCCACCTCCCAGGGGGAAGTCTCGAAGGGGCCGACCAGGCGGGCGACGGCCTGTTTGTCGGTCGAGAATTCGTAAAAATTGTTGTAGTGGGTAATATCCTCAAAGGGTGTCGGCGTATCCTCAGTGTTCTGGGCGGCCCCTGCCAAGGCAGCGGGAGCCGCGACGGCGGCGGCCAGGCCGGCGCCAAGTTTGTGCATGAACGCGCGCCGGTTCAAGTAGAGCGGCTCCGGGGTGATATCGGAAGGATGAATGGTTCCCATGAGCGTATGCTTTTTATTGCCTTAAGTTAGCATGTCAGATCACCGTGGTGATCGATCGCCTCGCGCAAGAAATTACTCACCAATTTAGCGGTGCCCCATAACCATTTGATGACCAATTTTAACAGTCCAGCCCGGGGCCGTTGCAGCCTTGACAAGCAAACATTTTTTTGAGTACTTTTCAGTCAGCATTTCCGCAATTGTAAGGTGGTATTTGATATAACCGGTGAATATGTGGGTATGGTATGAAGATGAATGCGTGGCAAGATTTGGATGAGGCTGTCGTTGAGAGGTTGCGACAAATTGGCGGCGATAAATTTGTGGGTGATATCTTCACCCTATTTCTCGATACCGCGCCGGTAAAGATCGAGGAAGCGGTAGCCGGAAACCAACGCGGCGACCTTGAGATTGTTGAACGGGCGGTTCATTCCCTCAGGTCAAGCGCTGGGAATATCGGCGCTCAACGGCTCCAGGAGCTATGTGGTCAAATTGAGATGTTGGCCGCCGAGAACACCAGTGAGTCGTTGACACCTCTAATCGGCCAACTGGAGGAATCCTTCGAGCGGGTGCGCCCCCGCCTGGAAACGGCCAGAGACGCGGTGATGCCATGAAAAAGCTCGGCGGGATTGAAGACAATCCGGATAATCGGTTGTTGGTCTAAGTATGATCAGAGGACCGCTATGAGCTGGTTGGGTACGCGACTGGACTCGCGGCACTGTAAGGCTTCCGCAGGGACCCACCTGGCCGGGTGCGCCTTGACATCTCCCTACCTTAAATTTATGGACTGGAGGTCCTCCGGCAGATTCGGGCCGCTGCGTGCCTCAAGGGGCTACTCATCATAGCGCTGACGGCTCCTGCCCCATCGAGTGCTCCAGAGTAATATCTGGCCGCCGGCATTGATGGCTATCAGACCAAGCCCATTGCGGATGAGACTACGTTCAGGGATACGATCATCCGGCTCAGCAACTCTACACAGCCATA
Source organism: uncultured bacterium (assembly GCA_964543925.1). Classification (GTDB taxonomy): domain Bacteria; phylum Fidelibacterota; class Marinisomatia; order SCGC-AAA003-L08; family TS1B11; genus JADFNF01. Next base: position 1,302 of record CAZJBG010000058.1, read on the forward strand.
AGCCTTGCCGTCACAACCGCTACCT
>CAZJBG010000058.1:1336-14309 GCA_964543925.1 uncultured bacterium
ATATCAGGGCGCTACCTGAATCCGAGGATGACCGGTGACGAATTTCCCAAGGGATTATCTCCTGATCGACGAAGGGCAACTCAGCACATGCCACCCGGAGGCGGTCTTTCGTGACCGTGCCCCTGGTTCCCGGCCTACTTCCAGCTTCACGAATTGCATCCACTCCACAGGCAGCGATCTTCAGCGCGGGGGTCATGTCGGATAAAACCAAATATTCGGGGAAAGTTCCCCAGATGAACCCGTCGTCAAGGGTGTGGGCTGATGGATGATTTGAAACGCCTCTACCGGGAAGCGTTGGCGGCGCGTATCGATGCTCTGGAGGCTGCCCGGCAGGCGTTGCTGGCTGGGGAATCGGAGGGGGTGGACTCGATTCAACGGCTGGCCCATACCTTGAAGGGATCGGGGGGCACGTACGGATTTCCGGAAATTACCGAGGCCGCGGCTGCGCTGGAAACTGCGGAGGCCGACCAAACCATACCCTTACTGGACACCCTCCTCGGGATTCTGCGCGAGGTGGCCGCCGGCGGCGAGGAGCGCAAATTCGGCCTGCTCATTATTGAGGATGACCCGGTGACCTCCCGCATTCTGCAATCGCGGCTGGCGGGCGCCACCCGGGATATTTTCACCGCCGAAACGGCCGCCGAGGCGGAAAAAATCCTGGAAACGGAGGAAATCGCCATCATCCTGCTGGACCTGGTGCTACCGGATACGGACGGACGGAACTTTCTGGTGAAGATCCGGGAGCGGCCCGAACTGGCCGGTCTGCCGGTCATTATCACTTCGGCCAAGGGGAGTGCGAGCACCAAGGCGGAATGTTTTGCCCTGGGCGCCGACGAATACTTCGAAAAGCCCATCGATCATGAGATCTTGGCGGCGGCGGTGGCGGCCAAGCTCCAGCGTTCCGGGGAACTCGTCAGGGAATCCCGCACCGATCCCCTGACCGGCCTGCCCAACCGGGCAGCTTTTAACGAGGCCTTCAAGCGCGCCCAGTCCCTGGCGAGTCGCTCGCGGGAACCCCTTTCCCTGGCGATCCTCGATCTGGACCATTTCAAATCGGTGAACGACACCTACGGCCATGGGCTGGGTGATGAGGTCCTGCGTCGGCTCGGTCCCGTGATCACCGACGCTCTCAGGCAGACCGATTTCCTGGCTCGATGGGGCGGCGAGGAGTTCGTGGTCCTGTTTCCCAAGGCCGACGTCGCCGGTTCCACCCGCGCCTTGCAAAAGGCCCTGGACGCTTTTGGCCAGGAAGAATTCCGGGGGGCGGAGGGCACCACCTTCCAGGTGACCTTTTCCGCCGGCGTGGCGGCGGTGTCGGAGGAGGTCGATGTGGATGGAGCCGTAGCCGAGGCCGACCGGATGTTGTATATGGCCAAGTCCGGCGGACGGAACCGGATTCTCAATGAGTCGGTGAGCGCACCACCGGAGAAGAAAAAGATTCTCCTGGCCGAAGACGACGAGCTGATCGCCTCGGTCATCAAGCACCGTCTGGGCCACCAAGGGTTCGAGGTGATCCATTTCCCCGATGGCGCGGCAGCCCTGATGGGGGCGACGGATGTTGATGTTTCCCTGGCCATCCTGGATGTAAAAATGCCCGGTATCGATGGGTTTGAGCTGCTGGAACGCCTGCGGCAGATGCCCGCCTACAGGAAGATTCCCATCGTGATGCTCACATCCATGGGGAGTGAAAAAGACATTGTACGTGGATTTGAACTAGGAGCAGACGACTATATCATGAAACCCTTTTCACCCATCGAACTGCTGGCACGGGTTCGACGGCTCATCAGAGCCTGATGAAGATACTGCTGGTCGACGACGACCCGGATCTGTTGCTCATCACCAAGGTCATCCTGGAAAAGACGGCGGGTTTTCATGTCCTGCAAGCCCCCACCGGCGCCGAAGCCCTCGCCATTGCCCACCGCGAGCACCCTGATGTGGTGCTGATGGATGTCATGATGCCCGATATGGATGGTCCCGAACTGTTGGTGACGTTTCGCCAGGAGGCGACGCTGAAGGACATTCCCGTCGTCTTCCTTACAGGTAAGTCCGATCCGTCTCAGATTGCCAACCTCGGTCGCCTTGGCGCCCGGGGGGTCATCCAAAAGCCGTTCCAGCCGCTGGAACTAGCTGAGCGGCTCATGGCCATCCTGGAAACCGGGGAAACCTGATCACGATAGATTTCCTGTCTTCAGGGTCGCTGGCCAGCCAGAACCGGATATTTATTTTTCTGGCCATCATCATTGCGATCCTGTTTGTATTTGTTGTCGTCTTTGCTGTTTTTACTCTGTACCTCCGGCTGAGGAACATACGCACGGCGGACCGCTGGGAGCGGATGGAGGCCAGGTGGGAGCCCCTCATACTTGATTTGCTGACCGGGGTGCAAACTGCTGAGGACGTGAAAAAGCAGGTGGGAAAACAGGAATCCCTCTACTTCCTTGACTTTCTCCAGCGTTTCGCCCAGCGCTTCCGGGGGGCAGAAGCGGCCGTTATCACTCAACTGGCGGCAGCCTACCTGCCCATGCTGGCCGAGCGGGTGAAAGACGCTGATCCTCCTCGCCGGGCTCGAGCCATTCGCACGCTGAGCGTCCTCGGTTTGGAGCCGTATGCGGAGACTGTCCGGGCGGCTCTGGATGATCCCTCGCCGTTGGTGGCCATGATCGCCGCCCGGGCCTTGGCCGGGATGGAGCATCCCGAATATGTTGAGGCCATTTTAGATCGGCTCCATCGCTTCGAGGATTGGAGCCAGAACCTCCTGGCATCCATGCTCACCTCCATGGGACCGGACGTGACCCCGGCCCTGCGGAGAACCCTGGATGATCGGGAGAAGATTCCCCGGGTTCGGGCAGTGGCGGCGGATGCCCTGCGTGACCTGAATGACCTGGCGGTCGGCGATCAGGCCGCGCTGATCCTTGACACCGAAACCGACCAGGATCTGTTGGCCGCAACGCTCCGATTATTGGGGGTGGTGGGCCGCCCGGAGCACCTGGAGCCTGTCCGTCGGCTGTGCCGGACGGACGATTTTGTGGTACGGGCCAGTGCTTTTGGGGCCCTGGGTCATCTCGGCAGTCGTGCGGACTTGTCCCTACTCAGGAGTGGTATCGACGACGAATCCCCGTGGGTGGCTCTCCAGGCCGCACGGGGGCTCAAGGAGGCGGGCGGTGAGCAGCTCCTGGAGGAGCTGGTAGCCGACGACCGTGGCCACAGCACATTGGCCAGGGAGATCCTTGCGGAAGGGCGGCCCGCGTGACCGTCTATCAATTTGGAGGCCTGGTCCTTGACGGATTCAACATCCTCGTGTTGGCCTACTTCGTGCTCCTTAATACCGTGTATCTGCTCACCAGCATTGTGGCCTTCGGGGCCCTGCGGCGATATACGCGTCAACTGAAGATGCTGAATATGGAAGAGATGATAAGTTCGGCGGGGGCGCCGCCGGTGACCCTCATCGCTCCGGCCTACAATGAAGCGGCCACCTGTGTGGAGGCCACCAAGTCACTTCTGTTGTTGAAATACACCGAGTTCGAGATCCTGGTCATCAATGATGGCTCGTCGGATGAGACGCTGGCGCGCCTGACGGAGGCCTTCGATCTGCGACCGGCGGCGCGGGCGCCAACGGCCACCCTGGCCTCGGCACCGGTGAGGGGCACCTACCATAGCCGGCGCCTGCCCAATCTCTGGGTGATTGACAAGGAAAATGGCGGTAAGGCCGACGCCCTGAATGTCGGCGTCAACTATTGCCGCACACCGTTGTTTTGCGCCATGGACGCCGACAGCCTCCTTGAGCGCGAGGCGTTGATCCGCGTGGTCCGTCCGTTTATGGAGGATGCCCGGACCGTGGCGGCCGGGGGGATTATCCGCATCGTCAACGATTGCGTGGTGAAGGCCGGGATGGTCACCGAGATCAAGATGCCCCGGAACCTGTTGGCCAAGTTCCAGGTGCTGGAATACCTGCGGGCCTTCATGTCCGGTCGCATGGGCTGGGACGCTCTGGATCTGACGCTCATCATCTCCGGCGCCTTCGGCGTTTTCCGCCGGTCCACGGTGGTTGCTGCGGGTGGTTACACCACCGATACGGTGGGGGAGGATATGGAGCTGATCGTGCGGCTTCACCGCCACTGCCGGAAGCTGGGCCGGCCCTATCGAATTACCTATGTGGCCGACCCGGTGGCCTGGACCGAATGTCCCGAGTCGGTGAGCGGGCTGGGGCGCCAACGGGACCGCTGGCAACGGGGGCTCTACGAGACACTAATGCGGCATCGTGACATGCTGCTCAATCCCCGCTACGGCCGGATCGGGATGGTGGCGTTTCCCTATTTCTTTTTCCTGGAAATGCTGGGTCCGCTCATCGAACTGTTCGGCTATGTCACCTTTGCCCTGGCCTTGATCCTGGGGCGGGCATCGGGCGCCTACGTACTCGTGTTTTTCATGGTGGCATTTGTGTTTGGGGTGGTCCTGTCCATCGCGGCGGTGGCCCTGGAAGAGATATCCTTTCGCCGCTATCCCCGGTTCACCGACCTGCTGCAGCTCTTTGGCCTGGCTGTGTTGGAGAATTTCGGCTACCGCCAGCTCAACTCCTACTGGCGCATCCGGGGCTTCCTTTCGGGTATTCGCGGGATCAAGGGCTGGGGCAAGATGGAGCGAAAAGGTTTTGCCGTGGAGACGGGATCATGATGGCGTTACTGGCGGTGATGGCGTCCCTCCTTTTGGCCCAGGAGATGGCCCCCCCGGATTCCGTGAGCGGTGAAGGGGAACTTTTGCAGGCCTACGAGCGCTATGTGGCGGGGGATTCCCTTTCCCGCGAGGAAGAACTTGGGTTGGCCCGGCAACTTGCCATTGCCAACCGCTGGGATGAAGCCGTGGAAATCTACACGGATTTATTGACGCATAACCCCGACGATCCCGATGTCCGCCTGGGGCGCGGGTTGGTTTACGCCTGGCAGGGCCGGTATGAGGCGGCGGTGGCCGATTTAACTGCTGTGACTGGGCAGGTACCGGATTACGCCGATGCCTGGATGGCGCTGGGGAATGCCTATCTGTGGTGGGATCGCGCAGGCCCGGCGGAGCAGGCCTACAGCCGGTGGATCGAGCTGCAACCGGACCGGGCGGAACCCTACCTGGCCCGCACGCGGGCACGTCAGTCGGCCCGGCGCTTCCCCCAGGCTCGCAAGGACCTGAAGATAGCCCGCAGGCTGGGCGGCAATGCTGATGAGATCGACCGGCTGCTGCGGCTGCTGGACCGGATACCGGCTGCCCGGCCCTGGGAACCGGTGCTGCTTTGGGAGCGGCAGACTTTTTCTGATGATCGCCCTGAATGGAGGACAACGCAGGTGACAATGAAGCGGGAACTCACCCAGGGGTCGGTAGCCTTAGGCTTCATGCGCACCCGCCGATATGATATGGGGGACGCGGCGATCCTCAGTGAGGCTTATGTGGACCTGTGGCGCCGGGCCTACGTGAACCTGCGTCTTCAACTGGCGCGGGAAGGCAACGTGCTGCCCAGGGCCGACATCGCCGGGGAACTGTTCCAAGGGTTTGGCAATGGGTGGGAACTGTCCGGCTCGTACCGCAGGATGAACTTTCCTGACCAGCCGGTGGAGATTTATGGTCTAGGGCTCCTTAAATATGTCGGCAACGGGCTGCTGCGCGGCCGGGGGTTGTGGGTGCCCGGCGAACAGGGGTCCACTGTTTACATGAGTGGTGCCGCACGCTGGTACCTCGCCACCGTGGACGACTTTATCGAACTGGGTGGCGGCCGGGGCACAGAAGTGGACCCCGGCAGGACCGAGCGGCCGGGATCTATTGTGTCTGATGTAATTTTACGCGGACAATATTTTTTCAATAGGCGTTTTGGTGTTACATTCACGGGCAACCGTCATCGAACGACTATTAATGTGCGACGAGGGGTCGCCCTCGGTATCGTCACCCGCTGGTAACGCAGGTGCCAAAATAATATGACTCTGTTGAGTTGGGAGAAAAGGAATGCGCGTCGCTGTCATTGACGATGATCCGGAAATCCTGACCTGGTTTGCTCACCATCTGCAAAAGGAAGGCCACGAGGTGGTGACTGCATCGGATGGGGACTCAGGGTATGAGCTGATGCTGGATCAAGAGCCGGATGTGGCCCTGGTCGACCTTCAAATGCCGACCATGGATGGGCTCACCATGACCAAGAACACCCTGAAAGCGATGCCGCAAGCCAACATCATTATCATGACGGCCCACGGTTCGATCCAAACGGCGGTGGAGGCGATGAAGATGGGGGCCATCGACTACCTGACCAAGCCGCTCGACGTGGATGAAGTCCTGATTACCCTGAATAAAGTGCAAGAGAAGCTCGCCCTGGTGAAGGAAAACATCCTGCTCAAGGAGCAGGTGGAGCAGTTCAGCCGGGGGGATATCTTTATCACCCGGAACTCCAAGATCCAGAATTTGCTGGACCAGGCCAAAAGTGCCGCCAATACCGATGCCCCGGTACTCATTACCGGTGAGAGCGGCACGGGTAAGGAGGTTTTCGCCAAATATATCTATAAAAACAGTCAGCGGGTCCATAAGCAGTTTGTGGTGGTGAACTGTGCGGCCCTATCGGAACAACTGCTGGAGAGTGAACTCTTCGGTCATGTAAAAGGGTCTTTTACAGGAGCCTATGCCGATCATCACGGTTATTTTGAAATCGCCGATGGAGGCACCATTTTTCTGGACGAAACCGGTGAACTGAGTCCGGCCATGCAGGTCAAACTTTTGCGGGTTTTGCAGGACGGGGAATTTTCCCGGGTGGGAGAGACCAAAACCCGTCGAACCGACGTTCGGATCATTGCGGCCACCAATCGTGACCTCAGGCAACTCATGTCGGAGGGGGCCTTCAGGGAAGATTTCTATTATCGCATCAACGTGTTTGAATTTCATCTTCAACCCCTCAGGGAGCGGCCCGAGGACATCATGTTCTTCTTCGAGATGTTCATCGAGGAATACGCCAAACAGATGAACAAGACCATCACCCAGATCGACCCCAATGTGCGCGACCTGCTGCTCAGTTATAACTGGCCGGGGAACATTCGGGAGCTCAAAAATGTGGCCGAAAGGACGTCCATCCTGTGCAGTTCCGAAACGGGCATCATCTCCAGCGACCTCATCCCCGATCGCCTGGCCTGGACCGGCAGCTCCGAGGCCCTGTATGAAGGTCAGGATTTCAAGCTGACCAAGGAGCTGGTGGTGAAAGATTTTGAGGTGAATTTCATCACCCAGCAGTTGCGCAAACAGAACGGCAATATTGCCGCCACCGCCCGGGAAATCGGTGTCCATCCGGTATTTTTACGGCAGAAAATTTCCAGCCTCGGCATCGACGCCAAGCACATCAAGAGAGAGAGCGCCCAGGCGTAGGTCGCGGCACGATTGTGTTTCGAGTTACGAGTTTCGCGTCTCGAAAAGGCTAGTCCGGTCTTGAGCCTGCCCCGTGGGATGGCTACATTCCCCCATCAATTTTATTCAACCCTACATAGCGAACACCGTCCCTATGAAGGAGCATGTATGAACCGACTCATGATCGCCCTCATTGGAACTGTCCTGTCGATGAGCTGTAGTCAGCAGAACCCGGAAGCGGTGGCCGAGGCTCAGACCTTTCTCGATGACTATACGGCCCGGCTGCTGGAGGTGTATTACGCATCGGCCCAGGCGGAGTGGCAGTCGAACACCGAAATCATTGAGGGTGACACCACCAACGCCGCCCGCACCAACCGGGCCAATGAGGCCTATGCGGCTTTTACCGGCAGCGTGGAGAATATAGAGCAGGCCCGGAAATTTCTGGCTCGCAAGGGGCAGCTGGACCCCCTTCAGGTGAAGCAGCTGGAGGCGGTGTTATACGCGGCAGCCGACAACCCGGCCACGGTCGCCGAGCTGGTGAAGGAGCGCATCGCCGCCGAGACGGCCCAGACGGAGCAGCTGTACGGCTATGACTTCACAATCGATGGGCAATCGGTGAGCACCAACGAGATCGATGAAATCCTGATCACCTCCTCGGACCTGGAGGAGCGGCTGAAGGCCTGGGAGGCTTCCAAGGAGGTGGGCAAAGGCCTGAAGGAGGGTCTGGCCAACCTGGTGCGACTGCGCAACGCCACGGTGCAAGACCTGGGGTATGAGAACTACTTCCAGTATCAGGTGAGTGACTACGGTATGACGGTGGCGGAGATGATCGCCATGATGGACCGGTTCAACGAAGAGCTGCGCCCCCTCTACCGGGAGCTGCATACCTGGGCTCGCCATACCCTGGCGGAGAAATATAGTCAGCCGGTGCCGGACCTGCTGCCGGCCCATTGGCTCCCCAACCGTTGGGGACAGGGCTGGGAGGAAATGATCACAGTAGAGGGTCTTGATCTGGATGGAGCACTGGCTGGGAAAAGTCCCCAGTGGCTGGTGGAACAGGCCGAACGGTTCTACGTGAGCCTGGGATACCCGGAGATGCCCAAGACGTTCTGGGAGCGATCATCGCTCTATCCCTTGGAACCGGGGGCCACCCATAAGAAGAACAACCACGCCTCGGCCTGGCACCTGGACCTGGGGAGCGACCTCCGGTCACTCATGAGTGTGGAGAACAACACCCGGTGGTACGGCACCACGCACCACGAACTGGGGCATATTTACTATTTTATGGCTTATACCAATGAGCAGGTGCCGCCCCTGTTGCGGGGCGGGGCCAACCGGGGTTTCCACGAGGCGGTGGGGACACTCATGCAGAACGCGGCCATCCAGAAACCGTTTGCAGAGGGCATTGGCCTGGTGACGGGGGACGTTGAGGTGGACCCCATTCAGGCGCTGCTGAAGGAAGCGTTGGATGCGGTGGTGTTTATCCCCTTTTCCACGGGATTAATGACCCACTTCGAGTGGGAACTCTACGAGCAACCCCTGGATATCGATGCGTATAATGAGCGCTGGTGGGCCCTGAAGGCCAGGTATCAGGGCATTGCGCCCCCGAGCCCCCGAGGGGAGGAGTATGCCGACGCCACGTCCAAGACCCACATCAACAACGATGCGGCCCAGTATTATGACTATGCCATCTCCAACGTGTTGGTGGCCCAGTTCCACGATCATATATCCCGGAACATTCTGGGGCAGGACCCTCACGCCACCAACTACTTCGGCAGCCAGGCGGTGGGCGATTTCTTATGGTCCATCATGGAGACCGGATCGACAGGGGACTGGCGGGAGCTGCTCCGTGAGACCACCGGGGAGAAGCTCTCCACCCGGGCTATGCTGGACTATTTCGCACCCCTCATGGACTGGCTCAAGGAACAGAACGCGGGCCGAGAGCACACGTTGGAGGCGCTGTAGGGGCTCGGGGAGCGTAGGGGCAGCAGTGGCCAGGCCCAGAATCTTCCGGGTCCTGAAGCACCTGCTGGCCAGGAGCGGCCTGCCTCCTTCGGGATTGCTGGCCTACCTCAACGGACTGTTTGAGTTTGGCCGGTGGCTTCGGTCCCATGAGATACCGGTGGTGCTGGAGGGGAAGCCGGAGCTGTATGCCTACCTGCAACGGGAGGTGTTGGGGGCTGGGCCCGTTGATTACCTGGAGTTTGGCGTGTGGCAGGGGACGTCCCTGAGCAGCTGGTTGGCGCTCAACCCCGAGCCTGCATCCCGCTTTTTCGGCTTCGATTCATTTGAGGGTCTGCCCGAAGACTGGGGCCACTTTGCGGTCCTGCACAAGAAAGGGACCTTCGACATGGGCGGAAGCCCTCCGGCCATCGATGACCAGCGGGTGGCGTGGGTCAAAGGGTATTTTCAGGAGACGCTGGCGCCTTTCCTGGAGACCTACGAGCCCCAGCACCGATTGGTGGTCCACTGCGACGCGGACCTGTACAGCTCCACCCTCTATGTCCTGACGGTGTTGAACCCCTATCTGGTGCCCGGGACGATCATCATCTTTGACGAGTTCTTTACCGTGGACCACGAATTCAAGGCCCTCACGGACTACATGCGGGCCTACCACCGGGACTACCGGGTGGTGGCCTCCAGCGGACCGTACGATCAGATGGCCATCGAGATCACGGCTTAAAGCCGTCGCGTGCGGTTCGCAAGAGCTGCTCCACTTCCACTGCAATGGCTTGCCGGACGAACCTGTTGCAGGAGATTCCCTCGGGGTGTACCCTACTCCGCGTACAAATCGATGACCCGCTCGATGGCCGCGTTACAGACGGCGCAAAAATCCTTGGGATTGCGGGTGAACATGATACAGTCGGCCTGGGGGCGGTACAGCCCCTTGGCCTGGTAACCGGCCCCCTCGAAGGCGCCCACCACACCGGAGTAGCGTTCACTTCCCAGCAACGGTTGGGTGATGCTTTTCACCTCACTGAAGAGCCCCTCCATTTGCTCTTCCGAGGCGCCCTGGGCCCTTAGAGCCGAGCGTTTCTCCTGGTAGGTGTAGGAAGCCTCATCATAGGCCTGCTGGTCCCAGGGAGTGGGGATGGGGGTATCCGGGGTCACCAAGTCGCCCCACTTGATGTTGTCCGGGTCCAGTAGGGCCGTGACATTGGGCTCCCACGGTTCGACGCCCGGCGGGATGAAATCCACGTAGGTAACGGCCGATGTGTAGTATTCGTCCGCCAGACCGGCAAAGGAGTGGCCCAGCTCGTGAACGAAGATATAGGGGGCCTGGCTGGTGTGGGCGGCCGTAACGGCATAGAGGTTGAAAATCCCGCCGCCACCGTACTTGCGATCGTTGGTGATCAGGATGAGGGCGTCGTATGGGGCCTGGGCGGCAATATCGCGGACGGTCTTATTAGCCGTGGTGAGGGCGTAACGGTCCAGGTCAAGGGCGTTATAGCTCAGGCCCAGGGGACTGTCCCGCCAGACCCCCTTGCGGGGATTGGTGATGCCTGCTTCGCGTGCGGAAAGGTCGATGGCCCGGACGCTAAAATCACTTTTGCGGGCGGCAAACGGTTCGGTGTCAAAAAGGACGCCGGTGAGCCGCTTGACGTCCCGGCGAAACTTGGTGCGCTCCTTGCGGGTGTAGCCGTCCCCCAGGATGAGGAGGTCCACCTGGGAGGCGGGGGGTCCGTTTTCGAAGATGGTCCACAGTTTGCCGCGCGGCGGGAGGGGGGCCCGGTTCACAAAGCGGCTGTGGGGATCGACTTCGCCGGTGTAGATGGGGCTGAAGAATCCGTCGGGGCCGCGCTTGCTCAGGATAAGCCGCACCGGTCCCTTGGGCTCGGGGAACCGCTGGGACTCGTGGAAGCTGCGCCAGATTGACTGGCGGGCCTCGCCGGTGGTTTCCCATTCGCCGTAGATCGACGCAAAGCCCCGGGAATAGAGGGCCTGGCCCGAGGCGGCGTCCACCACCTCGAAGAGGTACTTGCCCAGGTTGGTATCGTCGATGAGGCGTGTCCGGCTGCCGGGCCAGGGGCCTTCGAGGCGCACCTGGTCGAGGCTGATGTGCTCTTCGGTGGCCGTACCGCTGTGAGTGTAGTCGAAGCGGAGGGTCTGGCCGGTGAACTGCCCGTCAAAGGATGGACTCTGCCCGAAGGCAATCGTGATGCAAAGTAGCCATAGCAGGCGCTGCATATTAGGGCCTCGTTTTAAGTTTCGAGTTTCGGGTTGCGAGTTTCAAGTCTCCAGCGCCATGTTCTAAGCATCGGACCAAACATCACTGCGGGGGGTCCTGGTCGCCCTGCTCATGCTCCCGCTGGCCGATATCAAGGATCAATTCCGGCGCCAGGATATCGGACAGGATTTCAGCGATATTCGTTTTGGTCTGATCACGGTAGAGGCTAAAGAAAATCCGCTCCACCTGGGCAGTGATGGGCGATCGGTCGTCCCTGGCGAGGCCCGGTTCGATCCGGTCCAGAGTGGCCCCAATATCAGACAGCCACTCGGTGACCCGCCGGGAATATTTGCCGCTCTGATAGGTATAGCGGAGGTTGATGAGGGCGGACCGGAGAATCTTGATGTCCCGGCTGACGGCATCCCCGGTCCGCTCGCTGATGAAAGCCTGGAAGGCCTCGAGTTCACGCTTGATCAGGTCCCAGCTGCGCGGCGCCATCTGCCGGGCGCGGTCGAAGGCGTGGATGGCCTCAACGACGTCACCCTTTGAGGAAAGATCGTCACCCAGGGCCGCGTAGCCGTCGCGCAACAGGCGCTGGCAGGTGGGCGTGGCCGGGAGCTTGGCATACCAGTAGGAGAGGGAGCCTCGGAGGCGATCGTAATCGCCGGCGGCCAGGTGGGCGCGTATGTGGGACGCGGCGACGCGGGGTTCATCTGAGAGACGAGAGCGGTTAGGCTGGTTCATGGACGAAAATTAACCCTGCCTGATAAGGGGTGGCAGTCGTTGTCAAAGATCGCCTGGTGGACCGGCCGGATGCAGGGGTGGCCGGGGCTTGCCGTCGTGGATGGCCTGGATGTGATGGGATGGGAAGATGTTGACCCCCTTCGGCTGCTCCCTGGCGATGGCCAGCATGGCTGAGGCCACCGTTTCAGCCCCTATAGGGCGGTATTTTTTCATAGGGCCGATCATGAGAAAAGCGAAGGCCCGTCCCAGGCTCATCCCCAGTTTTTCACCCAGCCGGGATGGGTGTCGATCACCCAACAGCAAGGAAGGGCGGAAGATCTGGACGCCTCGATAATTTAGGGCCCGGATCGCCTGTTCGACGTCTCCCTTGACCCGGGAATAGTAAAACAGTGACCTGGGGTGCGCCCCCAGGGAGGTGATGATGAGGAACTGCTGCGCGCCGTTCTTTAAGGCGCGTTTCGCAATTTCGTGGGGGTAGGTCAAGTCAACCCGGCGAAATGCCGCCCGGGAACCGGCCTGTTTCATGGTCGTCCCGAGACAGCAGAAGACATCGTCGCCGGTGATGAGGGCGGCGGCGGCTTCCAGCTGGTCGAAATCGATGACCTGTTGCTCCAGCCGGGGATGTTCCCAGGAGAGGGGTCTTCGCACCAGGACCCGAACCTTGCCGTAGGCCTCATCTTCCAGGAGCAGGCGCAGGCAATGTCCGCC
>CAZJBG010000059.1:0-12176 GCA_964543925.1 uncultured bacterium
CAATAGGGTGCTCGGTATCATCCCGGGCGACTAATTGGCATTCAGCCTCATGGAGGGCATCGACATTCCCCTTAAGTATCCTATGGATGGGTATCTCCAACGGCTCACCTTTGCACATGCCCTTGAAGACCTCACCAATCGGTCGTCCGAGGGCCTGGTTCTGAGACCAGCCGGTCAACTTCTCGGCGGTGGTGTTGATGAGGATGATCGCTCCCTCGGTGTCTGTAGCCAGTACGCCATCGGTAATGCTGCGCAAGGTAATGTCCAATCGCTCCCGCTCAGCGGCCAATTCTGCCGTCCGTTCCTGAACCTTTTCCTCCAATTGCTCATGGGAGCGTTTCAACGCCTCCTTTGCTTCTTTACGCTCGGTGATGTCGCGTACTATGCCCTGGAGTCCGGTGACCACGTTGCCCTCGGTAAGCAGTGTCACCGTCTGTTCAACCCATCTTTCATCACCGGCCTGCGTGACGATGGGGAATTCCAGGATCGTTTCAGGCACCCGGTCATTCAATTGATTGAAATAGAACTGCTTCGCGCGCTCCCGCCAATCAGCGCGAATCAATTCCGTGAAGCGCATCCCAATGATGTTCTTTTCCTTTAAGCCGGTCAATTTCAGCGTATGCGGGTTGGCATAGGTGAAATAACCCTGAGGATCGATCTTATAGACGGTATCCTGTACTTGCTCTACGAGCTGCCGGTATTTCCATTCGCTTTCTTCCAGTGCTTTCTTCGCTTCTAGATGCTCGACAATCTCCTGCTCGAGTTGCTCATTGACTGCCCGTAGTTCGTCCGTTTTCTTTTGGGCTATAAGCGCAGGAATCCAGCTCCACCCCCCGGCCATTACGAGCACAAAGCCCAAGAGATAGCCCAGCTGCAGCGTCAGGACTTGGATTCCTGCGTCGCCGATAACCGGCAGATTTTCCAACCAGATAGTGTGCCTTCCCAGGTCCAGGATGCCCGCTAAAAATATCAGACCGACGCCCAATAGGATTCTAGTCCAGCCGGGTTGGCGCCACAGGTTCTTTCTTGAACCCGTGACCCACATATAGACCAGTAAGCTGCCGACGATGAGGCTGCTGAGTATTTTTATAAGGATTGCGGGCATAATGGGCAAATATTTATCTCCACTTCGAAATATGCAGACCTGCGACAGAGTTCATTTGAGAGAGAATCCACCTGAGATTGCAGAATACACAAACCACAGGCCCCATCGGGGCCAATTTTTAGCGCCGATTGTAACGTTAGTCTTAGTTCTTTACCTTGGCAAGGACCAAAGATTTCGGCCAAAACCAGCGGGCTTCGGCTCGGAAGGATGATAATAAACGAGAATCTCCTCTTACCGGCTGGGAACGGAAGGGCTGTTGGGCGGCTCTGCAGTGCAGGATGCGCTTAGCGCTTTTCTTCCGACACATAGGATCGTTTGGTCTCCCCCGTGTAGATTTGCCTGGGCCGGTAGATGCGGCCATGCGGATCTTCCCGCATCTCTTTCCACTGGGCGATCCAGCCCGGGAGCCGCCCCAGGGCGAACATAACGGTGAACATATTGGTTGGCAGCCCCATGGCCCGGTAGATAATCCCGCTGTAAAAATCCACGTTGGGATAGAGCTTGCGCTCAAGGAAATATTCATCCTTGATGGCTACCTGTTCCAGGTTCCTGGCAATATCCAGGAGGGGATCATTCACGCCCAAATTGTTGAGCACCTTATCTGCGGACTCCTTCAGAATCGTTGCCCGGGGATCGAAGTTCTTATAGACCCGGTGGCCGAAGCCCATCAACCGGAAACCGGAATTCTTGTCCTTGGCCATGGCCACGTATTTCTGATAGTTGGCCCCATCTTCATAGATCATCTGCAGCTGCTGGATGACCCGCTGGTTGGCCCCGCCATGCAGCGGCCCCCACAGGGCACCGATGCCAGCCGAGATGACGGCAAACAGGTTGGCTTGGCTGCTGCCAACCATCCGTACCGTAGACGTGCTGCAGTTCTGCTCGTGATCTGCGTGGAGAATGAGGAGCAGGTTTAGGGCTTCATCCAGTACCTGGGGTACTTCATAGGGTTCTGCCGGTACGGCAAACATCATCTGGAGGAAGTCCGCGGGGTAGCTGAGGTCATTTCTGGGATAGACATACGGCTGTCCCATGGACTTTTTGTAGGAGAACGCAGCGATGGTCTTGGCTTTGGCCAACAGCCGAATGATGTTCAGGTCGATATCTTCGCCGTCCCCGGTATCCGGATAGTAGCTCGACAGCGAGGATATCATGGCCGATAGAACGGCCATGGGATGAGCGGCAGGCGGGAACCCCTCGAAAAGTTTTTTCATGTCCTCGTGGAGCAGGGTGTGATGGGTCAGCTGGTGGCGAAAGTGCGTCAATTCCTTTTCGTTGGGCAGATGGCCATAGATGAGGAGATAACATACTTCGACGAACCGGGCCGATCCGGCGAGCTCTTCAATGGGGTAACCCCGATAGCGCAAGATGCCCTTTTCGCCGTCAATAAACGTAATGGCGCTTTCGCAGGAACCCGTATTGCCATAACCCGAATCCAGGGTAATGGCGCCGGTCGTATTTCGTAATTGGGTAATATCGATGCCCACTTCTCCTTCGGCGCCAACAATGACAGGAAGTTCGAACTCTTTGCCATCAAGAATGAGTTTGGCCGTTTGCATGATCATCCTCCTGAATGAATGTGAGAGCGACAAAGGGGCCGATCCACGTAGGGTGGTGGCGAACCGGCGTGTCGAATGTACAAAATCAGCATATAAAATTATGACAATATGGTCGTGAAAAGTTCATGATTTCATCAAATGAGTAAGGAAAGATTGGATTGGTCCCCTTGGCATGCGTCCTGGATATCTCGCAGCTTTTTCCGGGGCAACAGCGCTGGGTCAGCGAAGGAATAGTCTCGGGAACGGTACCGGAGAGCACAGCACCGTGTTCCCAGTAGTGAACGGCCTGCGATAGGGAGCCTTCATATTTACGAGGTTATGGGTTGTCTATGACGCTAACCGATCGAGATCAGAAACTTGGCCGGCCGTTGATATGTCTAGCCGGGTCGGCAATCACATAGTTACCAGCGTTGTCCAGATTGACAACGCCGTTGTGGCAAAAGCTCAAACCGCAGCTGGTGCCTTCGGCGTAGGTAATATGCCCGGCAGGTGGCAGGCCGTGGCAGGTGCCGCACAGCTCGCCGCTGGCCGGTGTGGTCCAATTCCACAGGGAGTCGTTGCCGGTGACCGCGTTGAAAATAAAATTGCCGTGACAGAAAGTGTTGGCGCAAGTAGCGGTGCTGCGGTTCCAGGTGGGGTCGAGGGCGCCTGCATGGACGGCGGTAGCCAAGGTATCGAAGGTCACCTCGGCGCGGGGGGATTCGTCAATGTGCCCGGCGGCCAGAGCCGCATCGGGAACGACGTGACAGGAACTGCAGCTGACGTTGCTGGTAATCCCGTGTAGAGAAGCGTAGTGGCTGGTGTGCACCCCCACCGTTACCGAGTCAGTACTTGTTTGGCCTGCCACATCTCTGAAGGGGTCGCTATCGAGAAAGCCGTGGCAGTTATCGCAGGCGTACACGCCTGCCTCGGCGGTATGGCAGGTAGCAGTGCTGCATCCAGCCACCTCGGCCGTGCCCTGTAGATCGTCACCGTGGCAGCTGTGGCAGTTGGTCAGGTCGAAGTTCGTCGCCCTGATCTTGATGCCGTGAAAGGCATCGGATAAGGGGTCTGCCCAACCGTCGGCGTGCGGACTGACCTCATCCCCCAGTTCCGTGCAGCCCCAGGCGGCCAGCATGACCAGCCCTGCGAGTCCGGCAAGTTGTAAGCCCTTAAGACCCATGACACCTCTGGCAGGTCGCATCGCTGGCCGGCTCGTGGCAGGTCAGGCAGTAATCGGGTTTGTCCAACGCTTCCCGGGCGTGAAAGCCGCCATCCCCAGGGGTGAGCAAGGCCCAGGCGAGACTGCTATGACTTAGGGGCATCACCCCTTTAGCCAGATGGCAACTCTGGCATTCCTGGGGCATGGCGTGACAGGTACTGCACTCTTTCTCAAAACTCAGAAAGTCTCCGGCATGAACAAACTCGTAGTTGACCGGATGGACCTGCTTCTCAAACTGGGCCTGGGCATGGCAGTCTTCACAATCGGTCTGCTGGTGACACATAGCACAATCATCGCCGGTAGCACCGGAAATAAACAACCCGTGGGTCTGCGTCCAGCCCAGGCCGTGGCTGGCCGGCAGCTTGCCCTCCAGGGAGGCGTGGCACTGAAAGCAGCCGTTGTCAGCCAGCGGCGTATCGTGGCAGTCGATGCAGAGGCCCATCCCCGGCGGGTGACGGAGGGTCAGGGCCTCCGCCTCGGAAACAGCGGGGTGGCACAGGCGGCATGCGCTATCCTCCAGAACGTGGGGCTTATGGGGAAACAGCAGCGCCTCGGTCGGTTGCCAGCCGTAGCTGAGGGCATCCTCAGGGCGCGTATGGCAAAGGGCGCACTCCTCCGGCGCCGTATCCCCGTCGTGGCAAGCCATACATTGATCCATCACCGGCAGCAGGTCGTGGGTCAAGCGCGTGCTGGTTGCCACACTCTCGTGACAATCACCGCATTCCATGCCCATATCCTCGACATGCAACGCATGAGGGAAAATAATACGATCGACGTCATCCTCCCCGGCGGCGTGAACGATCTGGCCCCCGGGTCCAGCCAGCAGGCAGGCTAGAAGCAGCCCGCTAAAGCGCATAGGTCACCTGTAGTCCCACGCGACCGTCTTGCCTGAAAAATCGGTTCCGGGTAAACTGGGTGAACAGGCGATAGCTGAAATGGCCGGCACGGGACCCTTGTACCCAGAAGGTCGCCGCCAGGGAGGATTGTTTGGCCCTCTCCTGAGCGATATCCAGGGGGTTGGCACTTTCCATAGCAGAGACCGCCGCGGAATGTTCATCGAACAGGGTGTAGCTGCCGGCGCCAACACTACCTCCGGCCCGCAGATGACCAAACAGTCGGCGCTGTCCGCTGAGCTGTACATTTTGGCCCTCGTAAATCGATTGGGCGTTGGCCTGCCAGGAGAGCATCAACCCGCCCCGGGCCAGCCGCGCCGTGATATACCGGTCGTTTCGATCACCCAGGCGTTGACTGAGGCTCAGTTCAAGCCGTAACCCCTTCAGCACCAGATGGCCACCGGCTGACAGACTTTGCCGAGGGCTAAAAGTTGTATCGGCGATCCAGGGATAGGGGCTCATGGTCAGCTGTCCTGCATACCGGTACTGGATAAAGGCCCCACTTTCGGGGGTCAGGCGCACCTGGCTGCGGAGCCTGACTTTTTCGGGAGCCTGATGGGTGAGATCGAGGGCCAGGTCGACGACCTGGGTAACCCGCGACCCGAAACTGCGCCGCAGTGAGCCCCCCAGGTAAAAGTTGAGCGTGTCGGCCATGTGGGTGGTCCAGGCCTGCAGGCCGTAACGGGTGGAGCCGTTGGTTACCTGGAACATGGCGCCGGCCATCGGCTTACCGGCCTTGCCATAGTCCGTGCGTAACTCTGTATCCGGGGTTAGGCCGGTATAGAAGGTCAACGTCCGTTTGTGACGAAAACCACCGCTGGCTCTGCTCAGGGCGATGCCGTCAAAGCGGGCGGTCTGGAGGTTATTCCAGAGGAATTGCCGCCCTACGGTAGCCTTCCAATAGGAGGTGATTTCAGCCTGGATCTGTCCCGTGTACAGGCGAAAACCGTCCGGGCGGGTGAGGGTTCGGGGGGTCGCATCACCTGAAAACCGCCAAACCAGCCGTGGGCTGATCCGGTGCCGCAGGGTGAGCTGCCCACGCCAGACCAGTGATTCCGTGGCGGTGATGTCGGTGCGAGGCGAGATCAGGCCTCCCCGCAGGACCACCTCCGGCTTGGCAGCCAGTGTCGCGGACGCCATCGTCAACATCAGCGCAAACCATGCGGCCATAGACCGGGCGCCAGGGTGGGAGGCGTCAAGTTTAGCGGATGTTCTCCCTTTTTCTGTAAAGTTGATCATTTATTTGGATATCTCAATCGAATTTTAGCCTTGTCTTACCTACGATTCAAGAAATACCATCGGCTGTCAAGGGGGGCCGGAATCGATGGTTTTGCCGGTTCCCTTCGGTGAGGCTGGGTTATGCATCCTCGATTGGCGAGTGGATATCTGTCGGGGCCGAGTTGGACGGAGTCGAATTGAATATCTCGACTGGAAATTTTTTTAGGTCGCCATATTCCAAAAGGGAGTGGATCTGCTGCTCAGCACAGGCCCATTGCAGGTAAATGGGGCAGTCCGATGCAGGTCGGCAGGGGGCGCTGCCCGTACTGACCGGGCACGCGGCGGGTGGTCCCTCGATGGCGCACACGATTTCACCCAGGGTGATGGCCTCGGGCACCTTTGCCAGCCTGATGCCGCCCCTCGATCCCCGGCTGGTCTTGAGCAGATGCTGTTTGTGCATCGCCTGGGTGACCTGGATGACGGCATGTCCGGGTATTCCAGTGTCCCGGGCAACCTGATGAACTTTGATGGGCTGTCCCTCGGTGTGTTGGGCGAGGTAACCCATCACCTGGATGGCGTAGAGTGCACGGCTGGATAACATTTATAAAAGATAATTATATCTTATAATCTTCTTATAATGTTACGTTATTTTCAGCCCCTAAACAACACACTTCCTCCGTCTCAAGGAGACCCGCGTCACAACGGGATCCGGCGCTCAGCTACCGAATACAGCTTTGCCTGGACCCTGCCGAATAGGGTGTTATACGGCCAAATAGGTACGATATGAGCAGAAAATATTATTTATTTTCCACAATAGATGCCTACATTTGGCATTCATGGCAGCTGATACCCTCGGAGTTACGGACGGAGGTGACCAGTGAAAGCGATTAGCGACCTGACTATCACGCAACGTATGAACCATTGGAGCAGTTGGATGAGCCGGGGCACCCTGGCGGCGCTCATCTTTATGGTGGCACTGCCGCAGCTCGCAACGGCCCAGGATGACACCACCGATGATTTCTTTGACGTCCAGGACGATGAGTACTACGAGGGTGAGTTTGACGATGAAGGGTACTTCCAGGAAGACGACGCGTTCTATGAAGAGGATGCCTTCTACGAGGACGACACCTATTATGAGGACGACACCTACTACGAGGACGATGCGTTTTATGACGATGAATTTTACGATGAGGAGGGTTTTGACGAGTTCTTTGACGATGAATATCTAGATGATTTTGATGCGGAGCCCGAGGATGCAGGTCTGGAGTTGGCCGACGATCAGGCAGGCGAGGTGGAACTCCAGGAAATGGAGCTGAAAGAGGTCAAGGAACCGCGCGTGTTGCGGGGCTATACGGCCAAGTTGTCGGTAGTGTCCCCCTGGAACGTGGGGCTCGGTTTCAACAGCTGGTGGTACTCCTTCATCGATGCCCGCCTGTCCCTGGACCTCCCCGCAAAAACAAACCTGGGACCGGTCCAGGTGGCCTACACCCTGGAAGTCGCGACGTTCAAATTTGAGAACACCCACCCCTCGAGCGGCCAGTTCAGCGGGGTGGCGCTGCTGGCCATGATGCGCGCTCCCCTGGGCCCGCTGGAGGTTTCGGCGGGGGGCGGCATCTACGGTGGGGAGACCATCACCGGCGGGATGGTTTTCGGTGTGGGCTATACCGTGCCCTTCATCCATTTTCTCGCCATCACTGCTGAGTCCCGTTTCACCTATGTGCAGCAGGCCACGCCGGCGGGGGCCTCCTACTGGCTGGATGCGGGGGGCAGCATCGGGTACCGGTTTTAGGGGTGGGAAAGAGCTTCATACGGTGCCCCGACCGACGGTGATCGGTTGGTTGCGGGCAGGATCAGCACCCTCACTTGACGGGGATCACGTCTGGTTCCCCCCTATGATGCCCATCACTTCCGTAGCTAAATTAAAGTATTAGGTTAAGTTGGAATCAGGGCCGGACCGGTGGGTCCTCAGCATGGCCTGCAAAATATTCGATGACTGTGACTAAAGAGCGCACAACCACATACAGACCTAGCCCCTGGGCAGGGGCGATATTCGGCCTGGGCCTGTTCATGGGGACCACCCTCATGGGGCAGACGGTTGGCTTCAACGCTGCTACATCCAGCTCGGCGGAAGGGGTGGGGACAGTCAATGTCCAGGTAGATGTGGCCGGTTATGGTGCGTTTCCGGTTACGGTGGATCTATCCATTGTGGGGGGCCCCACCACGGCCTCGGGCGCTGATTATTCCGTATCCATAGGGGAACAGTCCTACCCCGCTAACGGCACCTACTTTATCAATGTTACACTTACAGATGATGCCTTTGACGAGTTTGATGAAGATATTGCATTGGGCTTTGCCTTCCAAAGTGCGGGCACCATTGCACCTAATAATCAGCATATCCTGACGATCACCGACAACGACGCTGAACCGTCTATCCAGTTCACGGGCACCACGGGCAACGGCAGCGAAGGGGCGGCCGGAAATATGCAGCTGACCCTTTCGGCCGTATCCGGCAAAACGGTCACGGTGGACTATACGGTCACCGGCGGAACGGCCTCCGGTGGCGGCGTGGACTTCTCGCTGGCCGCCGGCACGGCCACCATCAACGCCGGGCAGACAACCACCAACATCACTGCGACGATTAACGACGATGCTATCTCAGAACCGGGCGAGACCATCGAGGTTACGCTCACCCCCATAAGCTCTACAAATGCTTCCATCGGTACAAATACCATCCATACCTATACCATCACCGATAATGACGCCGACCCGACGGTGCAGTTCCAGGCGGTATCTTCCACCAATGCTGAATCGGTGACAGCGGTTAATATCACAGTAGAACTCTCCGCCCTGTCGGGCAAAAATGTGTCCGTTAATTATAGTGTGGGTGGCACCTCCACGGCTGCTGACCACGACCTTACCGCCAGCAACATCACTATTACGGCTGGCCAGTTGTCCAACGATATTGCCATTACCGTCACCGACGACCCTTTAGATGAGGACGATGAGACCATCATCATGACCCTCTCTTCACCCACGAATAGCACTTTAGGCGCCAATACGACTCACACCTATACGATTCAGGACGAAGATACTACCCCTACTATCGATTTCAATACTGCCACTGCCAACGGTTTGGAGAGTGCTACTCCGGTTACGGTCCAGATTGATCTGTCGGCAGCCTCCGGTCGCACAGTCACCGTGGATTATGCCGTCAGTGGGGGAACAGCTACGGGAGGCGGTACAGACTATACCCTGGCCGCTGGCACCGCCACCATAACCGCCGGGAACACGTCAACCACATTTAATCTTGCGATCAGTGACGATCCATTGGATGAAGATAATGAGACGGTGGAGGTCGCCCTGTCGAGTCCCACTAATTCATCCCTGGGGACGAATACCACCCATACCTATACCATTACCGATGACGAAGCCCTGCCCACGATTGAGTTTACGAACACCGCTTCCAACGCGAGTGAGGGGGCCGGCTCCCCGAATCTGGAGGTTGTCCTATCCGCCGTCTCAGGCCGTGACGCTACAGTGAACTATAGTATTGGCGGGGGGACAGCCACTGGTGGTGGGGTCGACTATACTCTGGCTGCCGGAGTCGCCACAATTTCAGCCGGGCAGCTCACCACCAATATAGTGGTAACCATCACTGAGGAAGCCCTCTATGAGACTGATGAGACGGTCATTGTCTCTCTCTCTGCCCCGGCCAATTCCTCACTGGGCGGCAATACATCGCATACCCTTACCATCACCAACAACGATTCGCCGCCCAACGTGCAGTTCACCAATTCCACTTCCAACACGGGCGAGGGAACGGCCGCTCCCACATTTGAGATTTCCATCCCAACGGCTTCTGCCGTGGATGTTACGGTTGACTACTCAGCCAGCGGTGGGACAGCTATCGGCGGCGGCACCGATTACACCATGGCCAATAATACGGCGACGATTACCGCCGGATTGACCAGCACCACTATTTCTGCAACCATTATTGATGATCTGCTCGATGAAGATGATGAGACATTTGTGATCACATTAAGTAACGCTGGTAATGCAACGATTCTGGGAAACATCACGCACACCTATACCATTCTTGATAATGACGCCACACCGATCATCGACTTCAGCGCCGCTACCTCTTCAGGAGCGGAGAGCGCCACGCCGGTTACGTTCACCATTGCCCTATCAGCCGTATCCGGCAGGGATGCCACTGTGGATTATGCCCTTACTGGCACGGCATCCGGCCTGGGCGTCGATTATATTCGTGTAGATGGTACGGCCACCATTACCGCCGGGAATCCATCAACGACCGTCAATGCCACCATCGTGGAAGACGCCATTGATGAAAACGATGAGACCATCATTCTCACACTGTCCAGTCCGGTTAATGCGACCTTGACCGGGGCTGCCAATATCAGTCATGAGTACACCATTAACGATAACGATGCAACGCCTTCAGTGACCTTCTCGACAGCAACATCTTCCGGGGCCGAAAGCGTGACCGCCGTGACCCTCAACGTGGCCTTGTCGGCTATTTCGGGGCTCGATGTGATCTACGATTATGCCATCAACGGCAGCGGAACCGCCACAGGGGGCGGCCTTGACTACAGCTTCACGTCCGCCAGCGATACTATTTTTGCAGGCGCCACTGCGGCCACGATCCCGATCACCATCATTGACGATCCTTTTGACGAGAGCAACGAAACCGTCCTCGTGGATATCTCCAATCCCACCAACGCTACATTGGGGGGCTTCACCACCCACACCTACACCATTAACGATGACGACCTGCCGCCAACCATCGAATTTGCCACCCTGGCCTCTTCAGGCAACGAGGCCGTGACGCCCGCTGACCTCGTGGTCGATATTTCGACAGCATCACAATTTGCCATCTCGGTGGACTATACGGTGACCGGAACGGCTACCGGCGGCGGCACCGATTATGTCCTAGCCGATGGCACCCTCAACATTGCCGCCGGTGTCACGACCGGAAACATCAGTGCGGTGATTGTCGATGACGGTATTGTGGAGAGTGACAAGACGATCATTGTCACCCTCTCCCCTGGTCCCACCAACGCGACTCTGGGCACGAATACGGTCCACACCTATACCATTTTGAATGATGACGCATTCCCCGTCGATTTTACGGTAGGTACGGTGGTGGCTACAGGCGGTACCGTTACGATCGGCTACTGGAATAGCCTCAATACCGGTCTTGATGTGACCGTTCCGGTGGATGTCAGCCCCACGCTCACCGGAGGCACCATCCAGCTCCAGGCCAGGGTCGGTGGCAACGCACCGGAAAATTTCGATGCTCCCGTGGCCATCATTGCGGGTGATCTGTCGACCAATAAGACCATTCCGGTAGCGGCTGCCGTGGTCGAAGCGATCACGGGATTTACCGAAGGAGGCGTCATCACCTTCGGGGCCATCATTACTGACGCTGTTGGCAACAGCACGGCAGGCACGGAGAGCAGCAGTACCATCACCATCGACCAAACAGCCCCGGCAGCCTTTACCGTGGATACGGTTTATGCTACAGGAGGCACGTCGGTTGCCGATTACTGGAACGCCACCAACACGGATGTTTCCGTGGCGGTCCCTCTCGCCAGTGACAATTCATTGGCGGGTGGAGCCATCCAACTCCAAGCCGAAGCGGATGGCGCCTTTGAGGACCTGGGGGCTGCCGCCCCGATCAGCCCAGCAGACGTCACCGCAGGTACCCAGACCCTTAGTGTCGCTGCCACCGAGGCTTCAGCCACCGGCGTTGAGGAACTCGCCGGATACTCGGAGGGAGATGTGTTGAGCTTCCGGGCGGTCATCGTCGACGTGGCGGGGAACAGCACCACGGGAACCACCAGTGCCACGACCCTATCCGTAGATGAAATAGCACCTACGGCCGCCCTGGCCTATAGCGACACGTTGGCCAGCGCAGGCGATACGGTTACGATAACAGTGACGGTGAATGAACCCGCCGCATCGACCCCTCAGGTGGGGATCGTCTATGCCCCCAATACACTGCCCGCCACCGACATGGACTCCACTTCCACCACCGTCTGGGCCTATGATGCCATTATACCTGCCGGGAATGACGGCACGGCCACCGTCACCATTACCGCCACGGACCTGGCAGGGAATGCCCTCACCACGGCCAGCACCACCGGCCGGACCGATCTGGTTGTGGACAACATTCCCCC
>CAZJBG010000059.1:12186-14241 GCA_964543925.1 uncultured bacterium
CCACCTTTGAAGAGTCCGCCAAGCCCACCCCCACTATTACCATCGACTTTACAGGGACCGGCGCGGATATCAGCAGCGCAGCCATGAGCGCGACGGCCACTGATTCGGTGTGGACCTACAGTCTGATCACACCTGCAGGTAACGATGGATTTGTTACCGTAACCATTTCAGCCACCGATTTGGCCGGTAACCAGGTCGTGCCCATCTCCGGTAACACCAGTACACTGAAGGTGGATAATACTTCACCGATTCTTGCCATCACGGCCCCGAATGCCGCGAGCTTTACCCGTACCACAGCTTTATCCTATACGCTGGGGGAAGACCTCTTCAGCGGCCAGGTGATCTGGACCTGGGAGGGGAATGCGGGTGTCACCGATAACGCGTCCCCCCATGTTGAACCTCTGGCGGGCACCGAGCCAGGCGCCGGCAGTCACACGGGAGTCCTGACCAATGCACCTCCCCTGGTCCAGGCAGCGGCCTATACCCTCCAGCTGATTGGTGTGGATGGGGCGGGTAATGCCGACACTTTTGCGGTAGCTACCGTCACCTACGACACTCTGGCTCCGGTCATCGGAGGGGTTACGGTGTACGATGGGGACAGCCTGTTGTTCGATATCGATTCCACGCAAGCTGCGTCTACGATTCAAGCTAATTTTTCAGGATTTTCCGAGGCTACGTCGGGGATTGCCCTCTACGAATATGCCCTGGGCTCCACCGCGGGGGGTACGGATGTCCTCGACTGGACCGCTAACGGTACGGATACGTCCATCACTGCCTCAGGTCTTCAGCTGGCCTATAAGAACTACTATTATGTCACTGTGCGAGCTACCGATGGCGCGGGCAATGTTTCCGACTCGGTCTCCAGCGATGGCGTAAGGATCATCGCCAGGCCGCGGCTGACGGTGAGCGTCGTCCAAAACAGCGTCCTGGTGAACTATCTACAGATTTTTGTCAACGATACACTGGGCATGGCCGACAGTATCCGTGTAGTGGCTGACAGTGTGAGGGTCGCACATGCCATCGTCGATTCGACCACCTACGTGGTGAATCATAAAATTCTCGAGGCTGGGACATTGGAACTGGCGGTGACCGGCTTTAGTTTCTCCGGAGATACAACCCTGCCTACCAGTGTACCCATCGCCCTGGCGAGAAAGGCACAGGGGTGGGTCGCGACCAGTGCTGACCAA
The DNA here is from genome assembly GCA_964543925.1 of uncultured bacterium. Classification (GTDB taxonomy): domain Bacteria; phylum Fidelibacterota; class Marinisomatia; order SCGC-AAA003-L08; family TS1B11; genus JADFNF01. The sequence continues at coordinate 13,374 of CAZJBG010000059.1, forward strand.
CATTTCAGGGTCGAGGGCCAGCCCGGCGCCGTCAACGAAGACCGTTACTTCCTGGTGGTGGATTCCACGTTGTTTGTGCCATCGGAAAACTCCGGGGGTGCCTACCGGCTCGGTGATGGGCAATTTTTATTCGCTGCGCCGGTGCGGGTGAATATGCGGCCTGGACCGGCCGGTCTTGCCAAAGGGACCGCGGGACAGGCCATCTACTCCCTCGGTTCTGACGGTCATTGGAAGGAGTTGCCCACCGTGGACAACGAGGATTTCGTGACCGCCTGGGCATCTCATACGGGTATTTTCCGGCTCGGTCGCCGCACCATCATTGTGCCCCAGACCACCAGCCTGCACCAGAACTATCCCAACCCGTTCAACCCCACTACCCGGATAGTTTTCGATCTGGGTTATCTGGATGGGCCCCGGCAACCGGCCGCCGTTGAGATCTACGATTTGTTAGGGCGGCGGGTTATAACGCTCTTTGATCGCGAGGCGTCTGCCGGACGCTATGAGGTGGTTTGGCGTGGCACCGATGCCCGGGGGATGCATGTTGCCAGCGGCGTGTATTTCGTCCGGCTGGCCACCCGGTCGGGTTACCACGTCACCAAGAAAATGTTGTTGGTGAGGTAGGACCATGGTTCGAGGACTATTGACGATTGCGTTCAGTCTTGCCGGTTTGATGTTGCTGGCCATCGGCGGGTGCCGCGACCGGCTATCTCCGGAGACGCCCGATTATGTGGAGTATGGCTGGGAGCTTTTGGCTGAGCAGAACTACCGCGAGTCCATCGCCCAATTTGAGGTGGGCAAAACCGAAGACGCCACCTATGCGGATAGTTGGAACGGCCTGGGCTGGGCCTATGCCAAATTGGGTGCCGCC
>CAZJBG010000060.1:0-14236 GCA_964543925.1 uncultured bacterium
CCAACTCGCCGGGCTATCGGCTGATCCTGAATAATATCCTCTTCCCGGCAGCCCGCAAGAAGGAGCGGAAGACGTGAGGCCAGTTGGCAGTGGCAGTTAGCAGTGGCAGTAGCAGTGGCAGTTGGCAGTGGCAGTGGCAGTTAGCAGTGGCAGTGGCAGTTGGCAGTGGCAGTAACAGTTGGCAGTGGCAGTAGCCGTCAGCCATCAGCGTTCAGCACACTGCCAACCAACTTGCAACTCCCAACTCGAAACTCGTAACCCGTAACTTCTTACATGGATACACTATCAGTTCATACCAACAACCGCGTGGAGTTCGTGGACATCACCGGCCAGGTGCGCAAGTGGTTGCGTGCGCAAAGTATTCAGTCCGGGGTGCTGACCCTGTACGTCCCTCACACCACCGCCGGCATTACCATCAACGAGAATGCCGACCCGGACGTCATCCGGGACCTGACCATGGAGCTGAACAAGGTCATCCCCTTCGATGACAACTACCGCCACCTGGAGGGCAACGCCGCCGCCCACATCAAGTCGTCGGTCATCGGGAGCTCGGTCCAGGTGCTCGTGGAGCGGGGCGACCTGGTGCTGGGCACCTGGCAGGGGATCTTCTTCGCCGAGTTCGACGGCCCCCGCAGCCGCAAGCTGCACCTGCAGCTGGTAGCTGGGGGCTAGGGGCTTGAGGCTGGTGGCTGGCGATTAGTTACTGGTGACTGGTTGTAGTCCACGGACAACTGACTACAGACAACGGACTGTGGACGACTGACAACTCGCAACTCGTATAAGGGAAAGGGGGTTTCTCATGAAGCGGAAACAAACCAAAAATAACAAACTGGTAAGTGCTATAATACTGTTTGCCATGCTAACCATGACCTCCAGACTCCTGGGTCAAACCATTCGCAATGTCGATTTTACTGTAACCAAGGATAATAAAATAGTCGTATCGTACACCATTACTGGCGTCGACGCTAGTAATGCCTACAATATATCATTACTTGTGTCAACGGATGGGGGAAAGAGATTCTCAAAGGTTCGCAAGGCCACAGGAGATGTTGGTGTAGTCAAATCTTCTGGTCGTAAACAGATTGTCTGGGATGTCCTGGCGGAGAGGCAGGAGCTGGTAACTGATAAACTTGTATTTAGAGTCAAAGGCTCAGAAGTAATGGACCTACGGGGGATTGACCAGGTAGCGGCTCCAATCACCAGCCGCGAGCCAGTCACTACCACTTTTACCCCATCAAGTGAGTTGCGCACCGCCGTCTTAAATGCCGCAGTGGTGGAGTTCCAGGAAAAAGGGAATTTGGGTATCAAGGATGCCGGGGCAATCGTAGCGGAGTGGATGAGTAGTTCCCTCCTTAAGACCAGGGTTTTTGACCTCTACGAGCGAGTCCTACTACAGAAAGTACTTGAAGAGCAAGAGCTGGGGCTCACCGGTGCCTTTGACGATCAAACTACTGCCAAGATCGGCAAAATATTCGGCGTGGAAGCAATCGTAACAGGGACCGTCTCAAAGTTCGGAAATACCGTCTCTGTCGTTGCCAAGCTCATCGACACTAAGACTGCAAAGGTGATGGCCACGGCTGACGTGAAAACCACCAACGTGGACGCAATTCCTGACGCTATGGACGAGCTGGCCTGGGAGCTCGCGAAAGAGCCGTGAATGCGCCCCAGTTACTAGAATGAAACGACGGCCCCCAGACCAGGAAGGTGCACTTGAAGCTTATACAATCTTGAGAGATAGAGCCAAGTGGATACAGAAAAATTAAAACAAGATATCAAAGTAATTCTAACTGCTGAAGCTGAAACGCCATCAATTGAATGGCTAACAGAATACGAGAACGGCCGTCGACCATGGTTCGATGGCGACCAAAGTGACACCCTGGAAAGTGATGTAACCAGCAAACATCGTCTACAATCAGATAATTACACTTTATTGCGAGCCTTGTTTGGTAGAATAGCTACGGACGAAGAGAGAACAGTTTTTATCAATGAAATTGAAATGACATGCAGACATCATCCAGCTGCTCAGCTAGCCTTTTTATTCTTGCTAGGGCGTCACGGTGTTGAAAAAGCTTTGCAATTATTGCATATAGAGTATCTTATGTCAAGCGCGCATTTGGGGCCAATGCTATGCTTAGAACTCTTGGAAAAATATGTTCGGTATGAGCATAATTCACTCACTGGGGGAGATATTGACAAGATAGCGCAGAGTCTTCATCACATAATCATGTACACAGAATATGATATTACTGATCTTGGCGCTGAGGGGAAAGTTCGCACGCCAAAGCGAAATATCCTTCAAATACAAAGGGCCAAAGAACTTGCTAATAATATTAATCGAACCATAGATAAAATAAAATACGTGAGGCTCTCTAAAGATCTTTTAGAAGGGATAAACTTTGAGATCAACCAGGATCGTGATGCCGTCAAACACCATCTTGAACAATTTGGTTTTCCCTTTGAGTTGATTGAGAACATTCGAAACGTCGAAGAAGCTTATCAATCCGCTCAGTCAGGTTTCGATTATAAAACCTGTGCCGACCACCTCAGGAGCTTTATCTCAGAGCTAACAAAGGAGATAGCCGACAAAGTTGCCCAAAACGATGGAGATACCAGACAGAAGGAACCTGCCAAATACTTACACGACAAAGGCTTTTTCAATAGCACACAAGAATCAAGCCTGTTTCAATCTCTCATGGATTACTTATCATCTGACAGCGTCCACCAGCTCAGCAGTGATCGAGAAGTAGCCCGAATTGGCAAAAACGTCGCCATCGAATTCGCCTTACTGCTCAGCCAAAGGCTTGAAAAATACTTAGAAGCAAGTCTGAACAGCTCAAGCGGCTATCAAGCCGCCACCTCCTCTGGACACTAGAGAGAGGCCGCGCCTTCTAACTGCACCTGCAGCTGGCGTCGGCTGCCTAGTGCAGTGTCACATTATTTCATTTACTTGTCATCGCGAGGGAGTCACGAAGCTTCGGGACGACCGTGGCGATCTCGTCCGCTCCTTTTAACGAGATTGCCACGTCCCACTCCCGACACAGAGGTCGGGATCGGGACTCGCAATGACTTCCAAATGTTATGATTTGTCAAGTTATTAACATGACAGGGCACTAGCCGGGCCGGTCTACCCGCTGATCCGATGTCGCTTTAATAAGGTGCCCCAAAGGGAATGCCCCGGCGCTGGAACTCCTCGTAGTAGGCCTCGGCGTCACCGGGACGAAAGCAGACAAACCGTATCTCTTCCAATGGCGGCCCGTCAGCCAGAAAGGTCTGGACCGCATCAACGGCCAGGGCCACGGCCCGGGTCAGGGGGAACCGGTAGGCCCCGGTGCTGATGGAGGGGAACGCGACGGTCCGGATGCCGTGGTCCACGGCCAGTTGCAGCGAACTTTGGTAGCACGACGCCAGCAGCCGGGGTTCATCCTTATCGCCGCCCCGCCAGATGGGCCCCACCGTATGGATCACGAACCTGGCCGGCAGGTCAAACCCCTCGGTGAGCTTGGCCGCACCCGTTTCGCACCTGCCCAGGGGCCGGCAAGCCTCCCGCAACCGGGGACCGGCCGCGCGATGGATGGCGCCGTCCACACCGCCACCGCCCATGAGCGTATGGTTGGCGGCGTTGACGATGGCGTCCACCTTCTGGGCGGTGATGTCGCCGTGGATCAGGGTGATACGTGGGGCCATGTGTGCACCATCGATACTTCAGTGAGTCTAGGGACGCCCGACGCCTCGCAACGTGGGTCTGCGAGTAGTTGGCTGGTTTTAATGTACCACGGTGTCAGCAGGCAAACAATGGAACTTGCGGGTCTTTTTAAAGGGGCGTCAGGCGAGGCTATCGGGCGCAGGGACGATGAGGTTCAAGGCAAACCACGCCTGCTTATCGGTCCACGATTTTTTCACCCTCAGCCCCGCCGATCCGCAGAGCCGGTCCAGGCTGCCGGGAGTGAATTTATGGCTGCTCTCGGTATGTATCGTCTCCCCATCGTCAAACTCCACCAGCAGGTCCAGGTCTTTCAGATATGCCGTCTGCTGACCCTGGCTCTTAAGGTGCATCTCTACGGCCCCGGCCTCGTCATTCCACACCACCTCATGGCGGAACCGGTCCAGGTTGAAATTGGCGTGCAGCTCCCGGTTCAGGCGTACCAGGACGTTTCGGTTGAAGGCAGCCGTAACCCCCCGGGCGTCATCATAGGCGGCCTGCAAAATGGGCCAGGGTTTCAACAGGTCGACCCCCAGGAACAGGATATCATCCGGCGTCATGGCCTGACGCACTCTCGATAAGAGCTCCTGCGCCCCGGTCTGGGAAAAGTTTCCCAGATTGGAGCCTAACATCAGCAGGACTTTCTGCCGGTCCTTCTGCTCACCCACCTCAACCAACCCCCGCTCGTAATCGCTGGCAATGGCCCGGACGATCAGTTCGGGATATTCCCCCACCAGTTCCTCTGCCGTAGCGTGGAGCATGGATTCGGAAATATCCACCGGTTGATAGATCGGCCGGTGATTACCGGCAAACAGGACATCCAGGAAAGTACGGGTCTTGGTGGAACTGCCGCTGCCCAATTCCACCAGGAGCAGTTCGTGGGCACAGTAAGTCACCATCTCCGGAGCGTAATGATCGAGAATGGCCTGCTCGGTCCGCGTGAGGTAGTATTCGGGCAGCTCGGCAATTTCCTCGAATAGTTTTGACCCGCGCTCATCGTAAAACAGGATGGGGGGGAGCGTCTTGGGTCGGCTCGTCAATCCACTCCGCACCGCCGCATGGACCGATTCGATTCGGTGAACCGCGGGAAGCGATTGTACGACATAACGGTGATGATCTGTGATGGTCTGTAGATTCACGGTATTTTTTAGGGTGGTGGAAGCACAAAAAGTTATAGAAGTAACAGCATCGAAGAAAAGGGTAATAAATTGCCGCGTCTGTCAGACGACTTATCAGTTAATATGACTATCTTTATCAGGTTTGGAGCATGAGTTTCCCGAGGTGTAGCAGATGTGAGGTGCCTACAGGCACACCGTTGAATGCCCCCTGGAGAGTGCACAACAGACCATCAAATTAACATGATCACATTCTCGTCAGTCCATAAAAGTTACCACAACGTGCCCGCCGTTCAGGACCTGAGCCTGACGGTCGAGGCGGGGGAAACCGTGGTGTTCATCGGCCCCAGCGGCGGCGGTAAGACTACGGCCCTGAAGATGGTCAACGGCTTGGTACAGCCCACCTCCGGCACGGTTACCGTCCAGGGCCGGCCGGTAGCCGAGTGGGACATGCGAGCCCTGCGCCAAAGTATCGGTTACGTCATCCAGCAGGTGGGGCTTTTCCCCCACTGGACCGTGGCCCGCAATGTCGCCGTCCTGCCCCAGCTGGCCGGTTGGAGCCGGGCCGAGCGGGACCGACGGGTCGATGAGCTGCTGGAGCTGGTGGACCTGGAACCGGCCGCCTTCCGTGATCGCTATCCCCACGAACTTTCCGGGGGCCAGGCCCAGCGGATCGGCGTTGCCCGGGCCCTGGCCCTGCGGCCCGCCATCCTGCTCATGGACGAACCGTTCGGCGCCCTGGACCCCCTGATAAGGGCCCAGCTGCAGGCTGAGCTGCTCCGTATTCTGGCCCAGGTGCAAACCACCACCCTGCTTGTGACCCACGACCTGCCCGAAGCCTTCCGTCTGGGGGATCGTATCGCCGTGCTGGTGGATGGACGGGTCGAGCAGGTCGATACGCCCGAAAAGTTGTTGAAGCGCCCCAGCTCCCCGTTTCTCAAGCAGCTCATGGAAGCCGAGCTGATCAGACCCGAGAGCGGCAGTGGGAGCTGACCGCCAAACATCCCGGTTGCCCGCCCGGTCTGACGCCAGGCTGGTGAAACGGCGACTGCCTCTGCTACTGCCACTGCCGCTTCTTAGCATCCTTGGCGTCCTGGCGGTCTGCTTTTCGCCCCTGCGACCGGATACCATCGTCATCGGCAGCAAGCCGTTCACCGAGTCCTATGTCCTGGCCGAACTCATGGCCCAGCTCATCGAGGCGGAGACCGACCTGACGGTGGAGCGGCGGTTCGGTATGCAGGGTACCTTCACCAGCTTCAGCGCCATCACCGAGGGGTCCATCGATATCTACCCCGAGTATACCGGTACCGGCGCCCTGGCTATCCTGAAGTCCACCGATCCGAACGACCAGGGGTTGGACTCCCTGCGGGCCAAGTTCAGCCGCCGCTTCGGCCTCACCTGGCTCGATCCCTTCGGTTTCAACAACACCTGGGCCCTGGTGGTCAAGGAGCCGTTTGCCCGCCGGCACCAGCTCGCAACCCTCTCGGACCTGGCCCGGGTCCCTGACCTGCGGGCCGCCTTCACCCACGAGTTCATGCAGCGGCAGGACGGCTATCCCGGCCTGGTGGCGGCCTACGACCTCCGTTTCGCCGAGGTCCGGGGCATCCAGCACGTCCTGGCCTACGCTGCCCTGGGCGCCGGACAGATCGACGTGACCGATGCCTACGCCACCGATGGGGAGGTCCCGCGCTACGAGCTGGTGGTCCTGGAGGATGACCGGCGCTTCTTCCCCGCATACCTGGCGGCACCCCTGATCCGGGAGGAGACTTTAGCCCAGCACCCGGAGCTCGGCGCCGTCCTCAACCGGTTCGCCTGGTCCATCCCCAATTCCCGGATGCAGGCGCTCAACCTCCAGGCCGCCCTGGCCGGTAACGATTATCCGGCGGTTGTGGCCGCCTTCATCGCCGAGCAAGCCGGGGCTGGGGGCGACGGCTCAGCGCCACAGGGGAAAAAGTCCCTGCCGCCCCTGGCCCGCCAGACCCTGCGACACCTCCTGCTCATGGGCACCGCCGTAGGACTGGCCGTGCTGATGGCCGTGCCGCTGGGCATTGTTCTGGTGGGGCGGCCCCGGGCAGCCCGCATCGTCATGGGCCTCACCAGCGTCGTCCAGACCATCCCCTCCATCGCCATGCTGGGCTTTATGATCCCCCTGCTGGGCATCGGCGTCGTGCCCGCCATTGCCGCCCTGTTCATCTACAGCCTGCTCCCTATACTCCGCAACACCTACACCGGCATCCAGGGCATCTCCCCGGCCTTGCTGGAAGTGGCCGAGGGGTTGGGCCTGGACCGCAAGCGGCGTCTGCTGTGGCTGGAACTGCCCCTGGCGGCGCCGGTTATGTTCGCGGGCGTGCGCACGGCGGCGGTCATCGCCGTGGGGACGGCCACCCTGGCCGCTTTCATCGGCGCCGGGGGGTTGGGGGAACCGATTGTCCAGGGCCTGTCGTTCAACGATCCCAGGATGATCCTCTCCGGGGCCATCCCCGCCGCCGTGCTGGCGGTGCTGGTCGACGGCCTGCTGGGGCTGCTGGAACGGCGATGGGGGACGGGGTCCTCCGCCACTCCCCAGGGATGAACCCGGATTACCACCTCCGGGCGTTAACTTTTTAGTCCAGCCATGCATCTAATCTAATGTTTACTGCCTTCCCTTGTGGCCCGCCTTAAACTCACAGTCCATTTGCCTAAGTAGAAACAGGATGTTATCTATGAAACTGCCCCTTTATCTCCTCGTGCTCTGGCTGCTGTGCGGCTCGGTGTCGATGGCTCAGGCTGCTTCTCAGCAATCGACCGATTCTCTCGCCGCCCTCAAGCGCCAGGCCCTCAAGGTCTACCTTGATTGCCGCCGGTGTGACCAGGATTATTTCCGCACCGAAATCCCCTTCGTCAACTACGTCATCGACCGGAAAGACGCCCAGGTCCATATCCTGGTCACCTCTCAGCGTACCGCCGGGGAAGGCCGGAAGTACAGCTTCGACTTCATCGGGCAGCACGATTTTACCGGCAGGAACGACACCCTGGAGTACATCGCCATCGAACAGGATACCGACGATATCACTCGGGCCGGCCTGGTGCAGTTGACGACGGTGGGATTGGTGGGCTACGTGGCCCGAACGCCGCTGGCGGATCAGCTGGACATTTCCTTTAAACAAAAGATAGCAGCCGATGTCGTGGAGAGCAAGTGGAACCACTGGGTCTTCAGCCTTGAGGCCGGAGGCTTCTTCAATGGGGAACAGACCAGCAACCAAAGCGAATTTGACGGCTCGGTTTCGGCCAACCGAATCACTGACGATTGGAAGCTCCGCACGCGTTACAGGCAGAACTACGAGGAAGAAAATTTCTTTCTCGATGACACCACTGAATCCGTTATTCGGGAAAACTGGAACCTGCACGGCCTGCTCGTTAAAAGCATGGGGCGTCATTTCTCTGCAGGGGTATCTGCAGAGGCCCAGTCATCCACGTTCCGGAATATCGCCCGATCCATCAACTTCTCGCCGGCCGTGGAATACAACCTATTCCCCTACAGTGAATCGACCCGCCGCGAGTTGCGCGTCCTTTATCGTCTGGGGGTGGAGGACGTTCGCTACGCGGAAATCACCCTTTATGATCAGACCGCTGAAACCCTCTTCCGGCAATCTTTATCCCTTGAAATGGAGCAAACACAGACCTGGGGCTCAGTGGACCTCAGCCTCACCGCTTCCAACTATTTGCACGATTCCCAATTCTACCGATTGGTCCTGCGCGGGTTCGTGGATGTGCGCCTCTTCAAGGGGCTGTCCGTGAGATTGCGTGGCAGTATTGAGCGCATCCACGATCAGCTTTCCCTGCCCGCCGGGGAGGGCACCGAAGAGGATATCCTGCTCGAACGCACGCTGCAGGCCACCGATTTCAGCTACTGGGGTAATCTCAGCTTAAGCTACACTTTCGGGTCCATCTATGATAACGTGGTGAACCCCCGCTTCGGCTTCTAACGGGGAGCGGGCCGGAAGCGGTACAGCGCCCCCGGCTTGGGAAGCAGCCAGTCCCCACCCGGTGGCAGGTCGACCTCCACGTCGGCAATAAAGGCCTTGATGTGGGCGGAATGCAGCCGCCTGGGGCGTTTGACCGCGGACCGAAAGAAATCCTCCCAGTGCCCCAGAATGACGTGGCGGGGCTTGAAGGCCCCCATAAACGTCTCCGGATATTCCTTGGTCACCTGCCCCGATCCCAGGCACAGGATCGCCAGATCGATGGGGTGGGCATCATCGGCCGCAAAGTGGGGGAGAAATCCCGCCGAGTCGGGTGTAACCGCGTCCGAATAATGGATGCGAAAGTCGATGGCCCCCTGGGGACCTAAAAAATCAATGAGGTAGGCCAGGGTTTCGCCTTCCTTCCACCCCCACGCCCATCTCGGTGCCCGCTTCAAGCCGGCCTTGACCTCGCCCTTCATCAGGTGGATGCGCAGATAGTGGGCGCCGTGGGCCGATTCCAGGGCCATGAACCGGATGGTGCTGTCGGCTAGGTAAAACCACGTTCCCGGCTTGCCGCCCCGGGCCACTTCCTCCTCCAGCACCTTCACCCGGTCTTCCAGGCGCGGCTCAGCGGCCGCCACCAGGTTGGCCATCGACCGGTTGCCATAGATCTTCGCCTCGGGATGGTATTTTTTGGCGATGTAGGGCACGTCCAGGAGGTGGTCGTAGTGGGCGTGACCCACCAGGATGGCCCCCACCTCACCGGTCGAAGTGGCCGGGTGCAGCCGGTCGATCAGGACGGTATCGGGGGCGATCCACCCCAGGCCTACCCGCAGCCAACCCGGATTGGTATAGAGCGGCGCCGTAAGGATGGCGTGCTTCCCCCGGCGTATGAGGTAACCCCCGGCCCCCAGGTAACGCAGCTGGATGGTCTCTGCATAGGCCGGTTCATGGGGGGCCAACACCGGCACGCCGGGATCGGGCTGATACCGGGTCGTCACGCCCGAGCAGCCGCTGATCAGCAAGACTAGGCACCCCAGCACGATACCGCGCCCGACGGTTAAATATCCCCCGGTAAACAGTTCAGCCTTTATAGCGGTCTCCTTGATGCCAGTTTGCCCACGGCCCTGCGCCTCGGGTGAAACAGGTCATCCCCCGACAACGAGCAGTCGCTAAAATTACGGCCCGTTCCGCCATTTGCCCGGCCTCATTTTTAGCGGCCCGGCAGGAACCGGCTGACCTGCTCCCGCAAGGCCGGGATCACCTCGGCAGCAAACCAGGGCCGATCGGTCACCCATTTGCGGTTGCGCGGCGAAGGGTGGGGCAGGGGGAAATAGCCTTCGGCCAGGTGAGACCGCCACCGGCCCACCACGTCCGATACCCTGTCCCTGGATTGCAGATAGGTGGCCTGGGCGTACATCCCCACCAGCAGGGTCAGCTCGGGCCGGATGTATTCGAGGAACCGGGGGTGCCAGGCAGGGGCGCAGATGGGCGGTGGTGGCCGGTCCCCTTTACCCTTTTCGGTGCCGGGATAACACAGGGCCGTGGGAATAATGGCAAACGTGGTTGGATTGTAAAACTGTTCCCGGGTGACCCCCATCCACTCCCGCAGGGTATCACCACTCGGGTCGTTGAACGTCAGGCCCGTGAGGTGGACGCGCCTCCCCGGCGCCTGCCCGATGATCATCACCCTGGCTGAAGGCACGGCCAGAAACACCGGCCGGGGCTTATGGTCGAAGTACCGCCCCTGGCACCGGCGGCAGGCCCGGACGCGGTCGCAAAATTCCTGGAACGATTCGCTCATCTGATTGGACGCTCGGAAGAACGAAGCTACACATCCACCTCATGTCCAACCAAGGCCAAAGCTGGCGGATGGGACCGTTTGCAAAGGTAACGCCGGGCTGATTCTCGGGGTTACTGGCCGATAACGAAGTCGAGCTCGGCCCATTGACCCGGCTCGACGGTCACCGATTTGCTGGAAGCGCCCAACCCTTCGTGCCAGATGCGAATGCGCTGCTGGCCGGGGGGCAGGCCCTCCAGCCGGAAGCACCCCGCCTCATCGGTGATGGCATAGATCGCACGGTCCAGCACCAGGACATAGGCGCTCATCCACTCATGGACGTCGCACTGGATGTTGATCACCCTCGACCTGGGCAGCTCCTTTTCGATCTGCTTTTTGAATCCGGGTTGGGCGAAGTTGAATAGCGTCCGTTCGTCCTCGTCGTAGGCATGGACGTTATGCAGGATGCCGTCCTTATTCAACACCTGCAAGGTCGTTGAACCGGCCCCGGCCACCTGCACGTGCGGCTCATAACGACAACCCTCCTGGGACAGCACGGTGGGGCCGCTCTCCGATGACGGCAACTCCTGCCCCGCTGGCAGTTCCCAGAATATGACGGCATTGGCCAACCCCTTCGTCTCGGGGTCCACCACGAACGCCTCATCCTGGATCGTGTGGCCGCACACCGCCGGGTCCTGGGTAATGTTCAACTTCTGCCGCGGAGGATATTCATCGCTGAAACCGACGAAGCCTTCCACGCCGCCGCTCCCCTGGGCCTGAACCGGCGACAGGAGTGGCAGGACCAACAGCAGTATCCCCAGCCCACTGAGCCAGGGAAAGGTGCTGCGATCTATTGAAACTTCCATTTTCTCTCCTTTGGCGCCAGTGTATTGATATAGGCTATGAGACGGTTCAGCTCTTGAGGGGTGATCCGGTCACCCCAGGGTGGGCAGGCGAAGGGGGGCGCCGTCGCGTCCGGGTCCACCCTCTGGGGAGTGGACCCGGACGCGATCGCAGCCCTGATATCTCCCTCCGACAGGCGGTTTTTTACGCCCCAGAGGTCCGGTATCCTTTCATTGGGAGCGGCATTGGGGTTTTTATCGCCGCCCCGTCCTTTCACGCCATGGCAGCCCCAGCAGCCCAGGCGGTTATACACCATCTCACCAGCCACCTCCGGCGAGCCGCCCATGAAAAAGAGCGACCTGATTTCCCAGCCCCGGCTCGCCGCGTTGTTTTGGCCCTGCAAGGTATGCAGGTAGGCCGCCAGGGCTGCTACCTCCTCGTCAGACAGGTGAAAGTTGGGCATGAACGTTCCCGGCTTCCACGCCTCCGGCGCCTGTAGCCAGCGGCGTTCCCAAGCCTCCGATTTCCGGTGGCCGATCCAGGTCAGGTCAACCCCAATGAACCGGCCCTCGTCACCGATACGGTGACACGCCAGGCACCCGTAGGCGTCCAGCAGGCGCTCACCTTTCGCTGCGGCATCATCCCCCGAGGCCAGGATTTCGTCCGTGGGGATCGGCTTTTTCAGCTTCAGGATGTACCCCATCAACTCGTCGACCTCGCCATCGGTGAATTCGAAGTTGGGCATCTTCGTGCCCGGCTTGACCTGATTGGGGTCCTTCAACCACCGTCGCAGCCACGCTTCGTCGCGGCGGTTGGCCAGCTGATCGAGAATGGGACCTACCGTCCCGCCCTGGTCACCGATGGTATGACATGACAGACACGACTTTTCCTTGACGATGGGGCTCTGCCGAAAGGCCAGAACCGCCCGCATATGGGGCGTAGCGGCCCCGCTGTCCGATGACTCGGTGAACCACTGCTCACCGCCGCCAGCGGTCCCCTGGGTAAACCGCCCCGTGCAGCCGTAAAGGGCCATGCCGCAGAGCACTACAACCTGTTTCCACACAAATATATCCCCTCCGGTTAACCCATGGCGGCCCTACGCGGGTAAAATTAATCCATGCCACCCATCATCTGCATCCTGCCCGGCTCGACTTCGGTACCTTTGCTGAGGGAATGGACGTACAAATTCAGGGCATGAGACTCTTTACCATTGAGGGGCAATCGGTGTCCGCCCACGAACATGGCGACACAGTTATTATTCATTTGCGCCAGGCTGATCACGTCGGCATTCGGTACCTTGAATTTGGGGAAGGAGGCCGCCGCGCCCTGCAGGCTGGGAATGGGGATCTTCCATCCCGGATAGCCCATCATGGCGGGAATTTCAGCCTCTCCTCCAGTGGTGCCACCGCTCGGATGACAGCCGTTGCAGGAAATGCCGCGCGTGGCGCCGGCCAGAGTGGCGTCGTTGAACAGCTGCTCCCCGTAGGCCTGGGACGCCTGCTGTTTCTTCATCACCGTCTGCATCATCATTTCCATGTCGCCCATCATCTTCATCCCCATGTCGATATTCGCAAGCGCCTCCGGCATGGCCAGGGGTGCGTTCGCTTCGGTAGGGGTGGGGGCTGGTTGAGGTGCTTGGGTACACGAGGCGGCCAACATGAGGGCCACACCCATGGATAGAATAGGTGTCGATTGAAAACCGTTCATAGGACTCTCTCCTTTTAGACGTTTATTACTGGGAGGCCCATATTATGACATCGCGCCCCAATGAAGCGTCCGACGGCTGACAATTAGTCTAAAGGAATCGTCGGCCGTTTACGAAATGGTATCAAAATCACCACTCGTCAGGGTAAACACAAGTGATAGATGATGGAGTGGGCGGATGACTGTGCGGGGCAGGTCAGCGGCGCTCGGGGAGCGAACCACCAGGCGGCCCGAACATACTAACGACGGGTGACGCCGTCGAACAACACCCGGTCATTCAACGGCTGAACGGGGCGGGCGCTTCGGGGAAAGATCGCGGTGAAGGCCCCCACCTGCGCCGCAGAGACCGGCATGGGGGTTCGCAGGATAATCCACTGCACCCCTTCGCTGCAAGGGGGCGTGGTCAGGGAGCCGGAGTAGGCGTAGTAGGCCATCTTTGGCCGGATCCAGGCCTGCACGTCGATGGTCACCCCCTCTACCGCCGTGTCGATACCTTCCCCCGACGGAAGGTTGTCCCACAGGGTCTGGATCGTGGCATCTTCTGCACCCACCGTCATCAAGACCGCCACGACGGCCAGTTGCTTGCCCGCGCCGCGATGCACCAGGTGGGCCTCCATGTCGTAGGTCTGCCCATCGATGGTGTGTTCACTCGGACTGTGGAAATGGAACTGGAGCAGGTCGTACCGCTGGCCACCGATGGTGAGAGAGCTCCCCGGGTCGTAGTTGACCTGGATGGTATGGCCGGTGTTGATCAGGTTGAGGGCGGAGGGGGCGTAGCTGAATCGGATCTGATCCGGGTGGGGTCGGGTGGCGCCGGTTATATCGACCGGCGACTGTTGCCGTCCGGCGGCGCATTCGGCATACCCGGGGTCCAGACCGCCCCACTGCCCGGGACCGGTCGCCCCCGCGTAGCTCCAGCGTGGTCCCCCCGTCGGTTTAGCCATGTCCGCCTCGCTGCTTATAAAGTGACTGCCTGCGGGCCACTTGCGACCCGGTAGCGCTGCAGATCGATTCGGCCATCAGGGCGGAACACCACTCCCTCGGCCTCCAACAGAGCCCGTTGCAGGCGGCCGGCCCCCCACTGCTCATCCAGGGAGATACCGCCCCGGGCGTTCACCACCCGGTGCCAGGGCACGTCGGCGTCATCCGG
>CAZJBG010000061.1:0-14164 GCA_964543925.1 uncultured bacterium
GGAGGGTACGGTTCGTGACCTGATCCGTCAGGTACAAAACATGCGCAAAGAGGCCGACTTGAAGGTGGAAGATCGTATCGTGGTGGCTGTTTCGGGTGACAGTCACGTGGCAAAATCTCTGGATCAATTCCAGGATTATTTTCTGGCAGAGGTGTTGGGGACCGGTTTATTTCCCGATCTAGACCAACCGGAACACCAAAAAGTCGTAAATTTGAACGGTGCAAAGGTGAGCATTCACATGTCCCGGGCATAACGAATTGAGGTCTGTAGTGGCGAAGAAGAAAAAATGGTCCAAGCGGGAGTTGGGTTACTTCAAAGGGCAAATCCTGGAGAAGCGGCGCAAGCTACTGGGGGAGATGGGTGATCTGCGAGAGAACACCCAGATTGCCAACGAGTCGTCGATTACCGGTGACTCCACCTATGCCTATCATATGGCCGACGCAGGCACCGATCAGGGCGAGCGGGAAAAGGCTTACTACTGGCTCGCACGTGAGAATAACTATCTGCGATACCTTGAACGAGCCCTCGAAATGATTGATGACGAATCCTTTGGAATTTGTCAGACCTGCGGTGATTTAATCAGCAAAGAACGTCTGGAGGAAGTGCCTCACACCAGCAGTTGCTTCACCTGCAAGACCAACAACTCAGCCAAGACTGCCGGCTGAGCTGCATGCGGGCATTGTTAACCACCGCCATTGTCGTGGTACTGGATCAGGTCTCTAAATATCTGGTGCGCCAGCACCTTGATCTACACAGGTCCCTCTCCGTTCTTGGAAACTTTTTCAAGCTCACCTACGTAGAAAATAGTGGCATCGCTTTTGGAATCGATGTCGGTGGCACGCTGCCGCTCTTTACCGGTCTGTCCATTCTGGCCATCGGTTTCATTTTCACCTATCTGTACCGGGAGCGATCCAGCCACCTGGCCGTGCGCGTTTCCCTGGCCCTGATCCTGGGTGGCGCCGTCGGCAATCTCATCGACCGGATCATCTTCGGCCAGGTGGCGGATTTCCTGGACTTCGGATTGGGCGCCTATCGATTTTTCGTTTTCAACCTTGCCGACACCGCCGTAACCGTAGGGGTTACCATCTATCTGATCCTGACCATCATCATTTTCCCCCGCGCACAGCCGGCGGAGGCCGAAAGCAGCTGACGTGGAGTCCTCAACCCAGTTTAAGGTCGATGCCGCCTGGCCCCGCCTGGACCACTTTTTGGCGGCCCGGTTGGCGGGACTTAGCCGCACCCGGATTCAGGTCCTTATTAAGACCGGTCAGGTGCGGGTAGACGGAACGAGGGTCGTGAAGGCCCGGGAGCCCCTGTCAGGCGGGGAGCGCATTCAGGTCGACCTCCCGGCGGATCAGGAGCCGGCCCACCCCGAACCGGAGGAGGTGGCCCTCAATATCCTCCATGAGGATGACCAGCTCGTTGTGCTGAGCAAGCCGGCCGGCATGGTGACCCATCCCGGTCACGGTATCCGGAGCGGCACCCTGGTCAACGCCCTGGTCGGCCGTTTCGACCAGCTCTCCGGGTGCAACGGCGCTGAGCGTCCCGGCATTGTTCACCGGCTGGACAAGGCTACCTCCGGTGTGATGGTGGTGGCCAAAACCGATGGGGCTCACCTGGCCCTGGCCGACCAGTTCGAGCGGCGGGCGGTTCACAAAACCTACCTTGCCCTGGTCTGGGGCACCCCCGCTGAAACCGGTGAGATAGAGACCTATCTGACGCGCGACCCCCATAACCGGCTGGCATTCAAGACCTGTGAGACCGGCGGGCGTGAAGCCGCGACGGCCTACAAAGTGCTCGAATATTTCGATGGCTTCACCCTGTTGGAGGTTCACCCCCGCACCGGGCGTACCCATCAGATTCGGGTACATCTGGCCCATCTGGGATGCCCCGTTTTCGGCGATGATCTATATGGGGGCGTGAAGCCGCTGGCCAATATCGCGCCGCGGCTGCACGGCATTGCGGGACAGCTGCGCAGGGCGCTGCCCCGGCAGGCCCTCCACGCCTTCCGATTGGAGTTCACTCACCCTACCAGAGAGCAGCTGCTGAGTTTTGAAGCGCCTCTGCCTAACGATTTTAAGGAAGCCCTCACTGTTCTGAAGCAGGATACGCGTGCCCGAAAATAAAGTGGAGTTGGCCAGCTGCGCCGAAGACTTCCTCAGCTACCTGGAGGAAGAGCGCAGGTATTCGCCCCTGACGGTGAAGGCCTACCGCCGGGATTTACGGGAGTTTGCCCGGTTTGTAGATGAGTACGACCCGCAACAGTCCCGGCAGCCCGAGCGCATCGATCGGCAGACCATCCGTCATTTTCTGGGGCTTCTTCGGGAGCGGGGGCTGGGGGCCCGGTCCGTGGCCCGCGCCCTGGCTGCCCTCAAGTCATTTTTCAAATATCTGAATCGGGCCGAAGTGATCCCTGCCAATCCTGCCGCCGCTATCCTGACCCCGCGCACCCCCCGGCCGCTGCCTGAATTCCTGCCGGAGGACCAGGCCCTGCGACTCATGGACCTTCCATCGGAGGAGACCCTTATCGGTCTGCGGGACCGGGCCATCCTGGAGACCTTTTATGCCACCGGTATCCGGCTGGCCGAGCTCACGGCCCTGGCCGTAGGGGACGTTTCCTTTACCGGGCGTACCATTCGGGTGCTGGGTAAGGGGAACAAGGAGCGGGTGGTGGTGATCGGCCGGCCGGCCGGCAAGGCTTTGGGCCGTTATCTGGAGGCGCGACGGGGGAGCGGGGAGCAGGTCGGCCCCGGGAGCCCCCTCTTCTGCGGACGGGGCGGTCAACCGATCGCATGCCGGACGGTGCAGCTGCGGGTCAAGGGTTATATGCAGCAGGTGGCCGAAGCCCGGCACCTCAGCCCCCATCTGCTGCGGCACACGATGGCCACGCACCTGCTGGATCACGGCGCGGACCTGATGGCCGTGAAGGACCTGCTGGGTCATGCCTCCCTTTCGTCGACCCAGATATACACGCATGTGAAGATGGATCAGATGAAGAAACTCTATCGTCAGGCCCATCCCCATGCAACCTCACATAAAGGATAATTCACGGCATGCACAATGATCTGAAGGATATCGGCATCCTGACACCGGGAATCGTTCGCCGGAACTGGCCCGTCACGCGCCTGGTGGAGGATATTTTGCGATTGGATGGGGGTCGCATCGGTCCCCGGGGGGCGGTGATCATCGGCACCGGGAAGTATACCGGACGCTCGCCCAACGACCGCTACATCGTCGATGAGCCCTCCTCCAGGGATCATATCGGTTGGGGAGCGGTGAACAAGAAGGTGAGCGAAGAGGTGTTCAACGGCCTGTATCAAAAGGTCCTGGATTACTACAACAGCGACCCGGACGGCCAGGGGGTCTATCTGTTTGAGGGCCGGGCCGGCGCCGATCCACGCTACAGCCTCAATGTCCGTATGGTGGCCAAGAAGGCTTGGCAGGCTTTCTTTTGTGACAACATGTTTATCCATGCCACGCCCGAGGAACAGGCACACTTTTCGCCGGAGTTCACCATTATCAACGCCTCCGATGTTGTGGATGAGGCGTGGAAAGAGCATGGTCTCAACTCCGAGACCTTTATCATTTTTCACCTGGGCAAGCGCATCGCCATTGTCGGTGGCACCGAGTACGGCGGTGAAATGAAAAAGGGTATTTTTTCGGTCATGAACTATCTGCTGCCGTTGAAGAGGGTCATGACGATGCACTGCTCGGCCAACGTGGACCTCCAGGGTGAACACCCGGCCCTGTTCTTTGGCCTCTCCGGGACCGGCAAGACCACCCTCTCCACCGATCCGAACCGCCCCCTGATAGGTGACGACGAACACGGATGGTCCGACCATGGTGTCTTTAATTTCGAGGGTGGCTGCTATGCCAAGGTCATCAATCTTGACCCGGTGGCCGAGCCGGATATCTACCATGCCATCCGCTTCGGCGCCCTCTTGGAGAACGTGGTCTTTGACGAAACAACCGGAGAAGTTGATTACAGCGATGCATCGAAAACGGAGAACACACGGGTCTCATATCCCCTGGACCATATTCAAAATTCCCTCCAGGCCAACGGGAGCTCCAGTATGGCCGGGCATCCGGAGACCATCATCTTCCTGAGCGCCGACGCCTACGGGGTGCTGCCTCCGGTTTCCAAACTGAGTACCGAGCAGGCCATGTATCACTTCATCAGCGGCTATACCGCCAAGCTGGCGGGCACCGAGCGCGGCGTAAACGAGCCTCAGGCCACCTTTTCACCCTGTTTCGGCGGGCCGTTCATGCCGCTGCCGCCCCTCACTTATGCTAACCTGTTGAAGGAAAAAATGGAGATCTCAGGGGCTAAGGTGTATCTGGTTAACACGGGATGGTCGGGAGGTTCAGCCGCCGACGGCGCCCAGCGCATCTCCATCAAGGCGACCCGGGCCATTATCACCAGTATCCTGACCGGCGCCATCGAAAAGGAAAAATTCGCCAAAGACCCGGTCTTCGGTACTCAGGTGCCGCTCAGCCTGCCCGGCGTCGATCCGGCTATCCTGCGCCCCCGTGAGACCTGGCCGGACCAGCAGGCTTATGATGCCACCGCCCGCCTATTGGCCGCAAAGTTCGTAGAGAATTTCCAGAAGTATGTCGTCGATGAAGCGAACCTGGTGAACGCGGGGCCCCAGGTATGAGCAGCCCATCAGTAAATGTGGATCAAGGAGGATGGAACCGGATGCGGACAGGTGCAGTGCATAAGATACAGATTGAAGTGACGGCCCGTCATTTCAAGGCGCCCAAAATGCTGCGAAATTTTGTGGAAAAGGAGATTCGTAAACTGAACCGCTATTTTGACGGCGTCCTGGACTACCATGTTATTCTCACGCACGAAACCGGCCAGGAAGTGGCTGAGATCGTCGCCCATTCCAAAGGGCATCAATTTACCGCCGTCGATTCCGACGAAAAAATGGACCGGGCCGTCGTCCTGGCCGTGGAAAAAATGAAGGCCCAGATGAATCGTTATAAAGAAAAACTTGTTGAGAAATAGATGCTTGCCAGCTGCTGCCGCCCGTAAAGCGTCCCTGGAAGAGGGAGGCCTTTTCTGAAAGCCATCATTCCCATTGCCGGTAAGGGGACCCGCCTGCTGCCCCATACTCACGTGAGGCAAAAAGCCCTGCTACCCGTTGGGGGGAAACCCATTCTGGACCATATTATCGAACCCCTCGTCGAGGGCGGGGTCACCGAGGTGTCGCTGGTGGTGGGCTACCTGGGCGACCAGGTTAGGGACCATATGGCGCAGTACAGCCACCTGAAGGTCACCTTCGTCGAGCAACAGCAGCAGCAGGGGCTGGGACATGCCGTGCTGCTGGCCCTGGACGGGGCGGACGACCCGGTTCTCATCGTCCTGGGCGATACGATCTTCGAGCTCGATTACGGCGCCTTCATCAACGGCGGCGGCAACAGTGTCGGTGTGGTGGAGGTGGATGACCCCCAACGGTTCGGCATTGTGGAGACGGCCGAGGGGGTGGTGGTCAACATGGTGGAAAAGCCCGCTGAACCGGTATCGAACCTGGCCCTGGCCGGGATCTACCGCATCGGCCAGCAGAGGAGGCTCAAGGAGGCCCTCGAGACCCTCGTCGAATCCCGGACCAGGACCGAGGCGGAATATCAACTCACCGATGCCCTTAATCTCATGGTGCAGAGCGGCGCGGTTTTCCGGACTCACCCGGTGGATGGCTGGCTGGATTGCGGCACCACCGGGACCCTTCTGGCCACCAACCGCCACCTGCTGCAACGCCGGGGTGGACCGTTCATCCATCCCGAAGCCACCATAGAGCGGTCGACGGTGCGCTCCAGCAGTATCATGGAAAACTGCCGGGTGGCGGACAGCACCCTGGAAGGCTGCATCGTCCTGTCGGGGGCCAGCCTGGAGCAGTGCCATATCCATGATGAAATTGTGGCCGAGGGGGCCGAGCTGCAGGGGGCGTCCACCGGGGGAAAGTAGGGCGTATCTTTTATTTGGCACTGCCTGACGACGCCAGTGGTGTCCGGCTGGATCGTATCTCTCGTGTGCCGACGGCCGCTCTTTTCCGGAAACCGGCGGGCAGCTGCTCGCGTTCAACCGGTAAACCAAGGAACTGCCAATATATCCGGTGGACAGGGTAATACGGGATGGTCCCTTCACGGGGGAATTCCTCTGGACAAGGGACCGATTCAAATGTTGTTTCGCGAAGGGGATGCCTCTAAATTTCTTAACATGATGATCCGATCAATGCATCGCAGTTCACCCATTTTATTACTGGCACTGTTGGTCCTGGTCCCCCTGTCCGGGCAGGAGGCGCCCACCGGTGCCGGCCAGCGCTACGACAGCCGAGCCCTATCTCACTATCTGGATGGTGATCTGTACATGATGCAGGAAGAGTATGCCCAGGCCGCGGCTGCCTACGAGCGGGCCCTGCTCTATGACTCCACCTCGGCGACCATCTTTCTGAGCCTGGCCGAGGCCCTCATGCAGGATAACCGGCTGGAAAAGGCCCGCCAGGCAGGGGAGCAGGCCCTGCGCCTGCAGCCGGATGATCCCCTGGTGCACAAGTTCCTCTTTCAAGCTGCCGCGGCCCAACAAAATTATGCCGCAGCCATCGAGCATCTGGATGAGTGGGCCAAACTGGACCCCATGGATATCGATCCCCTCTTCCGGAAAGCCGGCATTCAGTATCGGCAAAAGGAATTTTCCCAGGTCATAGATACCTATCTGGCGATTTTTGACCGCGATCCGATGCAGCATCAGGTGCTGTCACGGGCAGGCGAAATGGCGCTTTCGATCAGCGATTTTGACCGGGTATTTCAGGTCTACCAACGGCTTTACCGGCGAGAGCCCGATGATCCCCAGGTGGCCCGCGCATACGCCGATATCTGCATGCAGGTCCGGCAGTATGATGAGGCCGTCGCGGCCTATGAACGCTTGAATCAGGCCGGCGCGGCATCGCCCTCAAACCGGTTGCAACTCGCCTGGTTATACTGGCAGCAGCAGGAGCCGCTCAAAACCAAAGGCCTCCTCGATGACCTGATCGAAGAGGGGCATCGGCAGTGGGAAATCCTCAGCATGACCGGGCGCTTGGCCTCCGAGATGGCCGACTACGCCCAACTGGGCAACGTCTCCAATCTCATGATCAAGGTCTACCCTGACAGCACCGGCGGTTATACCGGGCTGGCCATCGCCCGGGCAAATCTGGATGATGAAGCCGGGGCCATTGCGGTACTTGAGGAGGCCGCCCTTCGATTTCCCACGGCTACCAATATAAACTATCTCCTGGGGAACCTGTACTACGGCGCCGAGCGCTACGCCGATGCCGAACAAAGCCTGATCATGGCCTTGGCCCAAGCGCCGGATGCGAGGCGCATTAAATTTCTGCTGGCTTCCACCTGGTCCAGCCTGAAAAAGTTTGTCCCATCAGACTCCCTTTTTGAGGAGCTGCTGAAAGCCGATAAAAAAGATGCTACCGCGATGAATAATTACGCCTATAGCATTGCCGAGCGAGAACAGCTCACCAAGAAGCAGCTGAAAGCTGCCCGTAAACTCTCTCGCCGGTCACTGAAACTCAAGCCCGATAATGCCGCCTTCCTGGATACCTATGGCTGGATCTGGTACCGGTTGGGACGGTATCGTAAGGCCCGTAAATACATTAACAAAAGTATTAAGGTTAAGCCCGATAATCCCGTAGTGCTGGACCATATGGGTGAAGTTTATATGAAATCGGGCAAGGCCGAAGAGGCCCGGGTGATGTTCGAGCGCGCCGAACGAGTTCGCCAGGGAGAGACTCCCGAACTGGTGCGCGCGAAAAACCAGTAGATTGCACTTCTTCCCGTCATGAATATCTCCGCCGTGGTACCGGTCTACAATGAGGCTGGAGCCCTACCACAATTCCATCAGGAGTTAACCGCCGCACTGCCCTCCCGTGGCCGGCATGAAATCCTCTATATCGATGACGGCAGTGACGACGGGTCCGAGACTCTCCTGCGGCAGCTGGCCGATGAAGACCCCCGGGTCCGGGTCCTGACCTTTTACCGGAATTACGGCAAGGCGGCGGCCCTGGCGGCCGGTTTTGAAGCCGCCACCGGGGACGTGGTGGTCACTCTCGATTCGGATCTGCAGGATAACCCGGCTGAATTCCCGGCCATGGTCGCCCTGCTTGAGGAAGGCTGGGATATGGTGAGCGGCTGGAAGAAAGTACGCCATGACCCGCTCTCCAAGCGTGTGCCGTCCAGAATTTTCAATTGGGTTGTCCGGTGGATGACCGGCGTTCGAATTCACGATTTTAACTGTGGCCTGAAAGTCTACCGGGCCGAGGTGGTTAAAAGCATCGAAGTCTACGGCGGGTTGCACCGTTACATCCCGGCCCTGGCCAAGTATAAGGGCTATAGGGTTACTGAAAAAATTATTGAGCACCGTCCACGGCAGTTCGGGAAGACCAAGTACGGTCTGGCCCGGTACTTTCATGGCCTGTTTGACCTGCTGACGGTCCTATTCCTGGGTCGCTATTTCCAGCGCCCCCTCCATTTTTTCGGCCTGGTGGGCCTATCGTTCTCGGCGGCCGGTTTAGGCATTTCCACTTATCTGGCCGTCAACTGGTTCCGTGGTTACTGGATCGGCAGCCGGCCCCTCCTCTTCCTGGGGATGCTGCTCATCATTGTCGGCATCCAGTTTTTTTCCCTGGGCCTCCTGGCGGAATTTTTTGTGCAGCAGCGTCATAAGCAGCAGCGGCTGGTGAAGGAGGAGTACACCGGCAACACCCCGCTCCCTTTACCCTAGCCATTTTGCTCATCGGAAAAGGGACATACTCCCCCCCGATGGATTAACTGCGGGCAGTTTAGGTGGCCAGTTCGCCGATGGCCCCGATGAAGGTCTCCCAGCTGTAGCGCTTCTTCTCAAGGGCAATATGCCGGGCCATGGCCTGGCGGTCGATCTTTTCAAAAAATTCCACCATGGCCTGGGCCAGCGCAGGGGGATCGTCAGGGGGCACCACCAGCCCCGTTTTCTGGTGATGCACGACTTCAGGCAGTCCGCCTACATCGGTGACAATGCACGGTAAATCGTAGTGTAAAGCGATGGAAACGATGCCGCTCTGGGTGGCCGACAGGTAGGGCAAAACCACCACATCGGCTGCTGAAAAGTAGAGGTTCACCTCGTCATCGGGGATGAACCGGTCGGCCAGGATGAGATGGGGCGCCAGGGCATGGGCCCTGATCTTCGCCAGATAGGGTTCCCGGTCATCGTAGAACTCACCGGCAATAATGGCTTTGGCGCCCAGGCGCTCTACGGTCTCGGGCAAAGCGTCCAGCAGGGTCATAAGGCCTTTGTACTTACGGATATATCCGAAATACAGTACCAACGGTTCGCTACCCAGACCCAGCCGATGGCGGGCCTGGTCCTTGGGTATTCGCGCCCCAAAATTGCTGTAGAGGGGGTGGGGACTGTACCGGTAACGGGCCTCGGGCTTGATCCGGAGCAGTTGCCCGGCCACCGTTTCAGACATGCAGATGAACGCATCGGTGTGCGCGACCAGATATTTGTTGAGCAGGCGGTCGCCGGGCCGGTTTTCGTGAGGCGTCAGGTTGTCGATGATGCACAGACTTTTAGACCGGGTATTTTTTCGTAACTGCCGCATCATGGTGCCAAAGGCTGGAGCGAAAAACGGCAGCCAGTACTTGAATATGACCAGCTCGGGTGCTAAGTGTTTCAGCCGCTGGACCACCTGAAACCAGGTCACCGGATTGACCGGGTCGATGAGCCGCTGGGCAAACGCTTTGTCGACGGGTCCGGCGGGATCGAACTGGCTGGTCCCGGGGAAAAATAATCGCGGGTACTGACGATAGAAATTGATGGCCGTCACCGGGTGCTCCGCGCTCAGGTGCTGGTACAGCAGGGTGTTAAAGTGTTGGATACCTCCCCGGTAAGGGGGGAAGATGCCGAGCATGGCAATGTTCATTTTGCCGGCAGGAGCGCGGTGACGGCGTTGAAAACGTCGGTTGCTTTGAGATCGTCCATACATGCCTTGTCGCAGAACTGGGCGAAGTAGCAGGTGCAATCGGGCGGCTCCAGGATGGTGCCCAGACCGTAGAGTTCAAATTCGTGCCGGTTAAAAATGTTGTTGAGCAGCACGATCCGCTTGTCCAGCGCGATGGCAACATGCAGGGCCATGGTCACGGTGGTGACGACCAGGTGGCACCGGTTCATGAGGCTGATGAACTGGGGGAGCGGGAAGGTCCCCTCGTATAAGGCTCCGGTGGCGGCCTGAATCCGCACGTTCTTGTCGTGCTCATCGGGACCGCCCAAAAGCAGCACGTCATATCCGGCCTTCAATAGCTCGGCAGCCAGTTTTTCCCAGTAGGCTTCGGGCCACAGGCGGGTCAGCCACCGCCCGCCGCAGCCGGTGTTGAGGCCAACCAGGGCCTTGCTTTTGGGCAACGCACCTTGGTAAGCGTCGTTATCGAACGCGATGCTGTACTTTTCACCCTTGAAGCCATAGCCGCACATTTCAAACATTTCCTCGGGATAGGACTTGGTGTTTTGACGACCGAGATCATCGAACAGCCCGGTGAGAAATTTGTGCTGGGCCTGCTCGTTGACCGGCGCAGGTCCGCCGTTTTTCAGGGTGAAGCCAAACCTTTGCTCAGCCTGGACCTGCTGGGCCAGAGCGCAGGCCTCCAGGTCCTTGTCCAGGTTGATGAGGATGTCAAATGTGACCTGCTGGAGGTAAATGATATTGGCCAGTTCAAAGCGAAGTTTTTTATCTACGGCCGGGGGCAGAAACTCAGGGGAATGGGTCAGCCAGAAAATCTGGCTGTCCGGGTAGCTTGCCTTGAGGGCCTGAAGCAGGGGGGTCGTGCGGATCACGTCGCCGAGGGCCCCCAGCTTGATGATCAGTATCCGTTGGGCCACAGGGTCGTAATGTGGGCAGCCGTCACAGTGGACCCCTTCAAGTTTGTTGTACTTGCAGGGGATATGGCCTTCGAAAAAGCGGCAATCGTCGTGGATTAACATAGTGAATTAATTTAATGAAGATTCGTGAATGAATGTCGAGACAGGCTACCGGTCCCTGCGATCATAAGTTAACACCAGCGGCGGGCGTCCACTAAATTATTGCCCATGATAATGATCCCCGGCATCCTCGCACCACTCATCATTATATCGCTGTCACTGCCTGCACTACCCGGCTCAACCAGGCTGACTTGATGCCGCCTGCTATGCCGGCGCCTGAGGTTGTCATCATCGTCCTGAACTGGAATGGGCGGGACCTGACCCTCAAATGCCTGCGCTCTCTCGACAGATTGCAGTACGAGCGGGTCACCATCCTGGTGGTGGACAACGGCTCCCAGGACGGGTCTACAGCGGCCATTCGGGATCAATTCCCCAACGTAAAGCTCCTGCCGCTGGCGCAGAACCTGGGATATGCCCGGGGCAACAATGCCGGGCTGGAAGCAGCTTTGAAAGAGCAGCCTCAATGGATCATGTTTTTAAACAATGACACCGAGGTGGCGCCGGACCTGCTGACGGAGCTGATCCGTGGCACGGAGCGCTACCCCGAGGGGGGTATCTTCGGCCCGAAAATATACTACGACGGGCCTGAGGATATCATTTGGTATGCCGGCGGGGAGGTGGACCTTCGCCTGGGCCGTTTGCGTCACCGGGGCATCCGGCACCGTGACAGGGGTCAGTATGACCAGCCCGGGAAGACCGATTTTGTCACCGGCTGCTGCCTGCTGATCCGGGCCGATTTGGCCGGTGAGTTGGCCGGGTTCGATCCCGCCTACTCCATGTATGTCGAAGATGCCGACCTGTGCTACCGGGCCCGCCGCCTGGGGGTGGATTGCTGCTACCTGCCGGCCGGCAAGGTATGGCACGCCGTTTCCAGCAGTATGGGCGGGGTATTCTCCCTGCGAAAGGTCGGGCACAAATTTCTTTCCAGCATGCGATTTTTATGGCGCTATGCCAGGGTTTGGCACTGGCCGTCGATCGCGGCCTACCAGGTGGTCTACTATGGCCTGCTGGGGCCGGTGAGTTATGCTCGACAGAGGTAGGGGTAGGATGCGCCCTGTGATCGGTCAGGACGGTGAACTGTGGTAATACATTGTGAATTTGAGGTAAATTCTATTCGGTTGCTCCATCCTCGTCAGATTAATTTGGGTTGTGTAGTGGTGGGCGATCCGCCGCTGCATTTTTTTAAAACAGTATGAAAGAGATTGACTTGTCAAATTATAAAACATTCGTGACACTGCTAGAGAGTAAACAGCAAAAGGAAGACGAAGCCACTGGCAGAGTTTATAACCAGGACACTTTCGGCCATTGGGTGAGGGAATTATCCAGAAGGCTGACGTATCTATTTTTTTTGGCAGGCCTCCACGGCCCCCATGTATTATTTGCCCATTTCATCGTTGACCTGGTAGCCCTATACTTTGTCTATCTTGGGTCACCCCTTATAGCGTTGGCCCTGTGGCTGTTGGCTCACATCCTTGATAATTGCGACGGTGATCTGGCGAGAGCCCGCGATGAGGCAAGGCCGGAATGGGGGCATCTGGATGTACTTCTCCATGCCTGGGGGAATATGATCTTTTGGCCGATCCTGGGGTTTTTAACGGGATCGTGGTATATCGTTACACTTATCCTGGCCCTGCGGGTAATCATGGAACACCACCGTGGGCAGTTCAAGATGGTTGGTGATCGATATGGAGAGCGGTCACAGCTATGGAAGTGGGTTGCACACCCCACCAATATCAATATCATGTACACGGCCTATGTGCCCTTTGCCCTTGCGGGACAATTGGAGTGGTATCTCTACGGGTATCTGGGCTATTACCTCCTGGCTGCCCTTGGGCAGGGAATTGCATTCACTTTAAAGGTTAATCGATTGAATTAAGGGATTGGGATGTCTCAACCTTTTCGAAATATCGCGGACGATGAATATGATAGTAAGATTCATAACCGTATTCGCCGGGCCAAAACGTTAGAGTTTCTTACGCCCCATGAGAGCGCGCAAAAAGGACTAGATATAGGTGAGCGTTCTTTCTTTACTGGTCAATTGGAAAACTTGTTTGGCATACCACTTGACAATACTTCGGTGGATCTGGACGTTGGTTCATTCGAGGGTGAGTATGATATCATTACCTGCTTCGAGGTTATCGAACATTTGTTTAACCCCCTTCACTGTCTTCTTGAAATAAAAAAGGTGTTATCTCCAAGTGGTAGGATATATCTATCAACCCCACGTGGTAAACCGCGTATCCTATGGAGTCCTCACCACTTCCACGAGATGTCTTCTAGATCAATGAACGCTTTGCTGGAGAGGGCGGGCTTATCGGTAGTTCGTCAGGAAAAAATCCGTATCCTCCCCTGGTGGCACTATCTGACGGGGTTTCGACCGCTATTAAGAGGTGTTTGTGATCGCACATGGATTTTTGAGCTGAAACGCGCGATGGATTAATCACCCCAGACTGACTTTGTGCCTAATCCTATCCCCGCGCAATTAAAAATCGCCAAAGAGGCCTCTATTACCGCCGGGGGCAGTACCATCGGCGGGCTGCTGCGGTACCTATTCAATATCCTGGTGGCCCGGTTCCTGGGGGTGGAACTGCTCGGTTTCTACTCTATCAGCAACGCCGTCACCCAGGTGGCCGTTGCGGTGGGGAAAATGGGTCTCGACGTGGGAACCGTACGTTTTGTTGCCCGGCTCCAGGCCCTCAACCGCACTGCCGAAGCCACCGCCACCATCCGGAGGGCCGCCAAATACAGCCTGGTGAGCGGGCTCATCGTCGGGTCTGCCCTGGTGATGGGGGCGGAGCGTATCAGCACAGGACTTTTCCACGCCCCGGACGAATTCCTCGGCCGGTTGTTGACCTGGTTCGCCCTCACCGTGCCCCTCATAGTTGTGGCGCATGTTGCGGCCGGGGCCAGTCGAGGCTTCAAGGTGCTCAAGTATCCGGCGTTGGCCCTCCACGTGTTGCCCACGGGTTTCCTGTGCCTGGCGTTCCTGGCGCTGGTAGGGTGGGCGGGTCCCCTCTGGTCCATCGCTGTAGCGTACGTAGGCTCACAGGTCGTTTCGGTGCTGGCGGCGGTCTATTTTTTAACGAGATTGGCGCCCGTGCATCGGCCCGTCCCGGTCCCGCCCGAGCCCGGTCTGCTCCGGTTCTCTATTCCCCTGGTGTT
>CAZJBG010000062.1:0-14050 GCA_964543925.1 uncultured bacterium
ACCCGCGACCCCTTGACCCCCAGTCAAGTGCGCTACCGGGCTGCGCCACGTTCCGCTGGCAGAGGGAATTTACACCGGCGCCGTCGAGGTCACAACTGCCGGGATTACTTTTCCTTGCGTATGAGGGCGATGAGGTCGTTGAGCGATTCCTGGACGTCCTCCAGTGCCTTTCGAGCCACATCCTTCTCCCTGATCAACCCGCCGGTGAGCGGTCCCCTTGAGCCCTGGGGCGTGGCACCCCGATGACTGGCGTGGCTGTTCTTGAAATATTGGCGGGCGCCTTCAATGGTAAACTTCTCCTGGTACAGCAGCCGTTTGATCTCCAGGATCCGGTTGATATCCTTTTCAGTATAGACCCGGTTTCCGGCTGGGTTTTTGGAAGGCGACAGGTTAGGAAATTCCGTTTCCCAATAGCGGAGCACGTACGGCTTAAGGGCCGCAATCTCGCTGACCTCGCCGATGGAGTAATACAATTTTTTAACGTCCGGAGCCAGGCTATCCCTCAGAGCATAGTGAATTAAAGTACTACTTTAGTGTAAACAGAGATTTCCCTTGAGGCAAGGAGTATTTCACCTTGGGACATCGCCGACTTTCACCCCTAAAATCGCTCCAAAAGTCCGTTGTCCGGTGGGCGAATCTCGCCCGGCCGGATCACTCGCAGCCGGTGGGGCTAACCTCTGTCTGACGAGGTGGCTTAGCTCAAGATTGTGAGGGGATCAACATACTCCAGGCCAAAGGCCTCGGCCACTCCCGCGTGGGTGATCTGGTGGTGGTAAATGTTCAACCCCTTCAGCAGCGTGGGATTGGCCAGCATGGCTTGTTCGGCACCTAACTCGGCCAGTTGGGCCAGAAAGGGAAAGGTGGAGTTGGTCAAGGCGCGGGTCGATGTGTTGGGTACGGCGCCGGGCATGTTGGCCACACAGTAATGGAGGACACCCTCGATGACAAAGGTGGGGTCCTTATGGGTCGTGGGATGGCAGGTTTCGACACAGCCGCCCTGGTCCACGGCCACATCGACAATCACCGAGCCCGGCTCCATCAATTTGAGCATGTCGCTGGTCACCAGCTTGGGCGCCTTGGCCCCCACCACCAGCACAGCTCCAATGAGCAGGTCGGTACGGGGTAGCAGCTCCCGGATGGTCACCGGATTTGAGTAGAGCGTGGTGACGTTTTCGGGCATGATATTGTCAAGGTAGCGCAGCTGTTCCACATCGACATCCAGGATGTAGACGTTGGCGCCCATACCGGCGGCAATCTTGGCCGCGTTGTGTCCGACTATGCCCCCGCCAAGAATGGTGACGGTGGCCGGCTCCACACCGGGGACGCCCCCGATGAGGATCCCCTTGCCACCGTTATTCTTTTCCAGATAACTGGCCCCTACCTGGATCGCCATTCGTCCGGCCACTTCGGACATGGGGATCAACAGCGGCAACTCCCCACTGCCGAGCTGGACGGTTTCATAGGCGATGGCGGTGGCGCCCGTATCGCGAAAGCGCTGGGTGAGTTCCCGGTCGGCGGCGAAGTGGAAATAGGTAAATATCACCTGGCCCTCGTGGAGCAGGTCCAGCTCGGATGGTTGGGGCTCCTTGACCTTCACAATCAAATCGGCTGGGGCAAATATATCTTTGGGCGAAAGGACCATCTCAGCCCCGGCCTCCTGATAATCGGCATCGTCCAGGCCGCAGCCTGTACCGCCCCCGTGCTCGAACAAGACCCGATGCCCATGAGCCACCAGATTCTCAACGCCAAAGGGGGTTAAGGCGATGCGGTCCTCCTGCGGCTTGATTTCCTTAGGCACACCGATGATCATTGCTCGGTAAATCCCTTCAGCCGGTCGAGCAAACTGTTTGCTGGATCCCTGATGAGCGGCTCGCCCTACCGGCGGCCAGGCCGGTTGCCATGCTTCCCATTATTGGAACGACGGAGCCGGTTGCCACCACCTGTGCTGCGACTCCTGGGTGGGGGCTCAACGTATCCATCCGGTTTCGGCAGGAGGGCCTTACGGCTGAAGTCCAGACGACCCAGGTCATCGATTTTGATCAGCTTCACCTCCAGCTTCTCACCGATATTGACGACGTCTTCGACCTTATTGACCCGCTCATAAGCCAGTTGGGAAATGTGAACCAGGCCTTCCTTACCCGGTGCAATGGCCACAAAGGCGCCGAAGTCCATGATGCGCGTCACCGTCCCTTCGTAGGTCGTCCCCACCTCGGGTTCAAGGGTCATCAGCTGCACCATCTTGACGGCGCTCTCCAGGTCATCCTCACCCTTGCCACTGACAACGACCATGCCGTCGTCGTCGACGTCAATGGCACAGCCGGTTTCCTTGGTAATAGCCTTGATGTTGCGGCCCCCCGGACCGATAAGGGCGCCGATCTTGTCCGGATCGATGGTCAGATGATAAATCTTGGGGGCGTAGGGGCTCTTTTCCTGTCGCGGCTGATCAAGGACCTTCAGCATCTCTTTGAGAATGTGCAAACGCCCGACGCGGGCCTGCTCCAAGGCCTCCTGTATGATGTCTAAGGAAATACCCTCGGTTTTCAGGTCCATCTGGATGGCGTTGATCCCCTGCTCGGTCCCGGCCACCTTGAAGTCCATGTCTCCCAGATGATCCTCCGTGCCGAGGATATCGGACAGGATCACGTAGCGATCCTTGTCCATGACCAACCCCATGGCGATACCGGCCACCGGCGCCAGGATCGGCACGCCCGCATCCATGAGGGACATGCACGATGCGCAGACCGTGGCCATGGACGAGCTGCCGTTGGATTCCAATATCTCCGATACGATGCGGATCGTATAAGGGAAATCTTCAAATTTGGGCAGGACCTTGGTTATGGTTCGTTCAGCCAGGTTGCCATGGCCGATTTCGCGGCGGCTGGTACCCCGCATCGGTTTCACTTCACCGACGGAAAAAGGTGGGAAATTGTAGTGGAGCATGGCACTTTTGTAGTAGGTCCCATGGATGTCATCGATCATCTGTTCATCACGTTTGGTGCCCAGAGTCGTGACCGCCAGGGCCTGGGTTTCACCCCTGGTGAATACGGAGGAGCCATGGGTGCGCGGCAACACCTGGGTCTCGACGGTGATGGGGCGGATCTCATCGGGCTTTCTTCCATCGGCGCGTACGCCGTCCACTGTTTTCCGCCGCAAATCTTCCTTGAGTAGCTCGCCAATCCGCTTGGAAATAGCCTTTTCTTCTTCGGGAAACTGCTCGGCCAGTTGCTCCCGCACCTCACCGGTGAAGATGTCGATATCTCCGTAGCGTGCCGCCTTATCCTTGGGGCTGTTGAGATCGTCAAGACGGGCCTCGACCAGTGGGTCGACGACCTGGTTAAGTTCCTCATTGACAACCGGAGGGGTGAACGCTCGCTTGGCCTTGCCCACCTCGCCCGCCAGCGCCTCCTGCAGCTCGACAAGGTCCTTGATGACCCCCTGGGCATATTGGAGGGCCGTCGCCAGTTCCTCCTCGGAAATCTGGTGGGATTCACCCTCCACCATGATGATGGTATCCTTTTTGCCCACCACGACGATGTCCATGGTGCTCTCATCCAACTGGGTCCGGGTGGGGCTCACCACCAATTTACCATCCACTTTGGCGATGCGGGCCGCTGCTATCGGGCCGTTCCAGGGAATGTCCGAGATGCTCAGCGCCGCCGAAGTTCCAATAATCCCCAACACTTCAGCGGAGTATTCAGGATCGGCCGAGAGCACGTTTACGATCACCTGGGTCTCGCTCTTGAAGCCATCGGGAAACAGGGGCCGGATCGGTCGATCGATGAGCCGGCAGCCCAGGACTTCCTTCTCGGTGGGGCGACCCTCACGCTTAAAAAAACCGCCGGGGATACGGCCGGCGGCGTAGGTCTTCTCACGGTATTCCACGGACAGTGGGAAAAATCCCAGGTCCGCTTTCTCAAACCTGGAAGCCACCACGCTGACCAGCACGAGGGTATCCCCGTACCCCACCAGAACGGACCCATCGGCCTGTTTGGCTAGACGGCCGGTTTCGATGGAAAGTGTGTTGCCTGCTAATTCAAATGATTTATTGATCATACCCATTATTCTTTTTCTTTCTTAACGTGTTTTTCCTGCTGTCTTCTTTATTCACTGCCTAGCGGCGCAGCCCCAGTTCGTTGATGATTGTCGTGTAGCGCTCGAGTTTGGTGCGCTTCAGGTAGGTCAACAGTTTGCGGCGATTGCTCACCATGGCGATGAGGCCCCTGCGGCTGTGATGGTCCTTCTTGTTCACTTTGAAATGATCCGTCAGCTCAGTGATCCGTTCCGTCAGAAGGGCAATCTGCACTTCAGGGGCACCGGTATCGGTATCATCCTTCCCGAATTTTTTAATGAGCTCTTTCTTTTTCTCATGAGACAATGGCATGAATCTTCTGTCCTCCGTGATATTCCGTTATCCAATCAAGAGCGGTCAGCTTATCTTGATCTAATTGTTTCCTGAGCTCCTCCGTATCCCGGAACTTGTGCTCCTTGCGCAGCCGGTGATGGAATCTCAGCGCCAGCTGACGGTCGTAGAGATTCTCCTGGGGCGGATCGAAGTAGTGGGTTTCGATGGTCAGGGATCGCCCATCGAAAGTCGGTCTTACGCCGACGTTGCACATGCCGTAGGTCGTGATGTGGTCGATATCGGATGAGACGACATACACCCCTTGCTTGGGGATGAGTTGGGCCCCTTCATCCGGCGTCAGGTTGGCTGTGGGGTAGCCTAGGGTCCGGCCCCGATCCTCGCCGGGAACGATCCGGCCCGAAATCTCGTAGGGCCAACCCAACAGGTCAGCCGCCAGGTCGCAACGTCCCTCGTGCAGCAGGCGACGAATATTCGAGCTGTTAACTGTCAGGTCCGCTGACCGTACCCCCGCCACCACATCGACCGCATAATGAAACTCGGCGGCTTGGCGCTTTAAAAACGCCGCATCGCCCTGCTGCTGGTGTCCAAAGTGATGATCGTAACCGATGACGAGGCGCGTTGGGTGGAACCGCTGTATCACGATATCCTGCAGGAAGTTTTGGGCGGTAACCTGGCTGAGGGCGCGGTCGAAGGAGAGCACCAGGACAAGATCGACCTTTTGCCGGTCAAGGAGCGACAACTTTTTATCCAGGGTGACGATCAGTTCCTTTTTAGGCGTATCGGGCGGGGCGAGAACATGCTGGGGATGGGGCTCAAAGGTGATGACCACCGCGGGTAGTCCTCGTTCACGGGCATGGGTTACCAGACGGCGAATCACCGCTTGGTGCCCTTTGTGCAGCCCGTCAAAGGTGCCGATGGTGAGGACCGATTCGGCGATGGCCGGTAAGTCTTCTAGGCGGCGATAGGTGTCCATGATCCCACCTGTTCCATTCTGACAGCATCCGATTGACCATAGTCACCGACCCGCGTGCGGATCAGGGTGGTGAGATAGCCCACGGTCCCCAGGGCACGCGCCAGATCGTCGGCCAGGGTGCGAATGTAGGTCCCTTTGGCGCAGGTTACGCATATGGCGAGCTGGTCGGGGGGCGTCCAATCGATCAGGTCGATGCGGTGGATGACCGCGGGGCGGGGCTCGCGGGGCACGGTCTTCCCGGCCCGGGCCAGTTGGTAGAGTCGCTTGCCACCCACCTTGAGAGCCGAGTACATGGGCGGGATCTGCGTGATGGTCCCGACAAAGCCTGCCAGCGCCGTCTGGATATCGCTCACCGAAAGTGACGGTACCGCCTGCTGCTCCACGACGGTCCCGGTGGGATCGAGGGTGTCGGTGGTAAGACCCAGTTTCACCGTGGCCTCGTACTCCTTATCCAAGGCCATGACCTGGGAGACCCGCTTGGTGGCCCGGCCGAAACATAACACCAGCACCCCTTCGGCGAAGGGATCGAGGGTGCCGGCATGCCCGACGCGCTTAACCCTGGTGATCGACCGGAGCTTTTTCACCACGTCGAATGAGGTCCAGCCCACCGGCTTCCAGAACGGCTGGATGACATCGATCATGGCCGGGGAACCGATTGATTGCCATGCAGATCTTCCAGTATGGCGTTGATCCGGGCGGAGCGCTCCAGGGACTCATCCAGAAAGAATCTCAACTGGGGCACATATTTGGTGCGCAGCTCGGATCCCAGGTGATAGCGCAGCTGCTTTTTCTTGCGGATCACCTCACGAATGCCCCTCTCATTGTCCGTGGCGGGATTGAGAAAACTCAGGTAGACCGTGGCATTGCGCAGGTCGCGGGACATTTGCACCTGAGTGACGGTAAGCAGACCGGCAGTGGCGACCTGGATTTTGGTGAGAAATATCTCCCCGAGGATACGCTGGATTTCTTCCGCTACCCGGACGGCTCGAGGGACTTGGGAGTGGCGGTGATCAGGCAAGGGTGCGTTTAACTTCTTTCACTTCGTAGACTTCCAGAACATCCCCTTCATGGAACTCTTTGAACCCCTCCACGCCGATGCCGCACTCGAAGCCTTCCTGCACCTCCTTCACGTCATCCTTGAAACGCTTAAGGGTGGTCAAATTTCCTTCGTGGAGCAGTTCATTGTCCCGCTTGACCCGGAGATAGGCGGCGCGCACGGCCTTACCTTCCTTGATATAGCAGCCGGCGATCAGTCCGAAGCGCGGCACCTTGAAAGTGGCGCGGACCTCGGCGATGCCGAGGGGGGCTTCCACCTTTTCGGGTTCAAGCATCCCTTCGAGGGCCAGCTTGATCTCGCTCACGGCATCATAGATGACGTCGTAGTTGCGAATCTCAATATTCTCGTTCTTGGCCAATGCCTTCGCATTCGCCGAGGAGGTAACCCGGAAGGCAATCACCACCGCTTCCGATGCGACGGCTAGCAGCACATCACTCTCACTGACCATACCGACCCCATGGTGAATAACCTGTACGGCCACCTCGTCGGTACCCATGTCCGAAAATGAATCTCGAAGGGCCTCCAGCGATCCATCCACATCGGCCTTGAGCAGGATCGAGAGCTGTCGAACTTCTCCCTCCCGGATCTGTTTGGATATCTCATCCAGGGTGCGGACACTCTTTTGGCGGTATTCCATCTCCCGGCGTACACGGGCCCTTTCCGCCCCGATGCGCTTGGCCTCCCGCTCATCGCTAAAGACGATGAAGCGGTCACCGGCCTGAGGCACGGCATCGAACCCTTGAATCAGGACAGGATCGGAGGGAAGCGCCTTTTTCACCAGGGTTCCCCGTTCGTTCTGCAGGGCGCGCACCCGACCGATGATGCTGCCACACAGGAAGGTGTTCCCCTGCTCCAGAGTCCCCTTCTGCACCAGAACGGTGGCCACCGGCCCCAGCCCCTTATCCAGCCGCGCTTCGACGACCGTCCCGAAGGCGGGGCCCTCCTTCACCGCCTTAAGATCGAGGACTTCCGCTTCGACCAATATTTTATCGAGCAGGTCGTCAACCCCATCACCGGTTTTGGCTGAGACCTCCGCGCACTGATAGTTGCCGCCCCAATCCTCCACCAGGACCCCCTGCTCGGACAGCTGCCGCTTCACGTTCTCGGGGTCGGCGCCCGGTACATCGATCTTATTGATGGCCACCACGATACGGACCCCGGCAGCCTTGGCGTGATTGATGGCCTCCACCGTCTGGGGCATGACGGCATCGTCGGCGGCCACCAGCAGGACGACAATATCGGTGACCTGGGCGCCACGGGCCCGCATGGAGGTGAAGGCCGCGTGGCCCGGCGTATCCAGGAAGGTAATCCTCTGGCCGTTGGGCAAGCTGACTTCGTGAGCACCGATGTGCTGGGTGATGCCCCCGGACTCACCGGCGACGACGTTGCTCGAACGGATGCGGTCGAGTAGGGACGTCTTCCCATGATCGACGTGGCCCATGACCGTTACGATCGGGGGCCGCGGCTCACTCTTGCCATCATCCGATTTGTCCGCCAACTCATCCAGGATGGAATCATCATTGAGGAGACTGTCCTCGTCGACATCGAAACCGAGGTCTTCAGCTACAATCGCCAGGCTGGCCATGTCGAGACGCTGGTTGATGGTGGCCATGATGCCCAGGCTCACACAGGTGCCAACCACGTCCATGGGGTTCAAATCCATGGCGGAGGCCAATTCGCTCACCGACATAAATTCGTGAATCTTGATGCGGGGTCGCGCCCCCTCAGCCGCGGCCACCTCGTCGACTTCCGTCCGCTCCTTGCGATGGGGCCGCCGCTTCTTGTCGCGGGTGCTCATGCTGGCCAGAGTCTGTCTAAGGGTCTGGGCAACCGATTTTGCCTGGATATCGACCTGCTTGCCCTTCCCCTTCGCAGCTCCAGGCTTTTTCCGCCCCTGGGAGACCTTGGCCTCAATCGCCCGCATGTCGATCCGCTTGAGCTTGGATTTGGGCTGCTCGGTCGGGGAGGCCGGCAATGTCGACGACTTGACTTTTTTGGACTTGGATCCCGGGACTGCCCCGGTGACGGCCGCCTGAATGGTTTCCACCCGTTTACGGGCCAATTCTTCTTCCTGCTTCTGGAGCTCGATCAGCGCCAGTTTTTTCAGTTCTTCTTCCTTTTCGCGGGCGGCCTCTTCCTCCAGGCGGCGCCGCTCCACATCCTCCCGTGCACGCTTAGCTTTTTCCCGCTCATCCAGTTCAATGCTGCGTTGCTCCTCCAGGGTGAGGATACGGTCGAAACGGGTCTTGGGAACGGTTTCCTGGCGACGCGCGGTTTCGATATCCCGACGGGCTTTTTCCTTGCGGTGGCGGTCGACGATGACCCGCTCCTTGGCAAACTCGTTGAGGATGCGCTCGTACACGTCCTGTTCCACCGGCGACATATGGCTGGCAGCCTCATAGCCCTCGCGCCGGATGAAGTCTATAATGTCCGTATGGGATATATTCAGATCCTTAGCGATCTGGAATATGCGTTTTTTCTTGGTTGCCTGTTCGGTCATAGATGGACTGCTAATGGTGAGTGATCCTGGTTCATTCAGCCAACGACTTCCTTATCCGCGGCCTCATCTTCGGGGGCGATTACGGCTTCCTCCTGAGCCTCCTGGGCAATGAGCTGCTCCAATTCCGTCACGGCCTGTGAGATGACCGCACGGACTTTCTCAAAGGTCTTCGGCCCGAAACCCTTCAACGCCAGGATATCTCCCGGTTCCGTCTCCAGAAACTCATCGGCGGTATGCACATCCAGCTGAGCCAGGGCCTCCACCTGGCCCTTGCTCACACCCGCGAGTTCATCCAGGTAAATAGTCTGGTGTTTGGGGCCTTCATACTCCGACTGCTTCACGGCGTCGATGGTATAGCCCGTCACCTCCGAAGCCAGTCGGATATTCTGGCCATTTCGACCGATGGCGGTGGGCAGCTCCTCATCGCTGAACACGGCCATGATGTAGGGACGATCTTCCATAATCAGGAGATTGACCGGTTTGGCCGGTGAAAGAGCCCGGGATACGAGGATTTCAGGCTGATCGCTCCAGTTGATGATGTCAATTTTTTCCCCGCTCAGTTCACGGACGATGGCCTGAATCCGGCTGCCGCGCATGCCGACGCAAGCCCCGACGGCGTCGATGCGTTTGTCGTGGGAGTAGACCACGATCTTGCCCCGGTCCCCCGGCGCGCGCGCCACCTTCCTGATCTCGATGATGCCATCTTCGATCTCAGGGACTTCCATCTCGAACAGGCGAATGAGAAACTCATTCGCGGCTCTGGACACCACCACATCGGGGCCTTTGGGGGTCAGTTCCACCGACTTGACCAAGGCCCGGATCGTACTGCCCCGACGGTAACGCTCATTGGGGATCTGTTCAGACTTGGGCAGGCGCAGTTCGACTTTATCGATGTTCACATAGACGTTGTCACGGCGCACCTGATGGACGTCGCCGGTAGCGATGGTCCCCACCAACTGGACATATTCATCGTAGACCGACTGCCGCTCGATCTCCCGGATGCGTTGATTGAGAAACTGTTTGGCCGTGGAAATCAGGCGACGGCCAAAGTCGGTGGGATCGATAATTTCAATGTAGGGGTCCCCCACCTCCAGGTCGCCCTCAACTTTCTGGGCGTTTTCCAGGCTGATTTCCACCACCGGATTTTCGACCGTGTCGACGATGGTCAATTCCTGGTAAATCTCGATGGTGCCTTTGTCCATATTGACAATGACACTGAAGTTGGTGTATTCCTCGCCGTATTTCTTTTGGATGAGGGTCAGAAAAAGATCTTCGATGATGGTGCCCAGGTGGGCCCGATCAATATTCTTCTCCCGGGCGATGGCCGAAAATGACTCGATGATTTCTTTATGAAACAAACAAGAATCTCCTCGCTTACCAGGCCAACTGAACCGTGGCCTTCTGAATATGTTTCCAGGCGACTTGCTCGCGAACCCCCGCCACCTCCAGAAGAATACCGTCGGGGCCGGCCTCTATCAGCTCGCCCTCGATTTTGGATGGGCTGCCGGTCTCGCCCGGCCTCCCCGTGCCGGGTACGGCCTGGGTTGGCTTTGCCAGAGGGCCAGGGCCGGAGGGCACCTCATCCGGGGACTGAATCCGGATCGCCACTTGGCGTCCCACATGCCGCGAGAACTGCCAGGGCTGTCTCAATCCGTAGGACACGCCCGGGGAGCTGACCTCCACCCGGCAGTCGGATACACCGAGATGCGCCGACAAGAGGTCATCGTCCCGGAGCTGGCGGGATATGCGGGCCAGCTCATCGATAGTGACCCCCTGCACAGTATCCACCACAACTTTGACCAGCGGATTGATCCTGCCCGAGCTGACGGTTGCCTCGAGAATGTGCACCCCCGTGCCCAGATCCAGGCCTGACAAATATTCCAGCAAATCGGGCAAACCGTTATCCCCATATGAAAAATGGGTCATCTGACCCACTTCACCGGAGACAGATGTTACCATTTTAATACCGAGGCCGCAAGGGGTTATGCCCCGCCGCCCTGTTTTATTTTGGCCTCGGCGGAAGCCACCAACGCCTGTACATCATTCGTCATCTGAAAATCAAGATCTTCCTCATCAAGGAGGGGTCTCAGGATCTTCAGGGCATCTTCGGGCAGGCCGGCCAGGAGAAAACTGCGACCGGCGTAGACCGCATACTGATTTCTGAAGCCGGCCGTGGGAGCCCGGCGACTCGCCCTTCTGAACTGATCCGCTGCCTCCCCGAATGCGCCTTTCCCCTCGGCAATAACGCCCAATCCCGCCAGAGCGCCGCAGGCCATCAGGGGATCACGCCCGTAATCATCCAGGTATTGCCGGTAATGCTGCTCGGCGCTCAAACTATCGCCTACCGACAATTCCGAACGGGCCAGGAGGTACAGACCGTTACCAAAGGATTTTAAACCTCCATATTCATCGACGTAGGGACTGAGTTGGGCGATGACGGTGTTGTAGTTCCCTTGACTGAACTCCACGAAGGCTACTCCGACAGCCGTAGCGGCCTGGTCATCCTGAGTTGCCCGCCAGCGAGTGACCAGCACGCTCAGGACCACTACGATCAGGGCCGCCCCACCTATTTTGAAAATGACGGGCTGATGTTCCAGCCACCCGTGGCGCAGCCGGTAGAGGGCATCCATCAAAGGGTCGTGTTTGAGTTCCTTACGGGTAATTTTTTTTCGCGGCTTGAGCATAACCTTCCAGGTAATTTT
Source organism: uncultured bacterium (assembly GCA_964543925.1). Lineage (GTDB taxonomy): Bacteria > Fidelibacterota > Marinisomatia > SCGC-AAA003-L08 > TS1B11 > JADFNF01. The sequence continues at coordinate 11,596 of CAZJBG010000062.1, forward strand.
ATTTAACAGCTTGCAAAGTTAGGATTATCTGGGCCGTTTCACCAGAGGTTTGCCGGAACGACCGGTACGGATCGATGGCGGCCACAGGGCGGCCTGCGGGGTGAATTTCAGGCGGCAGGCTATAGGTTTGCCTCATTTCGCCCCTTGGCGGAACGTCGTAAATTAACTGTTCACCCAGGGACATCAGTTGCCGGTCTTGAAGGCCCTAGCATTATCAGGAGAAACCATGAAGGAAATCAAGCAGGATACAGCCCATAAACGACTCAAGCAGATGGAGGCCATGGTGATCGACGTGATACCGGAAACCTGGGACACTTTCACCCTGCTCCTGTTTACCGGCAACGACATGCTGAACTACCAGGCCGGCCACTTCATCACCATCGATCCCCACCAGTTTCCCGGCATTCAGCGGTGGACCCATTACCTGGAGGACCTGAAAGGTAAAAAGGAGCCGCCCCGGGCCTATTCCCTGTTCAGCGCGCCCCACGAGAAATATCTGGCCATCACCGTCAAGGAAGAGGCTTACGTGTCCGGCGTGACCCCCTACCCGCCCCTCCTGTCCCCCATTCTGGCCAAGCGCACGCCCCGAGGCACGCCGCTGACCATCACCGGGTTCACCGGACCCTACACCTTTCCCGACAAGTTGAAAAAGACCACCGATACCGTGGTGCACATCTGCGCCGGTAGCGGGGTGGTGCCGTCCATGAGCATCATCAAGGCAAGCCTGCGCAACGACGAAAGTATCCGCCACGTTCTGGTGTACAGCAACAAGACCCGGGCCGATATGATCTTCCACAATCTCCTGGGAGCGTTGGAACGGGAGCACCCCGCCCGCTTTCAGGTCCATTATTTCCTCACCCGGGAAAAAAAGCGCCCCGATTTCTCGCCGCGGGTATACACCGGCCGCGTCAGCCAACCGGTGCTCACCGGTATCTTCAAGGAACTGGAGAACCCCCTGGTGTATGTCTGCGGACCAGCCAATACCCCCCATGAAAAGCGGGAAGCCCGGCAAGGGGGCCAGCCGTTGAAGCCCAAATTCATGGAGTCGGTGCTGGCCGTGCTGGAAGGCCTGCACATCGACCGCAAACGGATCAAATTTGAAGGATGGGGCTAACATGCGCTACCTGCTGACCGTTTTCATCACCGTCTTCCTGGCCGAAATGGCCGACAAAACCCAGCTGGCCGTCCTGCTGTTCGCCACCCGGCCGGAAGCGTCCAAGGTGGCGGTGGCGGTGGCCGCCTCCCTGGCCCTGGTGACCACCACCGTCATCGCCGTGCTGGTGGGCGACCGCCTGTCCCACTGGATCAATCCCAGGGTGCTGGAAGGGGCGGCAGCGGCGGGGTTCATCGCCATCGGCCTGTTCATGCTGATCGCACTGACCCGGGAGGCGTGACGGGCGACGGGACGGGAACATTTGCCTTGTTGCCTATTTCAATGTTGAGTTAACTTCACAGCTGAATTATGAAAGTTCGCAGCATTATTGTCCTTTTTCTATGGGTGGCCTCCCTAGGCACGCCGTTTCTGCCCCTACAGGCCGATGCGTGTGAAGGGGCCTGCTGCATGACCCAGGTAGCCGTTTGCGCTACTGAGGCCATCGACGATGACTGCCCCGGCATGGCCGACGCCACCCGGCTCCACCCCATCCCGGCCGCACCGCTCAACGCCGTGCATGGTAAAGCGACCCAGACCACCGCAGCGGCCAGCCTGACGATGCCGCTGGAACTTTCCCTGGCCCATCCTGCGGTTAAGGCACTGTCGGTCCCCCTGCGATTACCTCTCCCCCCCGTCCACTTACTCATTTAGACTGACCTCTTCACGCGTTTGACTGCGGTGCCCGTCCCGAACGGGTCCGGCACTGACGGTGTTGTTTTTAACAACGATTGTGATGAGGTATCATGACTTTTTACACCACTTACCGGCGTTCAGCCTTACGAAGGTACGGACGGTCCGGAGGCGCCCTGGCGGCAGGGCTATGCAGGTCCCACGCTCCCCATTCACCTGACAGGACGGGTCGCCGTCTGTTGGGAGCGATCATTCTTCTGCTCATTCTGGGGAACCCCCAGGTCGTTCTATCCACTGCGCCATCGATGGAGCCCAAGCAAGGGGCAGGTTCTGAGGCCCTGGCCGATCCCGTTGCGCTCCTTCTAGCCCATAACCGGGCCGTCCGGGCGGCTGAAAGGATGTATGAGGCCGCCAGTGAAAAAATAAAATTATCCGGGACGTTACCGGATCCCATGGTGGAATCGTCCCTGTTTCTACAGCCCGTCGAAACCAAGGTTGGTCCCATGGAGGCCCAGGTCATGGTGGGCCAAAAATTCCCCCTGTGGGGCAAACTGCGGCGGGAACGACGTGTGGCGCGAGAGCAGGCTGAGATTGCCGCACTGAACGTGCAGCAGACCAAGATCGCGGTGGTCTTCCAAATGCGAACGGCCTGGGAAAACTACCTGAAGATCA
>CAZJBG010000063.1:0-13952 GCA_964543925.1 uncultured bacterium
GTACTAACAGTTCAGCAGCCTGGGGTGACTATGACAACGATGGGGACCTGGATATCTTATTAGTGGGCAGCAGTAGCGGCACAATCTATCGGAATGATGGGGGTATTTTTGCCACCACTGACGCTTATTTCAGCTCGACTAATTATGGGAAGATTGCAGGGGCCTGGGGGGACTATGATAACGACGGTGACCTGGATGTTTTGGTTACGAATTCGTATCCCAACTCATATATCCACGTAAATGATGGGGGCAGTTTTAACTCCACCGTCGCTCTGGCACCAGTTTATGATGCTGCGGTGGCCTGGGGGGATTATAACAATGATGGAAACCTGGATGTCTTATTAACGGGATCTCGGAATGGAATCCGTTATACCGTGCTCTACGAGAACACTGGGGGCGCTTTTTCCATTCACAACATCAGCACGACAGGCTTGGCAAACGTAGAGGATGCTTCGGTGGCCTGGGGCGACTATGACAATGACGGTGACCTGGATATCTTATTATCGGGATGGACCGGTTTGACCGCTTACGACATTTTTACCAGAGTCTATCAAAATAATGGAGATGATACCTTTACTGACATCGTTGCCGGGCTACCTAACGTTTCCTCCGGTTCGGTGGTCTGGGGAGATTATGACAACGATGGGGACCTGGACATCCTATTGACGGGATATGCTAATGCTAAAGTCTATGAGAATACTGGCGGCGTGGCCAACAATGCGCCCACCGCTCCCACCGGTCTGCAGGCGAATGTTAACCTCGATTCGGTCCAATTTATTTGGACCATCGCCACGGACCCTCAAGGCAATGGCGGCCTGATCTACAATCTCCGGGTAGGCACCACCTCTGGTGGGCAGGACTTGATATCACCCCATGCTAACACTACCACCGGATATCGTCTCATCCCGGCCCTGGGCAATGTGCAGGAAAACTCTAGTTGGATTCTGAAGGATCTGCCCGACGGCACCTTCTACTGGAGCGTCCAAGCCATTGACGACGCCTTCGCCGGTTCGCCCTTTGCAACGGATTGTACCTTTGTGGTTGCCGTCCCACCGGCCACGCCCCTGAACCTGGCGGTGGGGACCTACTACGATATTGGAGCCGCCTCCTTGACATGGGATCAGAACACCGAAGAGGATTTCCTCCGTTATCGCATTTACATGGATTCCTCTGCCGTCCCCACCACCTTGGTAGACTCCACCGACGCTATCGGGAACACCACCATCACCATCACGGGCCTTACCATCGGGACCCCCTACTATTTCCGGGTCACGACGGTGGACGCGGGGTTGCTGGAAAGTGTTGACTTCTCCAATGAAGTGAGCTTGACACCGGCGCAATATTCCATGAAGACCGACTCCCTGGCCCTGTGGGACCTGCTTGGCAGCACGGATGTTTCTAACTGGACCTCTTCAGGTGGCTGGCTTATACCGGGCCGGTCTCCTCCTGGTACCGCGTTACCGTGACCGATGGCCGGGTTACTCATGTGAAGCTGTACGGCAATAATCTATCGGGTACGATTCCCCCATCCATTGGCAATCTCACCAATTTGACAGATCTGCGTCTCTATAGCAACCAACTGACCGCCATCCCTGATGAGATCAACAACCTGATCCAATTACAGTACCTGTATCTTAATGACAATCAACTTGTCGATTTGCCTGATCTCACTGCGCTAGGTGCCTATATACGGGTCGATTATAATAAACTCACCTTTGAGGATATCGAACCCAATGTCAACATATTGAATGATTATTCGCCCCAGGATAGCGTGGGCGCCGAAGAAGACACCACCGTGGAAGCAGGAAACAGTCTTACCCTCTTCGTTACAATTGGGGGGACGGCTAACTCGTATCAGTGGAAAAAGGATGGGCAGTATATCTCAGGCGCCACCGATAGCACCCTTACGCTTGACCCGGTCGGTGAATCAGATGCAGGCGACTACGTATGCCGCATTAAAAATTCTATCGCCGGCTTATTGACCCTGTACAGCCGACCGAGCCATGTAACGGTCATCAATACGGCTGCCCCGGCAGCGCCCCTGAATCTGGTAGCCGAGGCGGGTGGTGAACAGGTGATCCTCACCTGGAATCAGAATACGGAGAGCGATTTTCTACGTTACCGGATTTACAGCGGCACGGCTGCTAATCCCACCACCTGGGATGACTCGACCAGCAGTATCACAGACACGACTAAAACCCTCACCGGTCTGGCCGCCGGCACCGCTTATTATTTCCGAGTTACCGCGGTGGATGTGGCCCTCAACGAAAGCGGCTACTCCAACGAAGAAAGTGCTACCCCGACATTACTATCGGTATCGGATCAGGATGCGCTCCCCACCGTCTTCGCCCTGCGCCAGAATTACCCCAACCCCTTCAACCCCAGCACGACCATCAGGTTCGACGTGCCCGAGGCGACGGAGCTGACGGTGGTGATCTACGACCTGTTGGGGCGGCAAGTGGTCACCCTAGTTGAGGGTGTACTACAGCCGGGCTACCACCGCGTTAGCTGGAACGGCAAGGCCGCCGATGGCAGCGACGTACCCACCGGGGTCTACATCGCCCGCATGACGAGCCCCACGTTCACCAGGAGCATCAAACTGATTCTGTTGAAGTGACCCGCAGGGTCATCCTGATTCCTGATGATTCGGGATGAAGGATCTCCGTCACCCAGAGCCTGAGGGTGAGATTGCCGAAGGGCTAGTGAAATAGGGACTTGTGGCCAGGGGCTGGGGGCTGGTGACAAGTCCCAAGTCTCAAGCCCCAAGCCCCCCTGGGCCTACCGGCGTTCGGCCACGAGCTGGCCGGATGTTTCCGGGTCCCTCGTCCGCATCAGATAGGCATCGACATACTGGGCCGTTTTTCGTCCTTCATCGATGGCCCATACCACGAGCGATTGGCCGCGATGGGCATCCCCACCGGCGAATACGCCATCGACCGAAGTCATAAAGGTCTTATCGACTTTGATGTTACCGCGCCCGTCCAGTTCAACGCCCAATTCCTGCACGAGACCGTTATGCTGTGGATGAATAAACCCGATGGCCAGGAGCACCAGGTCAGCTTCAATCTCAAATTCCGAGCCGGGGACTTCGGACATAACCGGACGGCTCCCGGCGGCCCCCTCGGTAAATTCCACTTTCACGCAGGCTATCTTTTTCACTTTTCCACCTGCTCCAATAAACTGCTTTGAACTCACGGCCCAGTGACGCTCTCCCCCCTCTTCATGGGACGAGGATGTCTTGAGAATGAGGGGATATTTTGGCCAGGGAAATGCGTCTGTCCGGTCATCGGGCGGCTTCGGCAGGACTTCGATCTGCGTAATCGACCGGGCGCCTTGTCTATGAGCCGTACCGACGCAGTCCGAGCCCGTGTCTCCACCGCCGATTACGACAACGTTCTTGTCCTTCGCGTCGATGAGGTTGGCCGGTTCAATCGTCTCGCCGGCAATTCTTCGGTTAGTTTGAGTGAGATATTCCATCGCAAAATGGATGCCGCCCAAGTCACGACCCTCGATTTTCAAATCACGGGGGACCGTCGAACCGATGGTCAGGCAGACCGCGTCGAAATCCGCCAACAGTTCCGGGACGGGCAGATCGGTGCCTACGTTCACGTTGGTTCTGAAGTCCACCCCTTCTTGCGCCCACACATCGAGACGCCGGTCGATAACCTGCTTCTCCATTTTGAAGTCGGGTATGCCGTACCTGAGCAGACCGCCAATTTTATCGTCGCGCTCGAACACAACGACCGTATGTCCCGCCTTGTTCAACTGGTCGGCGCAGCTTAATCCTGCCGGCCCGGACCCGATAATGGCGACCTTGGCGCCCGTACGCACCTCGGGGGGGGTCGGCTTAACATACCCCGCCTTGAAACCGTACTCGATGATGGCCAACTCGTTATCCATGATCGTCACCGGATCATCGTTAATCGCCAGCACACAGGCCGGTTCACACGGCGCCGGACAGACGCGCCCCGTGATTTCCGGCAGATTGTTGGTGGAGTTAAGCAGCCGGAAAGCTTGCTCCCATTGACCGTCATGCACCAGCTCGTTCCACTCCGGTATGATATTGGACACTGGGCAACCCCATTGACAGAAGGGGGTTCCACAATCCATGCACCGCGCGGCCTGTGACCGGGTGTGTTCCTCAGAACTGAGCTGGGCAACCTCCAGGGAATCCTTGATACGCTCGGGTACGGGCCGATTAGTAAATGACTTTCGACCGGTCTTTAAGAATTCTTTTACATCTGCAGCCATTAGCGGCCCCTTGTGGGACTAAACGGTGCGGTCCGCTCAGACGAATACATCGATAAGCCGGCTTTCATATCCTATGATGCCTCCAACAGGTCCAATTCCTGCTCAACCTTTTTGGCCTCCAGGATTCGTTTATATTCCCTCGGCATCACCTTTACAAAGGCCTGGCTCTGTATATCGAAATCATCGAGCAGCATGGCGGCGCGTGTGCTTCCAGTATTCTTCTTATGATTGACCAGCAAATTGTGGATGGTCGTCGTATCTTCCTCAGTCAGCTCTTCCAACTCGACCATGAGCGGATTGTAATAATCAGGGAGCCTGCCCTGCGGATCATACACGTAGGCGATGCCTCCGCTCATGCCCGCGGCAAAATTGCGGCCCACGGCCCCCAAAACCACCACCACACCCCCGGTCATGTACTCGCAGCCATGGTCGCCCACACCCTCCACGACGGCGAAAAGGCCTGAGTTTCTTATGCAGAACCTCTCACCGGCGACGCCCCGGATATAGGCTTCCCCCCGTATGGCCCCATAGAAAGTCGTATTGCCAATGATGATATTACTTTCAGCGTCATAGTCGGCCGCTTTGTGCGGGTAGACGATTATTTTTCCGCCGGAAATACCTTTTCCGATGTAATCATTGGCTAAACCTTCCAGCTCGAAGGTGATGCCCTGGGCCAGCCAGGCGCCAAAACTCTGGCCGGCCACACCGGTAAACTTCACGTAAATCGTATCGTCTTCCGGTATGCCCTCCTCACCAAATATTTTGGCCACCTTGCCGCTTAACATCGCTCCCGTCGTTCTATCTGAATTCTCGATATCCAATTCCAGACGGATCGGCTCCACCGCCTCCAGGGCCTCCTGGGTCAGCTCGATAAGTTTCCGGTCCAGGACCGTATCGATGCCGTGATCCTGTTGCCTCAGGCAGTGGGTACCGATCGAAGAAGGAACCTCCGGTTTATGGAGGATGCGCGTAAAATCGATATGTTCGGCCTTGGAGGGAATGAGGTCGTGATCGACCTCCAACAGGTCGACTCTTCCGATCATCTCGTCGATATGCCGCATGCCCAGCTCGGCCATGATCTCGCGTAAATCCTGGGCGACAAACCGGAAATAATTCACCAGATGTTTCGGCCGGCCTTTGAATCGATGCTGCAGGATATCATCCTGGGTGGCCACACCCACCGAACAGTTATTGAGGTGGCAATGCCGCAGCATCACGCAGCCGACAATGATCAGGCCCACCGTGCCAAATCCATACTCTTCGGCGCCCAGCAGGGCGGCCATGGCGATGTCCCGCCCGGTGCGCAACTGACCATCGGTTTGCAGGCGGACACGACTGCGCAAATCGTTCAGGACCAGGGTTTGATGCGTTTCGGATAGCCCCAATTCCCAGGGCAGACCGGCGTGCTTGATCGAACTCATGGGCGAGGCTCTCGTGCCCCCATCGCCCCCCGAGATCAGGATCATATCGGCGTGCCCCTTGACGACGCCCGCCGCCACCGTGCCCACGCCCACTTCGGAGACCAGTTTGACGCTGATGCGCGCATCGGGATTGGTGTTCTTTAAGTCAAAAATCAGCTGGGCCAGGTCCTCAATCGAATAGATATCGTGATGGGGCGGGGGGGAGATGAGGGTCACCCCCGGGGTGGTATAACGGGTATTGGCGATGAGGGTGCTAACCTTGTGCCCCGGGAGCTGGCCCCCCTCACCGGGTTTCGCTCCTTGAGCAATCTTGATCTGTAGCTCATCGGCATTCACCAGGTAATTGATGGTCACCCCAAACCGGCCGGAGGCCACTTGTTTGGTGGAGCTCCGCTTGTTTTCATTGGGGGAGGTGACGATAAAGCGCATCGGGTCCTCACCACCTTCCCCGGTATTGGACCGCCCGCCAATACGGTTCATGGCCACCGCTATCGATTCATGGGCCCGTTTTGAAATCGAACCAAAACTCATGGCGCCGGTGGTGAACCGTTTGAATATCTCTTCTACCGGCTCCACCTCATCAAGGGGTATGTGGGTCGACGGCTTGAACCTGAGCAGGCTTCTCAAAGTGGTGGGATTTTCCGACTGGTCATTGACGAACCGGGCGAACTGCTTATATTTATCGTAATCGTTATACCGGGCCGCATCCTGAACCGTGGATAAAGTATCCGGGTTCCAGAGATGAAACTCGCCGTGCTCCCGCCACTGGTATTGCCCTCCCTGGGCCAGTATGAGGGCGTGGCCGTTGCTACTTGAATAGGCCTCCTTGTGCCGCTCGAGGGTCTCCTGCTCCAACTCCGCAAATCCGACCCCGCCGATGCGTGAAACGGTGCCGCTGAAGCACTTATCAATTACCTCTTCTCCCAACCCCAGCGCTTCAAAGACCTGGGCGCCCCGGTAACTCTGCAAGGTGGAGATACCCATTTTGGAAAGAATCTTTTTCAGCCCTTTGTTCACCGCCCCTCTATAGTGAGCGACGGCTTCCCCTTTGTCGGAGGACAGCGTTCCATCTTGGGTTAAGTATTCACACGCCCGGTAGGCCAAATAGGGATTGATACAGTCTGCGCCGTAGCTAAACAGGAGCGCGAAATGATGGACTTCCCGGGGCTCGGCGCTTTCAACAATGATACCGATCTGGGTCCGCATGGCTCGCTTGATCAGGTGATGGTGGACCGCCCCCATGGCCACCAGCGCCGGCAGCGCAGCATAGGAGGCATGGGTCCCTCTATCGCTCAAGATAATGAAACTGTAGTTCTCCTCGATAGCCTGCTGAGCTTCGGCACATATTCTATCAATGGTCTTTACGAAGTCGCCTTGCTCGTGAGCTTTAAAAAGCGTGGAGATTGTTTTGGTCCTGAACCCCGTCTGCTCGATGGAACGGATTTTTTCCAGATCTTCGTTGGAGAGGACCGGCTCTTTTACCATCAGCCTATGACAGTGCTGGGGACTCTCACCCAGAATATTCTTCTGGGAGCCAATGTAACTCACCAGACTCATGACGATATCTTCACGGATAGAATCGATGGGCGGGTTGGTCACCTGGGCAAACAGCTGCTTAAAATAATTGTACAACAGCTGGGGCCGGCGTGAAAGCACCGCCAGGGGGGTATCATTCCCCATTGAGCCGGTCGGTTCATTGCCGGTCTTGGCCATCGGCGTCATAATGGTTTTCATCTCTTCCCGTGAATAGCCAAAGGCCTTTAATAGGGCCGTGACCGGTTCCTGGTCCTCCCCGGCCTCCGATCCGCCTGGCAGATCATCGAGATCGACACACTGCTTCTTGAGCCAGCTGCCATAGGGGCGCTGGGAGGACATGGTCGCTTTCACCTCTTCATCATTCACGATGCGGCCCTCATCCGTATCGATATAGAACATCTTCCCCGGCTCAAGCCTGCCCGAAACGGCGATATCGGCCGGATCGATGTTCAAAACCCCCACTTCAGAAGCCATCACCACAAAACCTTGCTTGGTGACGATATAACGTGCGGGCCGCAACCCATTTCTGTCCAGGACCGCCCCGATACGAATGCCATCGGTAAAAGCGATCGCTGCCGGCCCATCCCAGGGCTCCATGAAACAGGCATGGTATTTATAAAAATCAATCAGTTTCTTATCCAGAAATTTGTTGCTCTCCCAAGCCGCGGGAATGAGCATGCTCATGGCATGGGGCAATGATCGTCCGGCTAATACGAGCAGTTCAAACATGTTATCGATCATCGCCGAATCGCTCCCTCCAGCAATGATCACCGGCTTGATCTTGTCCATATCATCGCCAAGCAGAGCACTCTTTAGCAAACCTTCCCGGGCACGCATCCAGTTGACGTTGCCCCCGAGGGTGTTGATCTCACCGTTATGGGCCGTAAACCTGAACGGCTGAGACAGGTCCCAGGTCGGGAAGGTGTTGGTACTGTAGCGGGAATGGACCAGGGCCAGGGAGCTACTCAAGCGCTCATCCTGCAGGTCAATGAAAAAGTCCTCCACCTGATGGGGCATGAGGAGTCCTTTATAGGAAAAGGTGCGGCTGGAAAGGTTCGTAATATAAAAGAACGAATGTTGCCTTAAGGACAATCCCCGGACGATATTTTCCACCTGCTTCCTGATGAGGTACAGTTTCCTCTCAAAATCCAGGGGGTCTTTAATAGCCTTGCTCCGGCCAATAAAGACCTGCTCGATGACGGGCTTGCTCTCTCGTGCCGATTTCCCGATGACGGAGTTATCGACCGGCATGGTCCGCCAACCGAGGAGAATTTGCCCTTCCTGATTTATGATGCGTGCGAAAGTGTCCTTGCAGAGCTGGCGCTCCCGGTCATCCGTGGGGAGAAATATCAGGCCGGTCCCGTAGGTGCCGGAGGCCGGCAAATCGATCCCTGAATCCTGGGCCACCAACCTGAAATAGTCGTGGGGAATCTGAATGAGGAGCCCCGCGCCATCGCCGGTATCAGGGTCTGAGCCTACGGCCCCCCGGTGAGCCAGGCGATTGAGCACTTCGAGGGCCTGTTGAATAATCGTGTTTGATTTTTCACCGTTGATATTGCAGACAAACCCGACGCCACAGGAATCATGCTCAAATCGGGGGTCATATAAACCCTGTTTCTGGGGGTAATGGTAGTAACTCATTTCATCGATCTATTTTTACTCTCACGATAAGAGCGGCCTCACGTTCTTGAATAATAGGCCCGTTAGCGCCAACCGGCGGCGCCTCTGCAACCGGCCAATATGCACCGGTATTAATAAATTTGTGGCAGGTCTTGAATCAGGCCCATCGGCTGGAGCTGCGCAGCAACGATCTCTTCATCCGCCCTGATTTCCACCAGTGATATACCTGAAGTTGAGGGTGCTTCACCCTCAAAGGTTGCAGCTAATTTCGACCCTTTACACCGTCTATCAAAGGAAAATGCGGCGTATTTCAGCCCTAATAATAGCACCATGAAGTTCTGAACGCAATATATTCAACATCTTACGACGGTAGAAAATGCCGGGACTCCGGCTGGATGGATACGCCCGCTTCTACCATCGGTCCAGCCGGGGCATTAAACTTATTCGGTTAAAGTTAACCGTCACCTTGAGCCTGGGGGAGCCTGCCCGATCTCTGCTGCGGGGCCTTGCCCCCCCAGCGACCCCCACCCTTTCCAATTTTTCCCACCATACACCCTCCCCCTTGGCTACCTTACGGGAAATAATCCTGTGTTTGGAGAGCATGCATGACAACCAATCCCCCATCGTCATGGTCTAAGTTGTTGCAATAGGCGGAATGTGGACGAAAAAACAGTTACATTAATCCGAGCCGCTCAGGGAGGAGATCAGCGTGCGTTCCACCAATTGGTTGCCCAATACGACGGGAAAGTGATGGCCCTGGCCCTGCAACTACTCAGGAACAAGGAAGATGCGGAAGATATCTATCAGGAGGTTTTTCTCAAGGCGTGGCGCAATCTCGGTTCCTTCGAGTTTAAAAGTGATTTCTACACCTGGCTCTATCGCATTACCACCAACACCTGCTACAGTTACCGCAGCGGCAGGCAGCGCCATCACCTGGACAACATCTCTTTGGAAGAAGGGTACCATGACGCCTTTACCGACCCGGCGCCCGTCGACAACGACCGGCACCAGGGCATTCTCGCAGCCGTCGACGATCTGCCCCCCAAGCAGCGCACCGTCTTTGTTTTGCGCTATTATCAGGGCCACAAGATTAAGGACATCGCCGTGCTTCTGGGGCTGACGACTGGAACGGTTAAGCGGTATCTCCACCGCGCGACCTTCAAACTGAGGAAGGACCTGGCAGCTTATGCCTAGAAAAATTCCCCAATACCCACACCTGACAGACGAGCGTATCCGGGAGCTCTTCACCGACATCAAGCCCGGCTACCAGGTTAACGAGGCGTGGCTGCAGTTCCAGCGCCTGAAGCTCCAGGGCGCCATCGAGCTGGTCGAGGAGGGCGGCCCATGGCAGCGCGTGAAGGAGCGCCTCGATCTCTGGCGGGAGGAACTGCCTTACCTCTGGATGCCCGCCCGGCCCGTTCTGGCCTGGAGCGCCGCCCTGGTTCTGGGTGTCCTCATCGGCCGTTACGCCCTTGGAGGGGCCGCCACCCCCGGGGCAGCCTTCGCCGGCGCCGATGAACTGTCCGGTGGCCGAGCCGACATCGCCGAACTCATCCGCTCCGGCCAGATCAAGGCTATCGATGTGGGCCTTGGCGATGACCCCGAAAACCCCGTGGAACTGAGTCTTACCATGGGCCGGGAAATGCAGCTCACCGGCTCCCCGGAGCGTGAGGATATCCTGGCCGCCCTGGAGTACGTGCTGGTGAAAGACACCAATCCCGGTCAGCGCCTGCAATCGGCCCGTATCCTGGGAGGCATCACCCAGCTGGAAGCCAGGGGGCCGACTCTCCTGGCCATGGCATCGGCCCTACTCACCGACGAAAACCCCGGTGTGCGTCTGTCGATTATCAGAAGTTTGCAGGGCATTCGAGCCCCGCTGGTCAAAGATGCCCTCATCAAGGTCGTGCTCGAGGATGAGAACGAGGGCGTACGCCTGGCGGCCGTCGAATCCCTGGCCGAGTTCCTGGATGATCTTTCCGCACGGTCGGCCCTGCTCCTGGTCTCCCGCATGGACCCCATGGAGAGCGTGCGCTATCAGGCCTATCAGGTCCTCTCACTCGCGTCTGACCGTGAAGAAGAAGAACGACTGGAGGCACGGCCTTGATGGTAAGACCGATCATCTCAGCCCTGCTCATCTGCCTGCCGCTGGCCGGTCAGGTGCCACCCACCCCGCCCGTACCGCCGGTGCCCCAGGTACTCACGCCCCATAGAATGAACGGGAGATATGAAACCGTCATTATCCACCGGATGGAGATGTCCCAGATGGCCACCCTCATCATGGAGGATCTCCGGGGGGATGTCGACTTGCGGGGCACCGACACGGACCAGCTCGTCATCGAGGAAACGATTCGGATCAGGGCCGGCAGCACCTCCGAGGCCGAAGAACTCATCCAGGGCCTCATGGGTGAACTGCAGCCGGGGATTGACCATAACACCTACACCTTCAATGTCGGCGGACAGACCCGTCGGAGGGTTTCCTACAGGTACAAGGTCGCGATACCTAAGATCAGCAACGTGATGCTCCACTCCTACGGCGGGGACATTGACCTGGCCGACCTCCAGGGCGATCTGGAAGTTAGAAATGGTGGCGGCGACATCGACCTTTCCGACATTGCCGGAAAGATCAGAATCCACACCGGCGGCGGCGATATCGACGCCCTGAAAATTGAAGGCCTGGTGACTCTCGTTTCCGGCGGCGGCGATATTCAGGTCCGTACGGTTGAGGGAAGGTGCGAAGTCAATACCGGTGGCGGCGACATCGATTTCTCGGACGGCACAGGTGACTTCACTTTCCAGACCGGAGGCGGTGATATCGACCTTCGGAACCTGGAAGGCCCCGAGCTGGATGCAAGAACCGGTGGTGGAGATATTGCGGTGAGGGCTATCACCGCCAAGGTGCATCTCCTCACCGGCGGCGGTGACATTTCCGCAGAGGAGGTTACCGGCGAGTTCGAGGTGGCTACGGGCGGCGGTGACATCGATCTCCGTCAGATTCGGGGGGATATGGTCATCTTCACCGGCGCCGGGGATGTGGATATTCGCCACGCGACAGGCGCCATACGGGTTAATTCCGGTCACGGAGATATCACCATCATCGGGATGAGTCTCGATATGCCCGGCCAGGAAGAATCCACGATCACCACCGGTTCCGGGGATGTCACTGTCAATGTCAGCAGTAAGAATCCCGTGGATATCACCGCCCGGATCAAGGGCTATGCCCCCCGCTGGGGGATCGAACGGATCCACAGCAACCGGGACCTCGATTTCCATGGCGAAAATAACCAAACCGTCGGTGTGCTTGAGAACGATAACCCCTTCCATCGTATCATCCTCGAAACCAGCGACGGCGATATAGAAATTATTTTGGAGGAGGACTGAGCCATGCGCTACCCTCATTCACCAATCCGTCTCGGCCTGTTGATCACTCTCGTCCTATGCTCCCGGCTCCCCGCTCAACAGCAGCCGGAATCAGATGATCCCGTTCCAACAGTGACCCAATCGTCGGGTGAAACTAAGATTTTTAGTGATCTGACCATTCCTGAAGGTGAGGTACGGTCCGGCGCCTTTCGGGTCATCGGTGGTGACCTCACCGTGGCCGGCACCGTCACCGGCCGGATTACCGTGCTGGGCGGCGATGTAAAACTGCTGCCCACCGCCCGGGTCGAGGGCAACATCTACGCGATCGGGGGGCAGATCATCCGCAGCCCGGATGCCCAGGTAACCGGCGAAGTCCTGGAGGTGAACCGGGGTAAGGTTAGCCTCAGCCGCGAACAGGCCGATGATATCTTCGGCTATGGCGACCCAGACCGGCTGGAGCGTTTGAATGATGAACTCAACGATAACTGGGGGTGGCACGAGACCGATGGGTACGATTGGCGGTGGGAGCGCCGCTGGGGGCGGCAACCGATCCTGACGGATTTCGGCGTTATCAAGGATGAAACCTTCCGGTATAACCGGGCCGAGGGGGTTGCTTTCTACATTCCTTTCAGCCCCAAGACCAATGACATCCCCGGATTTAAAATCCACGGCCATTGGGGTATCGCTCTGGGACCCAATCCTAACCGGTTTTATGGCCGGCTGGGCATCGGGCAGTACCTCTGGCGTGAGCGCATCGGGGTCCTGATCGAAGGTCATAAGGAACCCCGCCAAGATGACGGCTGGCGGGTTACCCCCTGGGAGAATTCCCTGGGAGCCTTCCTGATCCACGAGGACTGGTACGACTGGTACGAAACGGAGGGCTACGGTGGTTCCCTGATCGTGGCCGGCCCCTACACGGCCCGGTTCAGGGCCCGCTACCTCAACGAGGACCACCGGACCATGGACCACATCTCCCAATGGAGCCTGTTCGGCGGTGACAAGCGGTTCCGGCCCGGCTACCCCATTACCCCCGGACAAGAGGTCAACATCACTTATACACTGGATGTCGGCCACCCGGTAGGCATTTTCCCCCGCCGCCCGACGGGACAGGCCTCGGTATCCCATACACAGACCCTTAAAGCCGGGGATTTTGATTACACCCGCCAGGACGTGGCCCTGGAGCTGTTTGTCCCCGTCCACCGTCGGTTGGGTCTGCGGGTGGCGGCCCGGACCGGGAGCCTTACCACGTCCACGGGCAGCTACGGCCTCCAGCACCAGGTGCCACTGGGCGGCATCGGGTCCGTGGGGGGGTACAACTACAAGACGATCGCCCCAGGCGATCACTACGGTCTGATCCAGACCGCTTTCTCGTTGCGGACCCACGACGATGATATTTACGCCCTGATGTGGCATTTCGGGAACAGCTGGAACAGTGCCGACGTCCTCTTTCTGGGCAACTACCTGGCCGACCTGCGGTCAGACGGCTACCACAGTATAGGGCTCTCGCTCGGTGATGAGGATACCCGGCTCGAAATTTTTAAGCCCCTCTCAGCCGCAGCGCCGCGGGACTGGGTTCTCTATTTAAGGTTACTTGACCTCTAAGGAGTATCTATGCGCAACAGCCATTGGGTAACCGCTGCTCTCTGCCTGGTGACAACCTTCACCTGGGCCAGGGATAACCGCGCCATCCTGACCATCGACGAGTCCCTGGCCGACAATGTGGAAGTCTTGGAGATCCATATCGAGTTCGGGTTCGGTGAAATCCTG
>CAZJBG010000064.1:0-4712 GCA_964543925.1 uncultured bacterium
CCTGCCGGTCCCCCCGTTGCGGTGCATGACGATCTCCGCCATGATGCTCAGGGCGATCCCTTCGGGGGTTTCGGCCTTCAGGTCCAGACCTGCCGGGGCGTGATAGCGGTCCAGGTCCTTGGGTTCCAGCCCGTTATCCAGCAGGTATTCAGCAATCAACCCGCTCCGTTTCTGACTGGCCATGATGGCCACATAGGGCACATTCATCTTCAAGGCTTGGAGCGCCAGCATGTTATCGTTGGGGTGGTGGGAGGCCAACACCACGTAGTCCGGGGCAAGTTGCAACCGCTCTAGATCCAGATGGTCGGTGATCACCTGGAAGGCTTCGGGGAACTGGGACGCTTCGTCCTTGAAGGTCTGCACCACCACCCGGAAATCGAGGAGCCGTCCCATCTCGGCCAGTGTTTCCACTACCCGGCCCGCGCCGCTGACCACCAGGATGGGTGAGGTGAGTTGGGGCTCAACCATGATTGTCATCTCTCCTCCACAGGGGATGGCCATGAGCAGATCATCGCCGTCCAGGTTAACGTGGATCGTCCGGGGAATCCCCTCGTCCAGGGCCTGCTGCGACGCTTCTCCCGTCATCCTTTCCACGCAGCCACCCCCGACCCAGCCCAGGATGCGTTGCCCCTGATCATCATAAAGGGCCTTGTCACCGATCTTGCCGGAGGATGATCCCTGCACGTCGATGACGGTGGCCAGGGCAAAGGGGGTATGGGCGCGTTTCAGCTCGGCCATTTTATCGAAGAATTCCTGAGAGACAGGCACGGGGCTAATCCTCGAGCAGGGCCAGTATGTGGGTGTAATCGTCGTCGGTGTCGCAGTCCACAAGGACCTCGCTGGTCGCGACGGGTACCGCAATGGCATCATCGGTGTCCATGTGCCGCAGGAGTTTCCGGGCGCCCATGTCCCCCTCGAGCGCGAGGAGCTCGGGGAACAGCCTCCGCGGAAAGAACACCGGGTTACCCTGCTGGCCCTGATAGGTGGGGTAGATGATCGTTTCACCCCCCTGGGCTTCGAAGCAGTCCGTGAGGGCTTGCAGTGTCGCGACCTGGAGCAACGGCATGTCTCCCAGCATGATCGCTGCTCCTCTGGTCCCCCGGGGCAGGGCGGTGATACCGGCCCGCAGGGAACTGGAGAGGCCCTGCTCCCAGTGGGCGTTGGAGACAAACTGGACCTGGCGGCCGGCCAGGGCTTGGCGCAAGGCCGTTTCGTCATATCCGCATACCACCACCACCGGCCCAAAGCCCCCGGCGGCAATCGTATCAACGACCGAAGCAATCATCGGCTTGCCATCGATGGTCATCAGGAGCTTGTTCCCGTTGTCCATCCGGCAAGAGCCTCCGGCTGCAAGGATAATGGCACTTATGTTCATGGGATATGACCTCCCTGTTACCCGAGTTGGGTGAGTTCACCGGCCTACGGTCAGGCCTTCCGCAGATCTTGGGAGCCGATAGGCAGGCGGCGTATCCGCTTGCCGGTGGCGGCAAAAATGGCGTTGGTCACCGCCGGCGCAATGGGCGGGGTCCCCGGCTCACCGATACCTCCGGGAGATTCGGTGCTCGGCATAATATGGACCTCTACCGCCGGCATTTCATCCATACGCAACATCTTGTAGTTATGAAAGTTGGACTGCTGGACCTTGCCGCTTTTCAAGGTGATGGCGCCGTAAAGGGCGGCCGTAAGGCCGAAGACGATGCTGCCCTCCATCTGGGCCTTTACGGAATCAGGGTTGACCACCTCCCCGCAGTCCACGGCACAGACCACCCGATGAACCCGCAGTTTGCCGGCTTTATCGATGGAGATTTCGGCCACCTCGGCTACAAATGAGCCGTTGGCTTCGTGAACGGCAATCCCCCGGCTCCGGCCCCTGGGCGGTCGTTTTCCCCAGCCGGCGTTGGATGCCGCCAGTTCCAGCACGCCCCGGTGCCGGGGATGGTCCTGCAGCAGGTCCCGGCGGAAGGTAAAGGGGTCGGCCTTGGCGGCGTGGGCCACCTCGTCAATGAACGACTCGGTGAGAAAGGCGTTGTGGGAGCTGCCCACCGAGCGCCACCACCACAGGGGCACTCCGATGTCCACCACCACATTATCGACCAGCAGGTTGGGGATGCCGTAAGGCAGGTTGGCGGCCCCGTCAATGCTCGTGAAATCGATTTGATCCTTGGACCGGTTGGGATTGATGCTTCTGAGCAGGGACGGCCCCACGATCCGATGGGTCCAGGCCACCGGGCGGCGCTTGTTGTCCAGCCCCGCCTGGAAGCGGTTGAAATTGGTGGGACGATAAAACCCCTGCTGCAGGTCCTCTTCCCGGGTCCAGATCACCTTGACCGGAGCACCCACCGCCTTGGAAATCTCCACCGCTTCGGCCACGAAGTCGGCACTGGACCGTCGCCCGAATCCGCCGCCCGACAGGGTGGTGTGCACCGCAACCGATTCTTTCGGCAGACCAGTGATCCGAGACGCCACGTCCTGCGCCTGCTGGGGATTCTGGGTGGGGGCCCAAACCTCGCATTTTTGCGCCGTAACGTGAGCCGTGCAGTTCATCGGCTCCATGGTGGCGTGGGCCAGATAGGGCACCTCGTAGACCGCTTCGATGGTCTTCCGGGCCTTGGACAGCGCCTCTCGGGCGTTACCCTGGTCCCTGGCCACCAACCCCTGCTCGTTCGCTTTCTCTTCCAACAGCCGCGCGATACCCTCGCTGTCGAGCTGGCCGTTGGGGCCTTTATCCCAGACGATCTCCACGGCCTGGGCGGCGGCAAAGGCAGCCGACGTGTCCCGGGCCACAATCGCCAGGCCGCCAGTGATGGGGAATATTTTGACGACGCCGGCCACGGCCTTGGCCTGCCCATCATCGAAGCTGGCCAGTTTCCCCTGGAAGTAGGGCGAGTGCACCACCGTGGCGGTGAGCATCCCCGGCAGGGTCACATCAATGCCGAACATCGCCGTGCCGTTGACCTTGTCGGGGATGTCCAGCCGGGGGACCGGGGTGCCCAGGATGGTAAAGTCCTTTGAATCTTTGAGGGCCACTTCCTCGGGGATCGCCAGCGTTGCGGCCTTATCGGCCAGCTCACCGTAGCCCAGCCGTTTGCCCGTGGGGCCGTGGATGACGGTTCCCTTATCGGCCCGGCAGGTAGCCGGGACCACGTCCCAGGTTTGGGCCGCGGCGGCGATAAGCATGTCACGAGCCGTGGCCCCGGCCTTGCGCAACGGCGTCCACATGCTGCGAATGCTGCTGCTTCCGTAGGTGCCCATGGAGCCGTAGCGCTCATGAGCGACGGGTGACTCGATTCTGATTTTGGACCAGTCGGCGCCCAACTCCTCGGCCACCAGCATAGGCAGGCCGGTGTGGATCCCCTGACCGATTTCCGATTTGGTGACGGTGACGGTGATCATGCCCGCAGGATTGATGCTCAAGAAGGCGTTGGGGGTGAAGGCGTCGGTGGCCGGAGCGGCCTTGGCGCCGTTGAGGGGCAGGTGGAAGCCGATGATCAGCCCGGCGCCGGCCTGGGCGGATACCTTGATAAATTCGCGGCGGCTGATGGGGGTCGGGGTGCTCATGCTACACCTCCTGGGCCGCGCGGTGAATGGCGCGCCGAATCCGTTGGTAGGTGCCGCAGCGGCAGATGTTGCCGGACATGGCCCGGTCAATATCCTGATCTGTCGGATTGGGGTTGTCGGCCAGGAGGACCGAGGCCGTCATGATCTGGCCCGAATGGCAGTAGCCGCACTGGGGCACCTGTTCATCGATCCAGGCCTGTTGCAGGGGCGTAAGCTGTTCGCCTGAAAGCCCCTCAATGGTGGTGATCTCTTGCCCGGCAACCAGGGAAACCGGGGTGGTGCAGGAGCGAATGGCCTCGCCGTTTAGATGCACCGTACAGGCGCCGCATAACGACATGCCGCAGCCGTACTTGGTGCCCGTTAGTCCGAGCGTATCTCTGATGAACCAGAGGAGCTGCATCTTCGGGTCAATGTCCGCGGTACGTTCCTGGCCGTTAATCACAAAACTGATCCGGCTCATCCCCTATCCTCCCAGGTTTGCGGTCGCGTGCCTCGCCTCATGATAGACGGGCCAATGCCCAAATCCCCCGGTTGCCGAAGCGAGTATCCCTTGAGGCTTTCCATACCGGCATCCCCGCTACACCCATTCTTTTCAAGAACATCTACACGCGCATTTGATCCAGACACGCGGAATGAGAATATAAAACAGAATGCTACCGCATGCACCCCATTTTCAGGGATCGGGCCTCCGCTTCGTCGCGGGATAGGGGCCCGGCAGGACCCGATCGGCCCGAACGGGCCTAGTTGATCGCCGGGGTGAGGAAGGCTTCCAAGACGGTTGCCAGCCGGTCCAGGTCATCATCCGTGTGGGCCGCCGAAATAAAGGCCGCCTCGAATTGTGAAGGGGGTAGATAGACGCCTCGTTCCAGGGCGAAATGGAAAAATCGCCCAAAGGCCTCCGTATCGCAGGCCATGACATCAGCGTAGGTCTGGATGGGGGTCGGCGAGAAAAACAGGGTGAACATGGAGCCGACCCGGTTCAGGGTCATCGGCGCCCCGTGCTTCTGGATCACGTCCCGAATCCGCGTTTCAAGCCGCCGGCCCTTCTCTTCCAGGGCGGCGTACAGCCCCTCATCGCAGCGCTCCAGGGTGGCGATGCCGGCGGCCATGGCCAGGGGATTGCCCGACAACGTTCCCGCCTGGTAGACCGGTCC
>CAZJBG010000064.1:4722-9010 GCA_964543925.1 uncultured bacterium
GGGCGATCTGCTCCATGATCTCCCGGCGGCCCCCATAAGCCCCCACGGGCAACCCGCCGCCGATGATCTTGCCCAGTGTGGTCAGGTCCGGTGAGACGCCGTAGTGCCCCTGGGCCCCCTGAGGATGGACCCGGAAACCGGTCATCACCTCGTCGAAAATGAGGACGGCCCCCTGCTGGGTGCACAGTGTGCGCAGGCCTTCCAGGAAGCCGGGCGTGGGGGGGATGCAGCCCATATTGCCCGCCACCGGCTCCACGATAACGGCCCCTATGTCGTTTCCCTGTGACTTGAACAGCGCCGCCACTGAATCGAGATCGTTGAAGCTCGCCACGAGGGTCTGGTCGGCGATGGCGGGCGGCACCCCCCTGCTGCTGGGTACGCCGGTGGTAAGGGCGCCGGACCCGGCCTTGATAAGGAAACTGTCGCCGTGGCCGTGGTAGCAGCCCTCGAATTTGAGCAGCTTGCTGCGGCCGGTGAATCCCCGGGCAAGGCGGACGGCGCTCATGGTGGCTTCGGTGCCGCTGTTCACCATGCGCACCTGTTCGATGGACGGTATGCGGTCCACGATGAGGCGGGCCAGGCGGTTCTCGGCCTCGGTGGGGGTCCCAAAGGAAGTCCCATTCGCCGCCGCGTCCTGGATGGCCCTAACCACATCCGGGTGGGCGTGGCCCAGGATCATCGGTCCCCACGACCCCACGAAATCGGTATAGCGGTTCCCGTCCACATCGGTGAGGGTCGCCCCGGCGGCCCGGTCCATGAACACCGGCTGGCCCCCCACGCTGCCGAATGCCCGTACCGGCGAGTTCACCCCGCCGGGGATCAAACCTTGGGCCTCCTTGAAAAGGGTGTGGCTGCGGCTTTGGTTCACCCGGTCTGACCCCCACGGTCTTGGGCCAATGTCTGGGCAACTTCCTTGGCAAAATAGGTAATCACGCTGTCGGCCCCGGCCCGGAAAATGGCCGTCAGGCTCTCCAGCATGAGGCTGTCCCCGTCCAGCCAGCCGTTGGCGGCCGCCGCCTTGATCATGGCGTACTCGCCGCTCACCTGGTAGGCCACCACCGGGAGGGTAAAGTTAGCCTTCAGGTCGGCGATAATATCCAGGTACATCCCCGCCGGCTTGACCATCAGCATGTCGGCCCCTTCGGCCTCATCCAGTTCGGCCTCCAGCAGGGCCTCGGTCCGGTTGCGGGGGTCCATCTGATAGCTCCGGCGGTCCCCGAAAGAAGGGGTGCAATCGGCGGCCTCCCGGAAGGGACCGTAGAGCGAGGAGGCGTATTTGACAGCGTAACTGAGGATACCCACCTGGGAGAAACCTTCGCCGTCCAGGGCTTCACGGACGGCGCCCACCATGCCGTCCATCATGCCCGAGGGCGCCACGGTGTGGACCCCCGCCTGGGCCAGTGAGATCGCCTGGCGTTGGAGGTTCACCAGGGTGGCGTCGTTGTCCACCTCGCCGTCGCGGATGACCCCGCAGTGGCCGTGGTCGGTGTACTCGCAAAAGCACAGGTCGGCGATGAAATGGGCCTGGGGAAATTTTTCCGTGAGCCGGCCCAGTGCCTGCTGGATGATGCCGTCCTCCTGCCACGCCGCCGACCCGACCGCGTCCTTATGCGTTGGGATGCCGAACAACAGGAAGTTGGTCAGTCCCAGCTGCAGACAGGTCGCAATCTCCTTCACCGCCTGATCGATGGAGTGCTGATGGATGCCCGGCATGGAAGTTATTGCCACTCGCTTGCTCTTGCCCGGTACGATGAACAGGGGCACGATAAGCTGCCTGGCTGAAAAATGGGTCTCGGCCACTTGGTCGCGGATCGCCTGGGTCCGGCGGTTGCGCCTTGGCCGCTGGTTCAGGGGATAGGGGCTGTACTCGTCCATGGTCAACCTTTCATGCCTGTTCCGCTGCGTCCTGCGGCCCGGTCTGCCAGCCGCTGGGCCCCGTCCAGACCGGACTCGAACGAGTGGCCGACGGAAATACCCTGCCGGTAGCTCCCGGCGAAAGCCCAGCTTGGATGGGACGCCTCAAAATCCTGTAGTTGCTGCAGAAAGCCTGCGTAGGGGAACCCGTACTGCGGAATCGCATGCTCCCACACATGCAGGTGGCTCAGGGCCGGCTCGACCTGGGACCCAATGCCCATCAGGTCGCTCGTCTCCTTATGGGCGATGCTCAGTAGACCCTCGGGGCTCTCCTTTTTGATCCATCGGTTACGCTGGCCCCCCATGAAAATCGTAAACAGGTGCTCGCCATCCGGGGCGCGACCGGGGAACAGGGAGCTGTCGAACAGCAGGCCCAATATCCGGCGCTTTTCCACCGAGGGTATGAGCATGCCAAAACCGTCGGTGCGGGTATTTACAGCCTCCTTGGGATAGCTCAGGTGGACCACCGCCACGGCTGCATAGTCCAGCTGGACCGGCGGGTAGATGGCCTCCCCGAGCGCTGTCCAGTCCGGTACGGGGATGGTGGAGACCACTCCCTCGAAGGTCTCGCCATTGACTCGCCACCGGTCCCCTGCCGGTGACAGTTCCACAATGGGCGTGCCCAGGTGCACGGCGTCACCCAGGGCCTTCACCAGGGCCAGCGGCATCTCCTGGAGGCCTTTTTTGAAAGCGTACATATCGCGCTTGGGCTTGGGTGTAGACTTGTCGGCTGCCTTCCGGGCCTTTCTCATCCGGGCAATGCCCCCTCTGAAAATACTGCCACCTTCACGCTCCATCTCCTTGAGCATGGGGAACGCGGCTGCGATGGACAGCACTTCGGGATCACCGGCATAGACGCCGGAGATGAAGGGATCGATGAGCCGGGTCACCACTTCCGGCCCCAGGCGCCGGGTGAAGAAATCGGCCACACTTTCGTCCCCCTGCACTTTGCCGATGAACGGCTCTTTGAGCAGCCGCCACTTGGCCCGGCCGGTGAGCAGGGGCGTCTTAATCAGGGCGCCAAGGCCCATGGGGAGCGGTTCGGGCCGGCCGTCCAGACAGATAAAGCGGTTTTTCCCGCCGGGATTGGCCGGCAGGTAGCTGTCGGTGAGACCCAGGTCGGCCAGGGCATTGTACAAAACCTTGTAGGATGGGAGAATGGCGTGGGGCCCCAGTTCCAACAGGTAGCCGTCCAGCTCCTTGGATCGAATCTTTCCGCCGGGAACGTCGGCAGCCTCAAACACGGCCGGCGTATGGCCCAGTTGGAGCAGCTTCCAGGCCGCAGCCAGTCCCGCTATGCCTCCTCCCAGGACGGCAACCCTCATGGCAGTGCGTACCTTTCCGCGTGCCGAACAATATCGGCCAGCGCCCCGATAAACCGGGGATGGACCCCCGGGGCCGGTACCCGCAGGTAGGTGGTGATCCCCGCCTCCAGGGCAATATCGCGCACCAGGATATCCAGTTCGTACAGGGTCTCCAGGTGTTCGCAGACAAAGGCGATGGGCACCACGGCCACCCGCCTGACCCCCTGGCTCGCCAGGTCCTGGATATGCTGGATCATGGCCGGACCGAGCCATTTCACCGGTCCCACCCTGCTCTGATAGGCGAGGCTGTGGGGGTTGGGGAGGCCCGCCATCACCCGGTCCACCGTTTCCTGAATCTGGGTCTGGTACACGTCGCCCCTGCGAATGTAGCTCAGCGGCACACTGTGGGCGCTGAAGACAATGTGGATACCGGCCGGGTCGTCTTGGCCTTCCAGGGTAGCGTGGATGAGCTCGCCGATCGAACCGACGTAGTCGGGGTGCCGGTGGAAGGGGCCGATGAAGCTGGCGCCATCATCCGGGGTGTTACCGGCCTGCCATGCCCGGCGGCAGCTGCGGGTGGTGGCATAGCTGTATTGGGGAAACAGGGGCAGGGCCACCACCCGGTCCCAGGGATCGATCGCCGTCGCCAGGTCCCGTTTGACCTCCTCGATCATCGGCGCGCTGTAGCGCATGGCGCAGGTCACGTGGTAGCCGTTGCCCAGCTCGGCCTCAAGGGCCTGGGCCTGGGCCTCGGTCTCGGCCAGGATGGGGGAGCCGCCGCCGATCTGCCGGTACAGCCCCTGGGCATGGACTTTGCGCCGACCGGCAATCAACCGCCCCAGGGTCCCGGCCCCGAAACGCCCCCAGGGAAAATGGACCACGTCGCTGAACAGGTTGGCCAGAAACGGTTCCACCTCGTCCTGGTTGCCGGGACCACCCAGGTTCATGAGGACAACGGCCGTGCGGCTCATACGGTTTGAGCGGCCCAATCGCGGGGCTTGAGGATCGCGTAGAGTTCGGCCTCGCGGCTCCCCGGTTCCGGCTGCCAGTTGTAGGTCCAACTCGTCAGG
>CAZJBG010000064.1:9020-13917 GCA_964543925.1 uncultured bacterium
AGCGACATGAGGATCGACTCGATGCGGCCCCCGGTCTCCAGCCCGAACAAAGTCCCCCGGTCATAGACCAGGTTAAATTCCACGTAGCGCCCCCGGCGGTAAAGTTGGAACTCCCGGTTCCCATCGGTATAGGGGCTGTCCATGCGCTGCTTTAAAATGGGCAGGTACGCCGGCACAAAGCTGCGGCCCACGTCGATGACAAAGGCCTGTGTGGCGTCGGGGTCCTCCGTAAGGTAATCAAAGAATATCCCACCGACCCCCCGGGGTTCGTCCCGGTGCTTGATGAAAAAGTACTCATCGCACCACGGCTTGAACTTGGGATAATAGGCCCGGTCGTGCCGGTCACAGACGGTCTTCAAGGTCTGGTGGAAGTGAATAATATCTTCAGCGAAGGGGTAATAGGGGGTGAGGTCCACGCCGCCGCCAAACCACGCCTTCTCGCCCCGCTCCAGGTACCTGATGTTCATGTGCACCGTGGGGACGAAGGGGTTTTTGGGGTGCAGCACCAGCGAGACCCCGGCGGCGAAAAAGTGGAGGTCGTGTCCCACTTCCATACGGTTGGCCAGTTTTGCCGAAAGTTCGCCCTCAACCCCCGAATAGTTCACGCCGCCTTTTTCGATCACACCGCCCCCGAAGATCCGGGTGATGCCGCCGCCGGAGCCGGTCTCATAGTCCCATGTCTCCTCTGAAAAGGACTGCCCCGTGACCCCTGCCAGGGCGTCACAGATTTCGTCCTGGACGGTTTTGAAGGCGTCCGTGACCCGTTGGCGCAGCTGGGGCATCAGTCCGGCACTTAGATTCATAAATATACGTCCGTATGTAATCTCAAGCCCGTAAGCCACCCACCTCCCAACCCCCTCCCTCGAGAGAGAGGGGGCTTCACGAAGTGAAGGGGGGTGAGTGGAGATGGTAACATGATTGTAAAGGAATGAATGGGGCGCGACTCCGGCCGGCTCATACGGTTTTGGAATATTGGGGCGTATCGCTTTTGGCCACGGCCTTGCCCGCGCCGTTTTTGGGCAGGTACGCGTCAAAAGCCATGGCAATGTTGCGGATGAACAGCCGTCCCTGTTCGGTGACCACCAGGCGATCCCCCTCATCGACGATCAGGTCGTCCTGTTCGAGTGAGGCCAGGGCTTTAAGCTCAGCGGCAAAGTGATCCCTGAAATCGAGATCGAAAGCCTGCTCCAGCTTGGGTAGGTTGAGCTCGAACCGGCACATGATGTCCTGGATCACCCGCCGCCGGAGGTGGTCCTCATCGGAAAGCCGGATACCCCGCTCAGTGGGGAGTTGGCCCGCCTCCACGCGCTCTTTGTAGCTGCTGATCTGCTTGTGGTTCTGGATGTAATAGTTGTGGGTCTGGCCGATGCTGGTGATGCCCATGGCGTACAGGTCCAGCCCGGCCCGGGTGCTGTAGCCCTGAAAATTGCGGTGCAGAGCCCCCTGTTCAAGGGCGGTGGCCAGTTCATCGTCAGGCCGGGCGAAATGGTCCATCCCGATGAAGGTCATGTTGCCGGTGGTGGTGAGGGTGTGGATGATGTGGGCGAACATCTCCAGTTTCACTTCCGGGCTGGGCAGCCATTTTTCGCTGATCATGGTCTGGTTCTTCTTGAGCCAGGGGACATAGGCGTAGTTGTAAACCGCCAACCGGGCAGGGTGCAGGGTCAGGACCTGCTCCAGGGTATGGGCGAAGCTTTTCACGGTCTGGTGGGGCAGACCGTAGATCAGGTCCAGGTTGACCTGCTTTATACCGTTGCGGTTCAACATTTCCAAAACGTTTTGGGTCTGCTCGTAGGACTGGAGGCGATTGACGGCCTTCTGCACCTGTTCGTTGAAATCCTGGAGCCCGCAACTGGCCCGGTTAAAGCCCGTCTCGGCCAGCGCCTCGGCCCGATCCTCCGACAGTTCCCGGGGATCGATCTCAACGGAAATTTCCGCATCGGGGCTGAAGGCAAAGCGGGAGCGGATGTGTCCCATGAGGTCCCTGATCTCATCAGCCGTCAGATAGGTGGGGGTGCCCCCGCCCCAATGGAGCTGGCCCACCTTCCGGCCCTCGGCCATGTGGGGCGCCACCAGGTCGATCTCCTTCTTGAGAAGCCGCAGGTAGTCGGCGATATGCTCACGCCGGTGGGTAATGATGACATTGCAGGCGCAGAAATAGCACAGGGAGCGGCAGAAGGGGAGATGGAAGTAGAGCGATATTTCCGGCGTTACCGGGACGTCGGGATGGGTCAGGTCGCTCAAATAGTCATCGGCGCCCACGGCCTCGCCGAACTGGGGGGCGGTGGGGTAACTGGTGTAGCGCGGTCCCGGACGGCTGTACTTGCGCGCCAGTTCGAGATTGAGTTTCACGTTTGCACCTCCAGGACATGGCCGTGGACCGTATCCACCAGGGCCTGGACATGCTCCACCGGCACGTCGGGGGTGATGCCGTGGCCCAGGTTGAAGATGTGTCCCGGACCGGGGCCGTGGCTCTCCAGGACCGCCTCGGTCTCCCGGACAATGGTAGCAGGGTCGCTGGCCAATATTTCCGGGGCGAGATTGCCCTGCAGGATAATGTCGGGTCCCCACTTCTCCCGGTAGGTGGCCAAGGGCTGGGATTGATCCACCCCCATGATGGGGAACCGGGCGGCTTCATCGGCAGTGAGCCAGTGGGCCGCGCCTCGGGGATAGAAAATCACCCGCTCGCCTTTGAGGGCCTCGGCAATGCGGGTCAGATAGGGCAGGCTGGCCTGGCGGAATTGATCCTCAGGCAGCATACCCGCCCAGGAGTCGAACACCTGGACGGCGTCGGCCCCGGCGTTTAGCTGAGCCCGCAGATGATCGATGACCGCGTCGGTGAGGCGCCCCATCATGCCGTGGAAACTGTCCGGCTCCCGCTCCAGCAGGGTCTTGATGGCCGGGAATCCTCCCTTGGAGCTGCCCCCTTCGGCCAGGTAGCAGGCCAGGGTCCACGGCGCACCGGCAAAACCGAGCAGGGCCACATCGGGGGAGAGCTCCCGGCGCAGCAGCTCCAGGGCGGTGTAGACGTATTCCAGGCTGTCGCTCACCGGCGCGGTCGCCAGCCGGTCCACGGCCTCGGTCGTCCGTACGGCCCGGTCCAGTACCGGCCCTTGCCCATCGACGATCTGGTAGGGTACGCCTAGAGCCTCAAGGATCACCAGGATGTCGGAGAAAATGATGGCGGCGTCCAGACCGTACCGGCGGATCGGTTGGAGGGTCACCTCCACGCACAGGTCGGGGGTCTCCACCATCTCTTTAAAGGTATGCTCGGCCCTGACCGCCCGATACTCGGGGAGGTACCGGCCCGCCTGCCGCATGATCCATACCGGACGGCGGGGGGTGGGCTTGAGATCGCAGGTGTCCAGAAACAGGTTCATGCCGGTCGTAGACTCTCACCGAACCGGTCGGCGAATTGACGGGCCAGGTCCTCCAGGTCGCCGCTTTGGGCTTCGCGCCACACCTCCAGTCCTGCTTTCCGGCAGGCCCGTGTGGTGGTGGGACCCATGGTCGCGATGGGCAGGTCCAACTTCAGCCTTTGCCAGACCCGCGCCGCCGAGGGACTGCCCAGGGCCACGGCCGCCGGTGGGGGGCCATCGGGGAGGGAGGCAAGGATATCCTCCAGGGGGCGCTCAATCGTCTGGTAGACCACCGGACTGTAATGGGTCAGTTGCGCCTCCTCGAGGTAGGCCAGGACCTCCTCGCCGCCCAGATTGCCATGGGGGAAGAAGATGGGTGGGTGGGGTGGCTGCCCCTTGAGCAGCTTCACCAGGTCGCTCCCGGTGGCCTGGGCGGGTAAGGTTATGTCGCGCCCGCCGGCGTCCAGCAGATGCTTGCGGGTCGCTTCACCGATGGCCACAATCGGCAGCCGGGCGAGGGCGTCCCTGTGGGCCTCCAGCGCAGCCACGGCCCACCGGCTGGTGACGACGGCGCTGCGGCAGGCGGCGAGTCGCTCTGGAGCCACCGCCCCGGTTAAAAGATCAACGCGAATAAGCGGTATATGCACGAATGTCAGGTCCGTCCCCCCAACCTGCGGCGGCGGGGAAGTGAGGGTCCACAGGATGCTGGTCTGCTCGGCCATCGGTCTCAAACGACCTGGCGAAACCGGTTAGCCACAGTCTCGGCGGCCTGGGCGGGGTCGGCGTCAGGGGGCACGCTCAACTGCTCAAAGCGCGGCTGAGCCTGGCCGTCGGGGCAGAACACCGTCCGGAAAGTCATGCCGTCGCCGTCGGGATAGGCGTGGGCCCCCAGGGGCAGGGAACAGCCCCCTTCGAGCAGGTAGGCCAGCCGCCGTTCCATATCGGTAGCCCGGCGCGTTAGCTCCGATTCCAGGGGAGCCAGGCGCTGGCGCAGGTCGCTGCGCTCGGCCAGGATTTCCAGGGCGATGGCCCCCTGCCCCGGCGCCGGCACCATCTTCTCGATGGGTAGGGTGACAACCGTCTGGCCGGTCACGTTGAGGCGCTCCAGGGCCGCCTCGGCGATCACCAGGGCGTCGGCCCCTTCGCTGACCACTTTGCCTATCCGGGTGTGAATATTGCCTCGCACCGGCCGGGTGATGCACTGGGGAAATAGCCCCGGCAGCTGCCGCGCCCGGCGAACGCTCCCGGTGAGGATGACCGGCCCCTCCGGCAGGTCGGTGAGGCGGCTATATTTGGGGTGCAGTACCAGGGCGTCCCGGGCCGGTCCCCTGGGCAGGATGGCCCCCAGGAGGAAAGGCTCCGCCGTCCGGGCGGCCATGTCCTTAAGGGAGTGCACCGCCAGGTCGATACGGTCAGCGGTCAGGGCCCCTTCCAGCTCTTTCGTGAAGTACCCGGTGTGCGGCAAATTGTCCAGTGGGGTGGTCTGGTCGCGGTCGCCACTGGTTTTGATGACCACCAGCTCGACCTCAAGGTCAGGA
>CAZJBG010000065.1:0-10092 GCA_964543925.1 uncultured bacterium
ATGAGGCTCAGGCTGATTCCTTTGAGTACTTCTATGCAACATCGAATATTGCCTTCGGCGGTGATGATCTGATTACGGAACTGGTCTACTATGGGGGCTATCGCCCAACGGCGGTCTATGGTACTATTGAGTATTACCAGAAGTACGAATTTCGCATGGCCACGACTGAGGGTCTCATTACCGGCGTGACCACCCCCCTACCGCCTGCCGCCTATCAGGTTGCCGAGCACGCCATGGTGGTGGATACCCTGATTGTCGACAGAGCCAGCCGTTTTCAGTGGCTAACCGACCCGGATGCCACGGTAACCTGGGTCACTGTTCAGCGAATTTTCGGTCCTGATTCTGTGGTGACGGTTACATCCCATCCGGCTGGAGCCCTCGGGCAGACCGATGACGGAGATTGGATCGGCAACGAAATTATCGGTATTTTCTTTCCGGGTCTCTATCGCTGGACCGTGGCTGTGCCGTCCCGGGCGTACGGGGCTTATATCTACTCCGAACTTCCCATGCGTGATGAACAACTGTCCAATCTTCGGGATGAGAACGACCGGGTGGTGTTGGGCGTCGCCGGTTCCACGTCCCCGGCCGTCCAGTATGTGCGCATACCGGAATAGCTGGGTGAGGCACCATCAGCGGCAAGGTGCGGGCCATGTCGGCGGCGGTGCAACCTTTTTATCTTTCATCCGGTCTAACCTAAAACCGGCGCGCAAGTATGCGCCCTAGGCCGGAAGGCTCACCAAGGATGGTCATCTACATGGAGGGAAAAATCGTGAGAACTAAGCTAACAGGCACCCTGGCGGCCTTTGGCATCTGGCTCGGGCTGCTGATACTGGCGACCGTCGTATCGGCGGCCGAGGGGAAGTCCATCACCCGTGTTTTCGAGGTGGAGGAGGGCGGCACCCTGACCATGGATACCGAGCGGGGATCGGTGGAGATTTTGACGACGGGCCGCAAGACCGTCACAGTGGAAATCACGCGAAAGACGCCCTTTGGTGGAGCCAGGGAGCTTCCCGACGACTTCGTGGTGGAGTTTGAACATTCGGGGAAGGATGTTTCCATCCGCAGTGAATTGGAACGGGGCTGGTGGGACTCCTGGCGCAACCGTCTTCAGGTGCATTATAAAATCACGGTTCCACAGCGATATAACCTGGATCTGGAGACGTCGGGCGGCGGGATCAGGGTGGTCGACCTGGAGGGAGAGGTGCGCGTGAAGACCTCGGGTGGTGGCCTGAAGCTGGGCCGGATCGACGGTTCGGTTTACGGGCGGACCTCCGGAGGCCGAATCGAGTTGGCCGGCTGCGATGGGACCGTCGATGTGAAGACCAGCGGCGGCGGCATTGACCTGGGTACCGTCAGCGGCAGGGTGTGGGCTCACACTTCGGGTGGCTCGATTGTCATCGATGCAGCGGGTGGAGAGGTGAAGGTCAGTACCTCGGGAGGATTGATCCGGATCGATGAAGTTCAGGGGGCCGTGGAAGCCTCCACATCCGGGGGCAGTATCACCGCCACTATTATCGAGCAGCCGGAGCGGGACTCATCTCTGAAGACCTCCGGCGGCGGCGTGACGGTTCACCTGGCCTCCGGCATCCGGGCGAATGTGGATGCCAGGTCGAGTGGGGGCGGGGTCAGCAGCGAGCTACCCATCACCATCCGGGGACGGATAGACCGCCATGCCCTGCACGGAACCATCAACGGCGGTGGGCCGGAGCTCTATCTCCGCAGCTCGGGCGGTTCCATCAGAATTCTGGGCAGATAAGGTCAAGTCGCAAAAGGACCCCCTCCGCGTCTCCGGTGACGGCTGGCCATGCGGGGCTGCCCCAGGCGGCGTCAACCGGCGGGTGTTCCCCAACCAAGAAGAGAAGACCGCAAAAGTCCGAACGGATTCCTCCGGGATGCGTGAGGACCGGCAATAAGCCCTGTATCTCATTTTGTATTATTTGATGAACTGACTTGTTATTTGGGTAGAACCTTTAAGACATTGTTGATCCGTGCCCGATATTCTCTAAAGGCGGTTCTACCCGCGTCCGTGAGATGAAGCATGGTATGGGGACGCTTGTTGAGAAATTCCTTCTCGATGGCCACGTAGCCCGCAGCCTCCAGTTTGCTCAGGTGGGCGGACAAATTGCCCCAAGTAAGGCCTGTCTGCCGGATCAGAAAGACGAAGTCGGCGCTTTCGACCACATACAGGTAGGCCATGATCATAAGCCGAGCGGGCTCGTGAATAACTTTGTCGATCTCCAGAATGGATTCTTGGGCCTTCGACTTGGGCTTTTCAGTCGCCATCTGGCTCTCCAATGAGCGGACGAGGATTGGTGCGTAGAAAACGTATGAAAGTGATGAGTCCGAAGGTTGTGACGATGATTCCGGAAACCAGATGTGACATGCCGCCCACCTGCTCGCCGTAGGTCGACCAAAGGAGATGGGTGTTGGCAAACAATACGCCATAGATAAACAATCGTCCATAATTCATGTAATAGGCCATCAGGGCAAAAACGGTCAGGTAGAGCAAAACGATGAACACCGAACCTGAGATTTCCAGTATGTCCTTCTGAGTCATGGCGAGCAGAGCAACCGCAGCCGCGACCGCAACGCCGATCCCCATGGTCAGTTTAAAAATCCTCAGCTCGCGTTGCCTGCTGAACACGACTCGACCGACGCGGGGGACGGTGACGAATATCCTCCCCAGCGCCACCATAAGCACAGCGGGGATGAGCAATAGATTGAACCAACTGTTATCGGTCAACGTACTGAGACCAGCACTTAACATCATCAGGCCGAAGAACAGGTCCCAAAAGCCATCCCTGGCATAGGGTGACCAAGCCTTTACCTCGAGAGACTGAAGGTCTATGTTGGTTGCCATCTTAATTCTCCTTGGCAGGCAGTGGATAAGCGCGTAGGAACCGGATCAACAGTGCTGCCCCGGCCAGAATCATGACGACACCGGTTGCGCCAAAATAGACCGGCAGGGGAATGTCAAGCAGCGGCCCACCAAACAGCGAAACAACCATGAGACTCGCGTAAGCATAGAACGGTTCACCTGCTGCCAATACCCCAGGGCACCTAATACGACCGCATTAATGATCCCAAAGAGGCCGAAGGGGAACTTTTCCAATACGCTCCTGATCCCATTCAGGGCATCGCCTCCGCCGGTAATTCCGAACCAACCAGCCATACCCATCAGAAACGTGGCGGTGAAGAAAACAAGAAAGAATCGATACTGTTTTTTCTCCCTTCGTCTACGTTTCGGGTTGAAGCGGACGAGTCCCACTCGTGGCATGGTGATTGCCGCCTTCAGCCCCGCATAGGAAGAGATACCTAGCGCAGCGAATACACCGGCCAGCCACGGCACATCGAAAACGATTCCAATGCCGAACATCAAAAAGATCAGTCCGACGCCCGCATCCAGCAGTCCATCATTGTGATAGGACAAGTAGGCCTTACGCTCGAGTGCTTTCAGGTCAGTTCCGGTGTTCATTTAGTTTATCCTTGTAGCCACAGTTATAATTATGGCGTAATTATCTTTGCAATACAAAGTTAATAATTGAGATTGCACCGGTCAAGGCCCTTTTCAGGCCTGTGCAGTGATGAAGACCGCAGGCAGGCATCCAGATGGGCCTGGAGGGGGCCTCGACTGCGAAGGTTCTGCAGTACCTGCGGCGCAATCTCTGCCAGGTCCCCGATGGCGGCGGGGGAACCGGGACGGCGGCGGCTCAAAATACCTTGCGGGTCGGGTGGTGCGGGTGATTAGATTTACAGGCGCGACATGAGAAGATGCCCTTGACTCCAACCTTATCTAACCGATGTAGTTCTGCTCCGTCCTTAGCCGCGGGACTCTTGCTGCTGACCACGCTGCTCCTGGCCCAGGAGTCCGGTCCGCGCACCGAGTTTTACCGCGATGAGGAGGCCTTCAAGCGCGGGATCAAGCTCTTTCCTTTTGAGATTCACGATGACGACTATCTGAATGTGGCCTACGATGACCTCGGCTTCGTGGGACGGCTGGAGTGGTATAGTCGAGAAGACCAGATCCTGAAGACCCGTACCTACGCGTACTGGCCCGATGACAACTCCGTCAAGCGGATGCTGGAGTTCACGCCCGACAGCCTGATCCTGCGGGAGTTACTCTTTGGCGATGAGCCGAGGTCGCGGGAACTGATCGCCTTCATCTACGGGGTGGATTTTGTGTCCGATTTTCGTGACCGGTTTACGGAGGTGATCTACGACACGATCCAGATCGCGGTGGCCTATAAAATCATGAGCACCCAGGGCAACCTGATCGGCGCCATCTTCCTGGACTATGATTCCCTGGGCTACCTCGTTGGCGAGACGTGGTTTCGGGGCGATGATCCCCAGGGACCCCTTCGGGGCATGCAGCGGGTGCGCGAGTTCCAGTACGTCTTTCACCGGGATACGGGGGAGCAGGAGGTGATCGAACGAGGGGGTGAAGGGCAGGTGATCAGTCACGTGCGCATCCAGGACCCCCACCGGGTAACCGCCGGGGAGCTCAATCTGGACATCGTCGAACAGGCGGACTCGCTGCAGGTTGATCCTCAGGAGGCCACACCCGGCGGTGGCGGGGAGCCGGACGCTCCCTAGCGGCCTCGCCCGCTGGCTACGGCCAGAGGGCTGCACCGGGGCTGGACTTAGGCTACTGCTTACCCTTAGATTAGCCGCGACTTGGGCATCAGCAACATCCATTAGGCAAACCGAGGGAAACCGATGAACGGAAACCGACACTTGCACATCACGCCAGTCGCCGCACTCCTGCTGGTAACTGCCCTGTGGGGGCAGGCGGTGCCACCCGCTACCCTGATCACCATCCCAACTGCCGGGACCCTTCAGAGGGGCGAATATGAGGTTGAAATCCTCATGCAGACCGGCGGCGGAGTTCTGGGCCGGTTGGGGGTCGGCTTTTCCGACCGCTTCTCGTTGGGGATGAGCTACGGGGTCAATCAGTTCATCGGCGATGCAAAGCCCAGCCTGAACCGCCTGATGCCCGAAGCCCAGCTCAAATATCGATTCCTGGATGAATCCTACAACCTGCCGGCCATGGCCCTGGGGGTGGATACTCAAGGACGGGGCAGGTTCTGGGAGGAGACGTTCGACATCGATACGCTTACGGGCGAACCGCAGCTCACCATGGCCCGGTATGACGTGAAGGCCATCGGGGTGTACCTGATAGCCAGCAAGAACTGGCAGGTCCTGGGCAACTTTGGCAGCCACTTTGGGGTGAGCAAGAACATCCTCGAGGAGGACAAAACCGATGATGACTTCAACCTGTTCTTCGGGTTCGACAAGGAGCTCAGTCCCACCACCCTGGCCTTCGTGGAATTCAACTTCGCTTTGGACGATAACCATACCGATGATTATGATGCGAGTGACCCCGGTGTTTTCAGGGAGAGTCTCAGTAAGTACACGGTGGGCCAGGGTAAGGGCTACCTGAATGCCGGTCTGCGCTTTACGGTGGGCCCGACCCTGCATATTGAGATCGACTTCAACGATATCATCCATAACAAGGGCCAGGTGAAATATTTCAGCCGGGAGTTGAAGATCGTTTACCTGGACTTCTTTTAAGGGGGTTGAGCCGGGGGCGCTGATGAAGGGGCGGGTTTGCTCGACCACGGGCACGGGCCTGTTGCTGCTGGGGTTGTGTGGAGCGTTGGCCGCGCCGCTGGCCGCCCAACCGGAGGCCCCGCTGCCGCCCATCTGGCGGGCGATCGACGACCGCAACGACGCCAAGGACTTCGACGGGGCCTATGGGCTGCTGGCACCGCTGGAGGGCGAATACGGGAGCGACGCGCCCTACCTATGGCGCCTGGCCCGCCACCATTTCAACACCTCGGACAATACGGACGACGCAGCGGTGGTGGAGCGGGAGCTACGCCTAGGCTTTGAGGTTGCCCAGCAGGCGCTGGACGCAGACTCCACCTCGGGCCCGGCCCACGGCTACTACGCCATCCTCATCGGCCGCCTGGGGGAGATCGAGGGGACCAAGCAGAAGATCATCAACTCCTACGCGGTACGGGATCATACCCTGCGGGCCGTTGCCCTGGACCCGGTTACCGACACGTGGCAGCACGTCATGGGCCAGTGGCACTACAAACTGGCCGACCTGAGCTGGTTCGAGCGGACCATTGCATCGGTGGTCTACGCCACCCCACCCAAGGCCACCTTTGAGGAGGCCGAGCAGTTCTTCGCCCGGGCGGCGGAGCTGGATCCGGGGGAGATCCGCCATTTCCTCTGGCTGGGCAAGAGCCAACTGGCGCTGGACAAGGACGCGGCGGCCCGGGTCAGCCTGGACCGGGCGGTGGGGCTGCCCATGAAATCCGATAGCGATGCCCTGCTGCAGGCAGAGGCCCGGGAGCTGCTGGGGAAATCTTGAGGCTTTCAGCCCTCACGCCCGCCTTCATGCCCTATGACCCTTGACCTTCGGGAGAAAACCATAGCCAGCCAATCGGTTTTCAAAGGCCGATTGCTGGACGTGTGGCGGGACGAGGTGGCCCTGCCCAACGGCGCGACCTCCATCCGCGAAACGATCCGCCACCCCGGCGCGGCGGTGATGGTGCCGGTTCCAGGTGATAACCGCGTCATACTCGTGCGCCAGTTCCGGTATGCCGTGGGGCAGGTGATGGTGGAGCTGCCGGCGGGCAAACTCGATCCCGGCGAGGAACCGGAGGCCACCGCGCGCAGGGAACTGGCCGAGGAGATTGGCTACTTGCCCGGACACCTGGTCCGCCTGGGGCTGATTCATCCCTGCATCGGCTACAGTGACGAGCAGATCACGGTCTACCTGGCCACCGGACTCCAACCCACGACAACCAACTACGATGGCGACGAGTTCCTCGAACCGTTTGAGCTGAGCATGGATGGGGCCCTGGAGTGGATTCGCCAGGGGAAGATCACCGATGTGAAGACCATTATCGCCCTGTACTGGGCCGAGCGGCATTTGGCGGGGGAGTGGGTGTAGAAGTTATGAGTTTCGGGTTACGAGTTTCGAGTTGGCAAAAATCCCACGAATTATCATCCACACCTGATGATGGACAACGCCCAGTTAGCTGAGCTGAAACCCTTTATTCAGCAGGCTGCCCGAGAACTCGGTTTCGATAAAGTGGGCTTTGCCCGGCCCGAGTTCCTGGACCGGGAGGGGGATGACTTGCGCCGCTGGCTGGAGGAGGGCCGCCACGGCGCCATGGACTGGATAGCCCGGCGGCAGGCCGAGCGGCACGACATCGAGGCCTATTACCCGCCGGTGAAAACGGTCGTGGCCCTGGCCATGAACTACTATGCGCCGCCTGAAGGAACTGCCACTGGACATCCCTCTTTGCCAGCCTCCAGCGGTCAGCATTCAACGATCAGCGATCAGCCCCAAAGCGCGTCCTGCGGCTCAGCTGCTACTGCTACTGCCACTGCTACTTCTTCCCCCCGGTGGTCCAACTACGCCTGGGGGGACGACTACCACCGGCTGATCAAGAAGCGGCTGAAGGCCCTGCTGAAGGCGGTCGCCGGCGCTTATCCCAATGTGCACGGCATCGCCTGTGTGGACACCTCGCCGGTGATGGAGAAGGTTTGGGCCCAACGGGCGGGGCTGGGCTGGCCGGGAAAGCACACCAACCTCATCACCCGGGAGGCCGGGTCCTGGGTCTTCCTGGGGGAGCTGCTCCTGGACGTGGCCCTGGCGCCTGATCCCCCCTTTGAGGACGATCTGTGCGGCAGCTGCACCGCCTGCCTGGACGCCTGTCCCACCGGTGCTCTGGACCGGCCCTACCAGATCGACGCCCGCCGATGCATCTCTTACCTGACCATCGAGCACCGGGGTGCTTTCAGTGAGGAGCAGGCGCAGATGCTGGGCGGGTGGCTCTACGGCTGTGACATCTGCCAGGAGGTGTGCCCCTGGAACATCAAGTTCGCACAACCCAGCCCCGAACCGGCCTTCATGCCCCGGGAATTCATCACCACCTACGACTGGGCCGACTGGGCGGAGCTGAGCCGGGAACGGTGGGATGACCTGTTGCGGGGCAGCGCGGCGCGGCGGGCAGGGTATGAGGGGCTGATGAGGAATGCCCGGGCGCAAAGGACCGTGAAGGTGTGACTCGCAATGACGGTGCCCTTCGGCCAAAGCAGTTGACAAGCTGAGAGGGTGCCTCTAATTTATCTGTGGGCTTCTCCCTATTAGGGGGATAGTGAAGGATGTGATCATGCCAAAAGTTGGCGTATGCCTTTCGGGATGCGGCTTCCTGGACGGGGCCGAGATATTTGAATCGGTGGCCACCCTGTATCACCTGGAGCGCGCCGGCGCCGGGGTCCTGGCCATGGCGCCGAATATCGACCAGGCCGAGGTCATCAACCACATGACCGGTGAGGCGATGAGCGGGGCGTCCCGCAACGTGCTGGTGGAAGCCTCACGCATTGTCCGGGGGCAGATCGTCGATATGGCCGAGCTGGCGGCCGGGGATATGGACGCCTTGATCTTCCCGGGCGGGTTCGGCGCCGCCAAGAACCTCTCCAGCTATGCCTTTGATGGCGCGAATTGCCGGGTCCATGACGAGGTGAACCGTCTGGTGCGGGAGATCATAGCCGCCGGCAAGCCGCTGGGGGTCATCTGTATCGCCCCGGCCATGCTGGCGAAAATCCTGGAAGGCACCGGGATCAACACCCAGTTGACCATCGGCAGCGATGCCCGGACCGCCCAGGATATCGAGAAGATGGGCACCGCCCATGTGGCCTGCGGGGTCACCCAGCACATTACGGACAGGGCCAACAAGATTGTCTCTACCCCTGCCTATATGCTGGCCGACAAGATCGGTGAAGCCTGGGCCGGCATCGAGGGCCTGGTAAGCGAGATACTGGCCATGACGGATGCCTGAGGATGGTGGCTTCACCCCGGTCCTGAGTGTGGCGGAACTACCCCGAGGCAGCCAGCGTATCATCATGCTGAATGACGGACGCTCTCTCGCCCTCTTTCACCCGTCCCGGCAGGGGACCCCGGTGGAAGGAAGCGGGATCTATGCCCTGGATAACCGCTGCCTGCATCGGGGCGGGGCTATCGGCGCCGGTGTCGTGACTGACGGCACGGTGGCCTGTCCCTGGCACG
The DNA here is from genome assembly GCA_964543925.1 of uncultured bacterium. Classification (GTDB taxonomy): domain Bacteria; phylum Fidelibacterota; class Marinisomatia; order SCGC-AAA003-L08; family TS1B11; genus JADFNF01. Next base: position 9,089 of record CAZJBG010000065.1, read on the forward strand.
GATGGATATTTTCGATTGCTGACGGCCGTTGTGTAGATAATCCGGCGGCGTGCCTTAAAACCTATCCTGTAAGGATTCATAACGGGGAGATACAGGTAAGCCTTGGGAACAGTTGACCAGTTGCTTAAATCTTTTTCGGGTACGACACCCCTGTTCCCGCTGCCGGAATTCGTACTGTTTCCCAAGACCGTCCAGCCGTTCCATATCTTTGAGCCGCGCTACATCGAAATGGTGGACGATTGCATGGCTGGTGAGCAGCTGGTGACCATCCCGCTCATTAAATCCGAGAGCAACGGCCAGGAGGAAGGGGCGCCCCCCCTTCACGGCATCGCCACCCTGGGCACTATCAACCAGGTCCAGGAGCTCAAGAACGACGGAGGCATGCAGACGTACAATATCCTCGTAACCGGACTGGTAAGGGTGGAGATCGCTGAAGTGGAATCCGATAAAGCCTATCGCCGGGGGGCCGTGACGCTGCTTCCGGAGTTCGGTCAGGTTACGGATGCTCAGACGAAGCAGAAGAACGTGCTGCGCACGTTTCGGCAGATTCTGGAAAAGGCCGATGCCCCCCACAACCTGGAACTGCTGATGGGGGAGAACGTCCCCATTGAGATGGTGACCCACATTATCATCAGTGCGCTGCCCATTGCGCCGGAGGAAAAGCAGAAAATGCTGGAGCTGCAATCTTTGGATCTGCGGATCAATATCCTGCAAAATTTCCTGGATAGCGGCCTGAGCGCGATGGGTACGATCGGCCAGTTCAAGGCCATTCTGCCGACGCACCCGCTGTGGAATTGAAGAGCTTCGAGTTTCGGGTTGGGAGTTTAGAGTCCTCAGCCTCAAGCCCCCAGTCCCTAGCACCTTGCATTCAGCGGTGAGCCATCAGCCGGAGAGATTGCCACGTCCCGGCAGGAACGCCGGGACTCGCAATGACCGGAAGGAGTGCTGTCGTCCGCCTGGTGCGCGAACCTGAGTTTCGAGTCCCCAGCCCCCCCCATGTGATC